>JACZVU010000188.1 GCA_022572485.1 Myxococcales bacterium
GCTGGCTCGACGGGTGCCCTGTTCGGCGGGGCGCGCAAAACGCGACGGGAAATACGGTCGCTGGGAAGGAGCCCTCATCGGAAGACCTCTCTGGAACAGGTCGACGGATGGGGGCGGGAATCCTCAGGCTGGCGGCGGGAATCGTCAGGGCAGAAAGAGCAAGGGGTTCAACGGCTTTCGGTTGCGCCGAACTTCGAAGTGTACATGGGGTCCGCTTGCGTTGCCGCTCGAACCGACCTCGCCGATGATCTCTCCCTTCTCGACAAAATCGCCCTTCTCGACGCGATTGCGTCGATTGTGGGCGTAGACCGTCGAGTAGTAGCCCTCGTGTTTCAAGATGACCACCCGGCCGTAATCTCCGAGGCCGCGCCCGCTGTGAATCACCCGGCCCGCTGCTGCGGCGACGATCGGAGTGCCGGTCTTGGCGGGAATGTCGATGCCGTCGTGGCCGCGCCCATTGCGCCAACCAAAGCGCGAGCTCAATCTTCCACGCACGGGCCAGATCAGCCCCAGATCTGCTGCGCCCGGCTCCAGCAACCCCAAACCCGCTCCTGCGAGGGATTCCTGAGCGGCACCCCGCTTTGCTCCCGGAATCCAGATGCGCTTCCCTACTTTTAATTGTGTCACATCGCCGATGCCATTTGCGCTCACGATGGAGTCGACAGAAACGCCATAGAATCGAGAGAGTCGATAGAGATTTTCGCCTGGCTGCAAAATGTGCGTGAGCCCAGCCGCGCCGTCCTGCGAATATGGCGCGTCAGGAGTCGACGCACATCCGAGCGAAATTCCGACCACCACCCAGAGGGCGATACGCGCACTTCGGGTTCCAGCCACCACTAAGCGGCGGACCATCCGTGTGTACCCAGTAATTCGACAAATCGACACGGGCCGAGTTCCTCGTGGCTGAAATTTCCGCGGCCATCGCATCGCATCCGAACCAACTTCTGATTTTCGCGCGCGCCGAAAGGTCCCACCAGGCAGCCACCGGGCGCGAGCTGCGCCAACAGAGGCTGCGGTACTTCCGGCCCCCCGGCGGTGACCAGGATCGCATCGAAGGGCGCATCGGCGGGGCGTCCGACGGTACCGTCGCCGAGGTGGACCACCACGTTGCTGATCCCGAGGTTGTCGAGGGCCGTGCGCGCGCGCGCCGCTAGCCGGGGAAGGCGCTCGATCGACACCACCCGCGCCACCAATCGCGAGAGAATCGCCGCTTGGTAGCCGGAGCCCGTGCCGATCTCCAATACGGTTTCGGGCCCCATCAGCTGGAGCGCCTGGGTCATCGCGGCGACCGTGCTCGGCGCCGAGATCGTCTGAGCAGCCCCGATTGGCAGCGAAACGTCTTTGTAGGCCTGCCCGCGAAGGGGCTCAGAAATCAGCAGGTGGCGAGGGACGCTCGCGATGGCCTCGAGGACCCGCTCGTCCTGGATTCCGATCGCTCTCAGCCGGTCGGACAGCCTGCGTCTCGAAAGCTCCCCTTCGCCCCGGCCCAACGGGCTCGATTGGATCATCCGCCTCCCCCCATCAGCCCGCAGCTTAGGCTGGAACCCCTTGTAATTGCAATGGGTCCGGCTCGATATTGAAGGGACACCAGAGGCGATGGAAGCGGCGGCAGCGCCCCCGGAAAGGCGTAAAGATCGGCCCCCGTCAGGCCGAGTAGCCGGCTAGACGGGGGGAATCATGTATAGGCTTTTCATTACGATCATCTTTATCGCGATCTTGGGTCAACCGATCGGATCGCCTGCAGCGGGCCCTGCCGGTACGCGGGCAAACGACGTTCCCGTATGGGTCGACTCGTCCACGTTGCGCCCCCTCGGTATCCTAGCGACAGCCGTCGGATTCACACTGTGGGTCGTGTCGACCCCTATTCAAGTCATCACGCGACCCACCGACATGCATAAGACCTTTACAACCATGGTGATCAACCCGGCTCGCTTCACCTGGGCCGATCCCCTTGGCTATCACCCCGACCGAGTAGCAGCCGGAAAAGCAGGTGAGATCAAATAGTCCGTTGCGATTTCCAACGGACCTGCCCCGGCCTGCCGCACCACTCCCTTCCAAATAGAACGTGGAGCGCACGCAGGCTCGCGTTCAAGCACAACCCATTGATATAAAACCAAAATCCGGGTGCGCAGTGGTCGGGCCGGCGAGATTCGAACTCGCGACTTCTTGACCCCCAGACACGGGGCGATCTGGAAAATCCCTTTAGATTTCAGTACTTCCGATCTGGGTCAGGAAAGAAGTAAGCAATAAGTAACCAGATCTCTTGCGAATCTTCGATGGGACGGCCACGATGTTTGGTGCCCCAGATTCCGTCGGGGCGGAGGTATAAATATGTCGAGGAAGCGTACCACCAGCAGCCAGTCAAAGCACGACAAGGCGGTGCGGAAGCGCGCCGAACAGCTCGCGCGTCAAGGATACACGGTTCAGGCCGACCTCAAGGGCTGGAAGCAGCCCGGCACGATCCGCGGCGTGCGTCCCGACATCGACGCTAGCAAGGGCACTAAGCGCGTGATCGTCGAAGTCGAAACGGCGGAGAGTATCGAAGATGCCCGCGCTCAGCGCCAAGCGCGCGCGTTTACGGCCGCGGCCAAGCGCTCGAAGGACGCCCGATTCGAAAAAATCGTGACCGACTGAATTGGGCTCGGGAAAGAGAGAGTTCCAATCTCCGAGACTTGATCGGAGAGTTTTCTAGCGTAAAATACGCTTCTATTGCCTCGCCCCCGAAAGCCCAGGCGTGACCGAAGAACCGCGTCGGTTCACGTCTACCTGACCCGCGCCGAGAGCCGCGCTTTGCACGCTCTTTCGAAGGAGCGTGGAGCTTCGGACTTCGTACGGGATCTGATCCAGCGGGCGATTGAGCCAGACGCGGTCGTCGACCGGCTTGTCGCAGCACTCGCGGCGCCCCTCGACACCGCTCGTAATTGCGACGGTCTCCTTGGGCAAGTGATAGAAGCCGCTCTAGCGTACGAACCTGGGTCCAAGCTGAAAGCGCGGAACGTGGCGGTCAAGCTGCTAACTCGGATTATCAGGGACCTCCGCTGCGCTTCGATCCTATGCGTGCAGGGATTTCCCGTTCAAGCGTTGACTCTCGTGTCCTGCATCTTCGAAGTGGCCTTCACGGTGGCATACATCCGCGATGACGTGGAGCGTGCCGACGAGTGGTGGTCTTACAACGATCCGACTCGGCCATTTAAAGTTGTGAAGGAGATGATCGAAGATGTCGTTGAGCGGTACGGCCAAGGCAGAAAACAAGCTGTTACTAGCAAATACCTCGTCTATCGGCAGCTCTGCCAAGCAAAGCACGCGCATCCTCAACTGGAAAGAAACTTCGGCGTCGATAACTACGAAGATCACTCCGTAC
>JACZVU010000005.1 GCA_022572485.1 Myxococcales bacterium
TGCAGCAGGATCAGCGGCTCTTCGATGATGGTTTCCATGCGCTCCGGATCCGTCACGAAGTAGGGCGACAGGTAGCCGCGGTCGAACTGCATGCCCTCGACGACGTCGAGCTCGGTATCGAGGGACTTGCCCTCTTCGACCGTGATCACGCCTTCGCGACCGACCTTCTCCATCGCCTCGGCGATGATGCTGCCGATCGCCTCGTCGCAATTGGCGGAAATCGTGCCGATCTGGGCGATCTCATCCGAGTCCCGGGTCGACTTCGACATCTTCTTGAGTTCCCCGGTAATGGCAGTGACCGAAGCATCGATGCCGCGCTTGACTTCCATGGGATTCATGCCCGCGACGATGAGCTTGCTGCCCTCGCGAAAGAGGGCCTGGGCGAGCACTGTCGCGGTGGTCGTTCCGTCACCCGCGACGTCGGAGGTCTTGCTCGCGACCTCCTTCACCATCTGGGCACCCATGTTCTCGAACTTGTCCTCGAACTCGATTTCCTTGGCAACCGTCACACCGTCTTTGGTGACGGTGGGAGAGCCGAAGCTCTTGTCGATGATGACGTTGCGGCCCTTCGGTCCCAACGTCACGCGGACCGCGTTGGCAAGGCCGTTGACACCGGCGAGCAGCTTGCTGCGCGCGTCCTGGTCGTAGCGAATTTCTTTGGCCATTTTGTATGGACTCCTATTCAACCACGCCGAGGACATCGTCCTCGCGAATGATCAGGTGCTCTATGCCTTCAATGTTGATCTCGGTGCCCGCGTATTTGCTGAACAGCACCTTGTCGCCCTTCTTCACATCGAGCGGCTGAAGCTTGCCATCTTCGTTGGTCTTGCCTTTGCCCACGGCGATGACTTTGCCCTCCTGGGGCTTTTCTTTGGCGCTGTCGGGAATGATGATTCCACCCTTGGTGGTTTCTTCTTCATCGACACGCTTGACGATGATCCGATCCTGGAGCGGACGAATCTTCATGGATCCAGTTCCTCCGAATGCAGCGCCCCACAATCGGGAGCTTGCAGGTTTGGCAGGGAAGATTGGTCGATTTGTCTTCACCGGGCCCCTGTGGCTCGGTGGGTGGCAACTGCCCTGTCATTGGCAGCCGGAGGCTCCGACTGCCAAGCGCCGCAACGTAAACACTAGGACGCACGAGGTCAAGGCGTGGATCGAAAATTTTCTCGATCTCCGCCCTCAGAATCGCTCCCCGGGTTGCCGATTTAGTGAAAGACGGGCAGCACGGGGGACCCATGGGCAATTCCCGGCAGGCAGGTCCGGTGCAGATCGACCGCAGCGTTCCGCGCGCGCTCTTTGCCGAATTGCTCGCTGGAGCCCTCGACAAGGTTCGGCTGCAACCGAGCTCAATGGCGATCGCTTACCTCGTGGAGTTGCTCGACGAGCGCGTGCGCGAGAACCGCGACGGGATCGAGGGCGAACAGACCCTCGCCGAGGCGCTCCTGGCTGCTCAGCGCGACCACAGCGTGGAGCGGATCCGGCGTATGTGCGGGCTGGGCGACCACGCGCTCTTCGTATCGGGATTTCTGGCGGACAGCCTCCTCGACGGCGCCGTCGACGCAAGTTACTACCGGCAGATCGGGTGCAGCGCCTATGGCGATGTCGTGAACGGGCTTCGCGGCCGGGGCGAAGCGGGGAAGTGGACCGGCCTCTACCGCGAACTCGCAGAGTGCTTTGGCGAGTTCGTGGAGCTGCTGGCTGAGGTAGGGGATCGGGCCCGTCCCGGGCGGCCGCAGAACCTGCTGGGCATCTACGAGCGCTATCTGCGCACCGGCAGCGCGCGGGACCGCGCACTGCTGCTGCGCGCCGGCTGTCTGCCGCCGGACCGCTCGGGCCTGTGGTGGTGGCAATGACCTCTGCTGAGGCTCCGGCCCACCGGAAGCTCTCCGCGGCGCAAAGTGCAGCGCTGTTGCAGGCGGTCATGGAGGCCCAGCGTTGGATCACGTCGATCTATCGGTTGGACCTCGACTTGCGCGCCGAGCAATTCGTCGTCGACCCTGGCGTGGCGCTGAAGCTGTTGCCGCCCGACAGCCCGCGTTCGGGCCTGCTGATCGTCGAGGCGCCCGCGGAAATCTCGGTCGGGATCTACATCGACGCAGAGGATGTCGACGACCCCTGGACGGTGATCGAGGAGACGAGCCATCTCCTCTACCTCGCCTGGCTCGCGGATCGCGACTGGTCGGTCTCCCAGCTGGTGCTGGAATTTCAGAGCGAAGTCGATCGCTATGCGGTGGCGCGCCTGAGCGGCCACGATGGGTTGGGGCGCTTTGAAGCCTTCACGTGGTGCGATTGGATGGACGCGTCTACCCGCGAGCGCTACGCGACCGCGCACCACCGCGCCCGCGCCTACTGTCGGTCGCTGGAGCGGCGCTATCCGCATCGCTCCGACACTCCGGCGCTGCTCTCGGAACTACGTGGTTTCTACCGTGCAGCCCCCGATCAAAAACTGAACGCGGCCTGAGCGGCGGCGCGCAGGGTGAAGCCCGCTGATCGCCAGTCGGGGAGTAGACAGTCGATGCGATCCCGCGGGGTTTGATCCATTGTTTACTCCCGTCGTCGGTTGATTTTCGCCTCCCTTTCGTCAATCCTCCGGGCGAACAAACATCGAAGCCCTCGCGAAGGCCGGAGTGTTCCGGGGCTGAAAGCCCCAAAGCTCGGTGCCTTATGGAGGGGTCTTCGGTGATCCGAGAAGAGAGGCCGGAAGCCTGGCTCGCCGGAAATGGAAGTCAAGAAAGCCAGGTTCGCCGGGAATGCCGGGAATGCCGGGAATGACAGGAATGGCAGGAATGGCAGAAATGGCAGAAATGACGGGGAGGCGGTGAAATGGCGTTGACGCGAAGACAGCGCGAAATCTATGACTACATCTGCTCTTTTGTCGCGAGCAAGGGCTATTCGCCGAGCCTCGAAGAGATCGGCGCGCATTTCAATCTCTCGTCGGTCGCTACGGTCCACAAGCACGTTCAGCATCTCGTCAACAAGCGCTTTCTTCGCAAGGCGTGGAATCGGTCTCGCTCCGTCGAGCCAGTGGTGCCGCCGAGTTCAGGGACCGTCTCGCTCCCACTGCTCGGTTTCGTCGCGGCTGGCATACCGATCGAAGCCATCGAGGTCGAGGAGACCCTAGACGTGCCCGCTGCTCTGGTGCCGCGGCGCGGTCGCAGCTTTGCGTTGCGGGTACGTGGCGACTCGATGATCGAAGAGCAGATCCGCGACGGCGATTATGTGGTCGTCGAAAGCCGCAGCGAGGCCCGCAACGGAGAGACCGTGGTGGCGCTCATCCGGGGCGAGGAGGTCACGCTGAAGAAATTTTACCGCGACGGTTCGACGGTTCGGCTGCGGCCCGCCAACGCCGCGATGGAAGATATCGTGGTTCCCGCCGAGGATCTCGAAGTGCGGGGCGTGGTCTGCGGCCTCGTCCGCCACTATTAACCCGCGCAGACCAACGAACTCCCCGCCACCCCACCCGAGCAACCCATTCGCGCAGAAGCTCGACCGGTGCCGCGGACGGTCGCGTTGACGTGGGGAGTGGTGTGGCTAATATCTTAAATAGTCTTTTGAATTCAAGAGGTTGCGCTTTGATTCGGATTACTCGGGCGATCGATTTCTCGGCTTCGCTGCGCTACGTGCGGCCGGAGCTCTCGGATGACGACAACGCCGCGTTGTTCGGTAGCCGCGCCCGGCACCACGGACACAACTACCGCCTCGAGGTGACGCTTCGGGGTGAGCCCGATTCCGTCACCGGCATGGTGCTCAATTTGAAAGACCTTCAGCAGATTCTCGACGACGAGATCATGGCCCGTTTCGACCACCAGGATTTGAATCTCGACACGCCTTATTTCGAAAAGGATCCGCCGAGCCCGGAGAACTTCGCGCGGGTCATCCGCCGGATTCTCATCGCGGCGCTACCCGATGGCATGCTCGACCGGATTCGCCTGCAGCAGGATGCGGACCTCTGGGTCGACGTCATCGAGCCCGAGCCGTGATCGAACTGACCTGCCGCTATGCTTTTCCGGCCGCGCACATCCTCAGCCAGCCTTCCTTCAGCGCGGAGGAGAACCTGGCCATCTACGGCAAGTGCGCCAATCCCAATGGGCACGGCCACAATTACGAGGTCGAGGTCACGGTGACGGGGCCGATCGACGAGCGAACCGGTAGGATTCTCTCGCCAGATCTGCTCGATCGAATCTTCGAGGAGCGCGTCGGGTCGCGTTTCGCGAGAAGGCTGTTGAACGATGACGAGGCCTTTCGCGACCGGGTGCCCACCACGGAAAACATCGCGCTCGTCATCCACAAGACCCTCTCCGACGAGGTCGCGAAGCGGAGCAGCGCCGAAGTGGTCCGGGTCAGAATCGTCGAGACGCGTCACAACTCTTGCATCAGTGGAGCCATTTCATGAGCGAAATCCCGGATCCGATCGAACCTCTCGTGACCAGCCTCTTGAAGGAGATTGGGGAAGACCCTGGTCGCAGTGGCCTGGAGCAAACACCCAACCGTGTTGCTCGATCGCTGCGCTACTTCACGACCGGCTACGCACAGAACCCGAAAGACATCCTGAATGGTGCGTTGTTCGAGGTTTCCTACGACGAGATGGTGATCGTCAAGGACATCGAGTTTTACAGTCTCTGCGAACACCACCTGCTGCCGTTTTTTGGCCGCATCCACGTCGCCTACATCCCGAACGGGAAAGTCCTCGGATTGTCCAAGATTCCGCGTCTCGTCGAGATCTTTGCGCGTCGGCTCCAGGTGCAGGAGCGAATGACGGTCAACATCGCCGAGACGCTCGAGGAGATCCTCGAGCCCAAGGGTGTCGCGGTGGTCGTCGAGGCGATCCACTTGTGCATGATGATGCGCGGCGTGCGGCAACAAAATGTGTCGGCGATCACGAGTTCGATCCGCGGCGAATTCGAGGAAGACTCCAAGACGCGAGCGGAGTTCATGGATCTGCTGCGCTACCGCCGCGAGTCGTTCGCCTGATTCAGCGCTTTTCGCGCGTCTTGGGTGAAGACAGTTCTCAGGTGACCGGGACGCAAGAACCACTCGCTCCGAACCCGATTTAGCGCGTGGGGCTTGCTCTGGGGAGCCGGGGGGAAGGGCCACTCGCTCCAACCCCATGTCGCTCGTAACCCTTCCCCCCGGCTCCCCAGCGAATTCGCTGCTAGCGCTGAAAAAAGAACCACCGCATTCAGCGGCCCGATCGAATGCGATGCCGCTTGGGTGCGGTGACGGGAGGCCTGAGGGCGACATGGGCCTGAGCCCGATGGCCTCCCGTCACCGCACCCGGGCAGCAATTCCCGCAGAGGATCTCGACCCGCCGGGCCCTGTCCGGGCTAGCGGCCGCTTCGCAGGGCGGCGAGGTTGATCGCCCGGACAGACCATGGCTGGTTTGAGGGCAGCGCCGCCAGCCGGGGCCCAGTTGGCCGGGTCGTTCCAGGAAGCGGCTTGGCAGGATTGCGGGGCCGTTTTTAGCGGTCGCTTCGAAGGGCGGCGAGGTTGATCGTCAGGTCGCCTTCTTGGACGAGTTTGGCGCGGGTCTGGTTGATCCAGGTGCTCAGGTAGGCTTGTTGTTTCTGGCTCGCGAGCAGGATGCGTTCCTGGTCGATGGCGGCTTCGACCGTGTCCTCGTTGGGTGGAAAGCGCTCCATGACCTGAATCAGAACCATGGATCCGTAGACTTCGAACACGCGATCCGAGCTCTGGCCCGGCTCCATGTTGAAGGCGGCCGCCATTACGGCCTCGCTCGCTCCCAGATCCGGTATGTAGCTGTCGGCTCGGCGTTGCAGTCGGCCGCTGCGCTGGAGGGTGAGCTTCTCTGCGCGCGCCGCGTACTCGAGGCTGGCGCCGCTGCGGATCGCCTCGGCGATCCGGTCTGCGATCGCGCGGTTCTCGGTTCGGGTTACCTCCAAGCCCATCAGTTCGGCCGCGAGGTCTTCGCGAACCGCTTCGAAGCTGCGCTGCTGGGCGTCGCGATGTTCTTCCACCTGGATGATGTGATAGCCGTACTCGCTCTTGACCAGCTCGCCGATCGTTCCGGGCTCGAGCGAAAAGGCCGCGTCTTCGAACGCCTTCACCATCTGGCCGCGCGCGAAAAACCCCAGATCGCCGCTGTTGATCTTCGAGCCGAGGTCTTCGCTCAGTTCGCTCGCGAGCGCCGCAAAGTCCGCGCCCTCGCGGATCTGTTTCAGGACCCCCTCGGCGCGCAAGCGGATCGCTTCGGTTTCCTCAACGCTGGCGTCTTCGCGGACCGACAGCAGGATATGGCGCGCGCGGACTTGCTCGGGCATATCGTAGAGGCCCGATCGCTGCTCATAGAGGGCCCGAAGCTCGCGCTCCTGGCTGGCGATGAAAGCCTGGAGGAGGTCCGGATCCGGCTCGAAATCCGCAGCGGGGGCCTGCGCGTTGAGGGTCACGAACGCGATCTGGACCTGTTCCATGCGCCGAATGACCGTCTGCCGCGCCTCGCCCTCGGAGACCTGGGCGAGCTGGGTCAGGGTTCGCATGAGCTTGTTGGCAAGCATCGCCGAGCGCTGCTCACGGATGAAATTGCGCTGGTTGCCGAACTCGTATTCCACCCACGATTCGAACTGCTCGGGGCTGAAGCGGCCGTCTTCGCCCGCAAAATACAGCGAAGAACTGATCGAGCGCTCGATTTCGCTCTTCGCAACCGCCATTCCGAGCGCGGAGGCCTCTCGGCTGAGGATCGCTTCCTCGATCAGGGATTGGATGGCGAGTTGGTCAAGGGTGTCGCTCATCGCGCGAGAGTCGAACTCGGAGCCGAGTTGCTGCTGGAGCGTAGATTCGCGCCGGGCCCGGACGCGGCTGAATTCTCGCAGTCCGAAGCTCTCACCTCCCACCACCACGACGCTTCCTGGGGCGCGCCGGTTCGATCCTCCCCCGCCCCCGAGGTAGAAAACCATGCCCCCGCCCACCGCGAGGACGAAGAACGCGGTGACCCAGCGCCGCCCCTGTCTGAGAACCTTGAGCATGGCAGTTTTCCCTCGTTGTGGAGCGTGCTCGAGCACTCAGCTCGGAGCGGCTTTGGTCGATGAAGGGTTCTAAGTAGGTGGGTCAAAATTAAGGGCGAGCGCGCCGGCCAGCAAGCCCTTCACAAAACGAGGCTTGCAGCTTGTACCCCAATTCCCACATTGGTACTCTGGAGGGGTGCTGCGAGGGTTGGAAACGCCCTGTGAATTCAGATACTTAGAGGCGCGTGTGCCGCTCGCCAACAAGCGCAGCCACAGGAGCGCGAAGTGATCCTCGACTCCATCCTCGGTTGGTTCTCCAACGACCTCGCCATCGATCTCGGTACCGCAAACACAATTGTGTACGCGAAGGGCAAGGGAATCATTGTTTCGGAACCCAGTGTCGTGGCCGTCGTGCGCGATTCGCGCGGGGTGGACAAAGTCCGAGCCATCGGCAAAGAAGCCAAAGAGATGCTCGGGCGCACGCCGGGCAACATCGTCGCGATTCGGCCGATGAAAGACGGTGTCATCGCAGACTTCGAGATCACCGAGGCGATGCTCCGGTATTTCATCATGAAGGCACACGACCGCAAGCGCTTGATCCGGCCGCGCATCGTGATCGCCGTTCCGTCGGGAATCACCGCAGTCGAAAAACGCGCGGTCCGCGAGTCTGCGATGTTGGCGGGAGCGCGGGAGGTCTATCTGATCGCAGAGCCCATGGCGGCTGCGATCGGTGCGGGACTGCCCATCACGGAACCTTCCGGAAACATGATCATCGACATCGGGGGCGGCACGACGGAGGTGGCCGTCATCTCGTTGTCGGGGATCGTCTACGCCAACTCGACACGCGTCGGTGGCGACAAGATGGACGAGGCGATCATCAACTATGTGAAGCGCAGGCACAACCTGCTGATCGGCGAGCGGACGGCCGAACTCATCAAGATCAGGATTGGGACCGCGTATGCCGAAGAGGAAATTCGATCGATGGAGGTCAAGGGGCGAGATCTCGTCGCGGGTATTCCCAAGACCATCGATCTCAAGTCCGAGGAGGTGCGGGAGGCGCTTTCGGAGCCGGTGAACGCGGTCGTCGAAAGCGTGAAGATCGCGTTGGAGCGCACACCACCCGAACTGGCCGCGGATATTGTCGACAAGGGAATCGTTTTGGTTGGGGGTGGGTCGCTGCTTCGCAACCTCGACGTTCTACTCCGGGAGTCCACGGGGCTTCCGGTGATGCTGGCGGAAGACCCCCTGACCGCCGTAGCGATCGGGACCGGGCGCATGCTGGACGAAATTTCGCTCCTCAAGGAAGTGGCGATTCGCTCGTAACTCTGGTCGGTCCACCGCGTGTGGAGTGGGGCCATGGCCGAATTTCGCAGCCGAACATCCGTGACCGCCCTCGTGGTCGCCTTGGTGGCGTTCGCAGTCGTCGCGATGGTCGTCGACCGCCGTTCGGCGTCCGGTGGCCCAGAGCGCGAATTCTCGGGTTGGACCGGCGCGATTCTCGACATCGCTGCGCCCGTCCAGAAGATGATCGCCTTGCCGTTCGACCTCACTCAAAATGCCTGGCGCCACTATGTGTTGCTGCTCGCCGCGAGCGACACCCATGCAGCCCTTCGCACCCGACTCGTTGTGCTGGAGGAGGAAAATCTTCAGCTGCGGGAGGCGCTCATCGCAAGCGGGAGGCTCGCGCGCATCGCTGAGATTCGCGCGGACTTCGAGATTCCGATGCTTCCTTCGGAGCTCGTCGGCGTCGACCCCTCGCCGTGGTTCCGATCGGTGCTCATCGATCGCGGACGCGACCACGGCGTGCGCTCGGGGATGCCGGTCATCTCGGAACACGGGCTCGTGGGCCTGGTAACCGCGACGTCGGCGCGTGCCGGGAAGGCGATGCTCGTACTGGATCGTCAGAGTGCGGTCGATGGAATCATCCAGCGCAGCCGTTTGCGAGGGATCGTACGAGGCCTGGGAATCAGCGAGATGGATTTTGAGTTCGTGGTCCGCGGCAGCGACGTCCGCATCGGTGATGTCGTGATCAGTTCGGGACTCGGCGGCGTCTATCCCAAGGGAATCCGGATTGCGGAGGTCGTCTCGGTATCGGACCCGGGGTCTGCACTGATGCAAACCGCGAAGCTGGTTCCCGCGGTCGATTTCGGCCGGCTCGAACAGGTTTTCGTGATGTTGCGGCGAGGCCCGACAATGGAATTGCTCTACGCGGGCGAGGAGGAGAGAGCCCTCGGCGCGATGGCAGCGGAGGGGCCGGAGCCTTGAAGCGCGTCTTCGTCCTGCTGGCTATCGGCACGCTCGCACCGATGATCCAGGGAGCCGTCGGCACATTCGTTCCACTTCACTATTGCCCCGATCTCGGGCTGCTGCTGGTGGTTGGATTGGGTCTGTGCTGGCGCAGCACTGCGGGTGGCGTCGTTCTCTCGGCGGCGCTGGGTTTCATTGCGGATCTTCTCTCGGGATCGCTTCTCGGACAACACATGCTGTTGCGGATTTTTGCCTTTGGTGCCGCGCGCGCGGGCAGCCAGCAGCTGAATCTTCGCGGCATGATACCACTGGCGACCTTCGTCATCGTCTTGAGCATGGTCACGACTTTGGGAACCGGAGCGCTCACCGCCTTCTTTGCCGCTGGCCCGGGCGTGGATGGTGAGATGTTGCGCGCACTGATTCCGCACGCGCTGATCAATGGCGCATTCGCACCGTTTGGTGTGTGGCTCGTCGAGCGGATCTCGAACTGGCTCAGTGAAGTCGAAGCTGGACACCAGCTCCTGCAGTTTCGGCCGCGAAATCGATTCACCTGATGCCGATCGAAGATGTCGGAGTCAGGCGCCTCGCCGCTGGAGTCGATCCTTCGATCGCCAATCGGTTGATTTTCATTACCGCCTTCATCGTGCTGACCTTTGCGGTTTTCGCGATACGGCTCTTCCAACTGCAGGTGATCGAGGGCGAAGACCTGGGCAATCGTGCCCGCCGCAATTCGGTTCGCACGGTTCGTCTAGAAGCTCCGCGAGGCGACATCGTCGATCGCTTCGGGCGCGAACTCGCCACCACGCGGCCCGCATTTGGCGTGCAGGTGATGCCCAGCGAACTGCGAGATCGAGAATTGACGTTCGCAGCGCTCGGCCGCCTTCTCGATCGAGATCCCAGCGAACTCTCCGAGCGCGTCGGCACCCCCAAGGGCAGAAGGCGCTTCCAGCCGGTGCGGATCGCCAAGGATCTTCCCTACGACTTGCGGACCCGGGTGGAATCCCACCTCTACGCGCTGCCGGGTGTGTTCACCGACGTGCGCCCGCGCCGCTACTACGTGGGGGGGTCTCTCGCGGCGCACGTCCTGGGCCACACCGGAGAGATTCAGCTCGAGCAGCTCGAAACACGTTCGTTCGCCGATTACCGAAGCGGTGATGTGATTGGTCAAGCGGGGGTGGAGAGGCGCTTCGAGAGCATTTTGCGCGGGCGCGCGGGTGGTCGAAACGTCGTGGTCGACGTGGTGGGGCGGATCGACGAGGTGCTCGACGAGGTCGAAGCCACGCCGGGCGGCACCGTGGTGCTCACGATCGATCGCGATCTTCAACGAGTCGCAGAAGAGGCCTTCCTGCCAGATGTGATCGGTGGCGAAGAGAAGCACGGCGCGGTCGTAGTGCTCGATCCGCGCAACGGTGACATCCTCGCTCTGGTGTCGCGCCCGACCTTCGATCCAAACAGCTTTGCGGGTGGCATCGATTCAGCGATCTGGAAGCGGCTTACGGAGAGCGAAGGCCGACCGCTTCAAGATCGAGCGCTGGCCGGACAATATCCACCGGCTTCCACCTACAAGGTCTTCGTTGCAGCAGCGGGTCTCGAAGAGGGGACAATCGCTCCCGAAGATCGGGTGTTCTGCCCCGGAACCTTCAAGCTCGGGCGCCGGACCTATCGCTGTTGGAAACGCAGTGGACATGGTTGGGTGAATCTTCACGAAGCGCTGGCGCGCTCGTGTGACGTGTTCTTCTACCAGCTGGGCCTCAAACTGGGAATCGATCGGATGGCGTTTTTTGCGAACGGTTTTTACCTCGGTCGCCGCACGGGGATTGCGCTCGGCAATGAGTCTGCGGGCATTGTCCCGACACGGGCCTGGAAGGAGCGACGCTTCGGTGAAGTCTGGTTGAAGGGCGAGACGGTCTCGGCCTCGATCGGTCAGGGCTACAACCTGACCACGCCGATGCAATTGGCGGTCGCGTACGCGGCGATCGCAAACGGTGGCACGGTCTTCAAGCCGCGCATTCTGCTCCGCCAAACCGGGCCCGATGGAACACTCGAACAGGGGCCCGAGCCGGAGGCGCTCGGAAAGGTGCCCGTCTCGCCGGAGCACCTGGCAACCCTCACTCGCGCGTTGGAAGGCGTGGTCTACGATGAGGGAGGAACGGGGGGGCGAGCCCGGATTGCCGGTGTGCGTGTGGCGGGCAAGACCGGAACCGCCCAGGTGGTTCACCTCAAGGAGACCGAGGGGCTGGAAGAAGACGAGATTCCATTCAAATACCGGGATCACGGGTGGTTCGTGGCTTTTGCACCTGTCGAAGCGCCGGAGATCGTGGTGGTCGCACTCGCTGAACACGGCGGGCACGGTGGTAGTGCAGCGGGCCCGATCGTGAACGCCATCCTTTCGCGTTATTTCAAATCATCGATGCCCGAAGAGCCGCCCAGGTGGCCCAAGGCATCCGAGGAGGCTTCCCGCGTTGTTCGGAATTGACCGGCGGTTGCTTCAGAATTTCGACTGGATGCTGCTGCTGCTGGTGGCCACAATCGTCGGTGCGGGAATCATCAATCTCGCTTCTGCAACCCACGTCGACGACGAGTTGACAGGGGAAGTCCGCCGGCAACTCCTCTCTCTCGGTGTCGGTGGAGTTGCGATGGTGTTGGTTCTGGCGATCGATTACCGCCACCTCGAGCGATTCGCGACTCCGGTGCTGCTGGTCTGCATCGCTCTGCTTGCGGCGACGCTGGTTTTTGCGCCGATTATCCGCGGGAGTCAGAGCTGGTTGTTCGGGGGCCGGCTCCAGCCCTCGGAGTTGGCAAAGCTCGGCTTGGTGATCGCGTTGGCCCGTTACTTTCACTACAACCCTCCGGGCGAGATCCGTCGTTTGCGCGCACTCGTGCGCCCAGGTCTGATCGTGGCCCTACCGGTCGGTCTGATCATCATGCAGCGCGATATGGGTGTGGCGCTGCTCACGCTGCTGATCGCCTCAACCTATCTCGCGTTCACGCGGATTCCGTGGCGCTCCTGGGTCGGCGTCGCAGTCGTAGGTGTGGCTGCTCTGATTACACTGTGGATGTTCGCCCTCCAGCCCTATCAGCAACGGCGCATTCTCGATGTCATCGATCCGGGTCGCGACCCGCTGTCGTCGGGCTATCAGGCCATTCAATCGCGAATCGCCATCGGATCCGGTGGCTTGTTGGGAACCGGGTACCGCTCGGGAACCCAGACCCAGCTCCGCTTTCTCCCCACGCAGCACACGGACTTCGCGTTCTCGGTTCTCGCCGAGGAATGGGGTTTCGTGGGGAGCTGCGCGATGTTGTCCCTCTACCTGATACTTCTGCTCTGGGGGTTGCGGGTAACCCGTACTTCGAAGGATGGTTTCGGCGCGATGCTCTCCGTGGGATTGGTGGGCACGATCTTCTGGCCATTGGCCTTGAACATCGGGATGGTGCTCGGGCTCGCGCCTGTGATTGGCGTTCCGCTGCCGCTTTTTTCGTATGGAGGGTCGGCGCTCGTGACATCACTGGTCGGATTCGGCTTGCTGATGAACATCTCGATGCGCCGCTACGTCTTCTAGCAGCGCGACCCCAGAATGGGGTTGCGCGACGCTGCACGTGAATTCGCAGGATTCACCCGTTAGACCCGCGAACCAGCCGAGCTCGTGAGGCTCACATGGATCGAGATGCCGCGATAGGATTGCTTCATGATGTTGACCGCCATCGAACGCACGCAGCCTCGGGTCGGTGCGTTCTTCGACATGGACAAGACGATCCTCTCCGAAAATTCGGCGACGCTCTACATGCGCTATCGCTACCAGCGCGGCGAAATGAGCAAGCGCGATCTCCTGATGGGATTGGGCGCCTACCTCAAGTACAAGATCGGGATTCTCGACATCCGAAGCTGGACACTCGACATGATGGCCCAGTTCAGTGGCCAGAGTGAAAAACAACTCGAAGAAGACGCGATTGCCTGGGTCGAGGATGCGGTGGTCGAGACCATCTACCCCGAGGCCGAACAGCTCGTTGCGGAGCACCTCGCCGAGTCGCACGTGGTCGCAATCGTTTCCGGAGCCACTGCCTTCGTGGTGCGACCGATCGCAGCCCGCCTGGGGATCGAGCACATCCTTCATACCCGACTCGAAGTCGAGAACGGGCTCTTCACGGGGCGCGTGATCGAGCCGATCTGCTTCGAAGAGGGGAAGATCTACTGGCTCCAGCAATTCATCGACGAGCAGGGGATCGATCTGGCGAAGAGTTACTTCTACAGCGACTCGATCACGGACCTGCCGCTACTCGATCTCGTCGGCCATCCCGTCGCAACGAATCCCGATCCACTGCTCTACCGAACGGCGGTGAAGCGCCGCTGGCCGGTTCGCTTCTTCGACCCCCCGCCCCCCGCCCGAGCACCAACCCCGTAGACGGATTCGACGAGCCACTCTCTACCTCGGAGATCCGACCGCAAGAACTCGGTGCGGAGCACACGATGCAGCTCGTGGGTTTGTGTTGGGGAGCCGGGGGACGGGCCACTCGCTCAGAACTCGATTCGGCCCACTGGGCCCCGGCTGGTGAAGCTCGAGTCAAATCAGTCATGGTCTGTCCGGGCACGCAGCCCATCCCCCCGGGCTCCCCAGCGGAATGACTGCTAGCGCGTGAAAAAGAATCACCTTAATCAGTGGCCCGATCTGATGTGAACCGCCCCGGGTTCTCCGGAGACTCGTTTACGTGAGTCCGATCTCCGTGGCCGGAGCTTCCTGACTTTCACAGTACAGTGCCTCGCGTTCCACCGGCGGGATGTTCCCGATGGGTTCGAAGAGTCGCCGGTTATCGATAGAAGCGATATACAAGGTGGTCAGGAGAGAGCCAGGCGTGCCGAAGTACGACGTTGTTATCTCTTTCGCTGGCGAGGATCGAGACGTCGCAAAGACGCTGGCTACTGCTCTGACGCTGCGAGGCCTTACCGTTTTCTACGACGAGTACGCCAGCGCTGAGCTTTGGGGCAAGGACCTGTACTCACACCTGACAACGGTTTACAGGGACGAGTCCAAGTACTGTCTGATGGTGATCTCTGAGAGATACTCTGAGAAGCAGTGGACCAACCACGAACGAAGGGCTGCCCAGGCAAGAGCCATCAGTGAGAACCGCGAGTACATTCTCCCGCTACGGCTCGACGATGCCTCAGTTGAAGGTGTCCTAGATACGACGCGCTACGTGGATTATCGAACGACACCCGCCGAGCAAGTTGTCGAGATGCTTGTCCAGAAAGTGACCTCCTACAATAAAGAGCATGGGATTGAGTTTGAGATCGTGCGCCTGGAAGACGTGTTCTCAAGAGCTGATCTGGGTCCCAAAGGAAAGCCGGCTCCTCGCGACTCGGACTTTACAACCGAGTGTCCTACGTGTTCGATCCGCCAGCTTGCGTCCGAGGCTACTATCAGCCTGGACGGCACCGATACAGTGTACACGTGCAAGAATGGCTGTCACCCAATCATCGTCGTAAGCCGGCCCGGGATGGTGGCTTGGCCGGGCCGGGGCTATCGGTGCGGCGACTACGTCGTGCGTAACGCTGCGAACCTGTTTTACAAGACGGGCGAAATGGCAGCAGCGGTCCTGCTACCGGCATCGAAGGCCTCTCTAATGAAGCGAAGGCCCGCCTGATGGTCAGCCCTCCGGCTCCCCAGCGAACTCGCTGCCGGCGCGTGTAAAGCAACCGCTGCAATCAGCGGCCCGGTCAACGACGATGTGACTTGGGTGGGGTGACGGGGGGCTTGAGGGCGACATGGGGTTTGAGCCCGGCGGCCCCCCGTCACCCCACCCGTGCAACCAACTCCCGTCGGACGCTGGGCGCTAGAGCATTTTTTCGATCGCTGCTTCGAAGTCCGCCTTGGGGCGAAGCCTTGAAGTGGATCCACCACCTGGCCGTTCTTGAATGACAAGATCGTCGGAATTGCGCGGATTCCATACTGGCCCGGGGTGTTCGGATTCGAATCGAATTTCCATCCACTGGCTCGTCGCATCGTCGACGTAGACGAGCAGGGTGCATGGTAAGCCCAAGAAACCAGTACCAGCCGTTGGGTTGTTAGGGATCGTGCCTGACGGAGCCGCCCCGACGCGCGAGACAAGCCCCGACGACCGAGAGCACGCCGCCAACCAGAAACAGGGACCACAACGGCGGCATGACCGGAACGGCCACTGGCTCCGAGAGCGTGAAGCTGCGAGCCGGCGAGAAGGGGCCGCTGGCGTAGAAGGCGCTGGTGTAGGTCGTCGGAGCCACCTCGATCAACGACGCAACCCGCCACCAGTACGTCTGTCCTTGCACGAGCGGCGGATCGGAACTCTGGAGCGAGTACTCGATCACGTCGCTGGCCGGGAATGGGCTCACGCTCTGGGGGTTGGTGAGATCGCTGAAGCCGGGGTCGGCCCAGCTCAACCGAACCGCGATTGGATTGGTGAAGGCCGGATCGTCGCTCCACTGGAGCTCGTAGTCGAGTGTGGAGGCATTCGGGATCCCGGGAGGAAGACCCACGCCCTCGCGAAAGCTGAGCATGGGCAACGGGTCCGTGATCGTGGCGCCGTCGGGCGGCATGAACGCGCACACGCCTTCGTCGACGCAGCCATTGCAGTTGTTGTCGATTCCATCGCACAACTCCGTCTGCTCCCCGAGCGTCAACAAATAGCTGATGTTGTCCAGCTCTTGTCTAAGGACCACCTCGTTGGTGACAAACCTGGCCGAGTAAGTTCCACCAGCGGCGGCGATCGCATCTGCCGTCGACTGTGTCGCACCGGCGAAGTTGATCACGAAGACGCGGACCTTGAAAACCTTGCCGCCCACCGCAACGCCGTTCTGGTAGAGGTCGCTTGCCGCCGCAACGGCGTCAGCCTGTGAATCGCAGACCTCGTCGCCGTTCATGATGAGCACGACATTGACGCTGCGGCACCCCGTTCCCCCGTTGATGCCGCTACCGGCGAGATCGTTCGGGTCGAGCGGTGATGGGTACGTGACCGAGCCGTCCGGCGCCGTCCAGCCCGCTTCGAGATAGCGCTTGGCGTCGCGTAGCACACCGTTGATCGGCCTGGCCCCAACGGCGAACAGTTCCTTGTCGCCAGCGCAGTCGCCGTCGGTCCAGTCCAGGATGTCGCTGACGTTGTCTGGGTTCGGGGAGGGGTCCCAGACGTTGTCGGTGACGATCGGTTCGCGGATGAAGGCACCGGCCCGCGAAGTGGGTCCCGCCGGCATCGGTCCGCAACCCAAGCACTGCCCGGTGGTGTTGATCTCGTCGGCGAAGCAGTCCACCAAGCACCCGTAGGTCTCGGACGTGCATACTCCCCCGTTCGGCGGATCACACACGCTCGTACAGCCCGCTGGACAGCTCTCGAAGCGTACCGGGAAAGTAGCCAGGCCGAACCGGATCGCTCCGGCCCACGGCGAAAGGCTGCTAGCGAGAGCGCACTTGAGATCGTTCAGACGCGTGGGCACCAGGCCACAGCTGTTCAGGGGCGCGCCCGCCGGACATTCGGTCGGGTAGACAGTTGTTGGATTGGTGCATGCGGTCATCGACGCGCTGGAGTCGCTCAGGACCAGCAAGTACGGCTGGGGCACACGAGGCCAATCGTTCGGATCCGACGAGCTGCAGTCGGCCCGCGCGACCCCAAGCGGGACCAGCAAGGCAAGCGCCAGGCCAGCAAGAGAGTAGAGCGCCAGGCCGGATCGCCGCATGTCGAGCAGGCGAGCGCTCACGGGATCGCGGCACGGAGGGATAGGAAGTACGGGCGCGCGTTTTCGTTCCGACAGCCTCGTCTCTGTTGAATCCGAGTGATCGGGCCGTGATGGGGGGTGAATCACGCAAGCGCTCCTTACGCTCAGGCCCGAGAGATCCCAGCGGGCCCGCCGCGGCAGTGGTCGGGGTATAACGCCTCGCCATTCTCTCACCATCGCTCGCCTTAAGTCAACGTCCAAGCAATTCCAGCTGGCGGAATGCCAGCTCTGCAATGGCGGTGAAGATGCACATTTGCTCTCCGCAGCTGGGGCAGCGAAGCGCGTCACGGTGAACCTTCGATTCACAAGCGCTAGCCAGCAGAGTTGCACGCGACCCCGAAGACTCTCTGGGCGGCTCCGCCTTGCTACTAGCGCGTGAAAAGAAAGCACGGCATTTAGGGGGCGCGATCTAATGCGATGTCACTTGGGTGGGGTGACGAGGGGCTTGAGGGCGACATGGGGTTAGAGCCCGACGGCCCCCCGTCACCCCGCCCGAGCAGCCAACTCCCGTTGCGACGCCCTCGGCGCTACGGCGGAGTGCAGGCGCTGGGCGCTAGAGCATTTTTTCGATCGCCGCTTCGAAGTCCGCCTTGGGGCGAACGCCTTGAAGTTGGTCCACGACCTGGCCGTTCTTGAATGACAAGATCGTCGGAATTGCGCGGATTCCGTACTGGCCCGGAGTGTTCGGATTCGAATCGATATCCATCTTGGCAATCTTGACGCGGTCCCCGTACTGCTCGGCGAGGTCTTTGATCACGGGAGCGATCTGCTTGCACGGAGCGCACCATTCCGCCCAGAAGTCGATGATCACCGGTTTGTCGGATTTCAAGACCTCCGCCTCGAAGTTCTGATCCGTCACCTCGACAACTTCAGCCATGGTCACTCGGTCTCCTGTGGGCGATCGCCAGCCCGCTCGTCTTTGCCGGTCCGATCCTTTCGGTCTGGCTTTCGCTGGAACTTGGACACTGCTACGCGCGGTGCAAGAGAGTACCGCGTGCTGCTCGCATTGCTCCCCGTTGACGCTCCAAGCACTCATCGGTACGTTGCTGGTTTCCGATCTCATTGTTTTGAAAGAGCTTTCTCCACATTGGGGGTCTCATGCGCGGAGCGCGAGGCGTCATGCCTTCCGTTTTCGTTGTCGCGACGGACGCAATCGAGCCGTAATGGGGCGCATCGTTCTGGTCGAAGGCGATATCACCGAAGCCAACGTCGACGCGATCGTAAACGCCGCGAATAGTTCGTTGACTCTCGGCGCGGGAGTCTCTGGCGCGATTGCTGCGAAAGGCGGTCCGTCCATTCAGGCAGAGTGCGATGCAGTCGGGCCGATCGAGGTCGGCGACGCCGTCGTGACGGGGGCGGGTGATCTGCCGGCGCGCCATCTGATTCACGCGGCCGGGATGCCGCCCGGTGGTGTCGCGACGGAAAAGAGCATCCGTTCCGCCGTGCGTCGCAGCCTGGAGTTGGCCCGCGAGAAGGCGTGCCGCTCGATCGCGATCCCCGCAATTGGAGCGGGAATAGGGGGTTTCTCGGAACAGCGCTGTGCGGAAATCCTGATCGAGGAGGGGCGTCAGCATCTGGCGGGCGAGACGACCCTCGAAGAAGTGCGGTTCGTTCTCTTCGGTGAGCCCAGCTACCGGGTTTTCGAAATGGCGAAGGATGCCGAGGCGGTCCGGGCCCAGATGGCCCGACTTCGCGCGCGCTAGAGCTGGCCGACCCGGGCGATCCGGTGTGTGTGGCGCCTTCCCGTTCGGCCCATCCACCTCTACGCTAACTTCTTACGCCGGCATGCCATCGGCGCGAGGCGCGCTCAAGAGGTTTCTGGGTGACGGTTCAGATCCTGCAATGGACAGCAGCGGTGTATCTTGCGGTGGGCTTGATGGCGGGGCTCGGCTTGGCGTTGGACACGCGCCGACTCGAGCGCGCTTCCGTGGCGCTGCTCGCCTTTGGCGCACTCCTCCACGGCGTGTCATTCGCCCTGCTTCACATCGTTGACGATCCGCCTCCGCTCACGGATTGGAGTGCGGTGTGCTCTTTCATGACCTGGATCGGAACCGTCTTCTACCTGATCTTGTTGAAGCGTTCGCGGTTGCAGCGCCTCGTGGTTCTCGTGGCGCCAGCTGCTTTTCTCGGAGCCTTTCTGGCGACGCTGCGCTCGCCGGGTGGGGCGCCCGTGGTGTCGGCGGCGGGTTCGTGGCCCCATGCACACGTGCTGTTGGCGAGTGCTGGCATCTCGCTTCTCGGATTGGCGGGCCTCGTCGGTGTCATCTTCTTGATCGAACACGCGCGACTGAAATCGAAGAAGCCCCTGGAGGGCCGCCTTCCGCTTCCATCGCTCGAAGCGCTCGATCGCGTGAACGCGGTGACGCTATCCGCGGGATTTCTGTTGCTGACTCTCGGTGTGATCACTGGGATGATCTGGTTGCAGACCGAAAACGGTCGCCCCTGGTCGGGTGCTGCCCATGAAACCTGGTCGTTCGTCGCCTGGGTGATCTACGGGGCGCTGGTGGTCGCGCGCTTCGTCGCCAAACAGGGCTCGCGTCAGGCGGCGGCCAGCGCCGTGGGTGGTTTTGTATTCCTCTTCTTCGCGGTGATCGGCCTGGAGTTCATCTCGTGAAGATGATCCTTCTGGGTATGAATCACCGAAGCGCGCCGATCGAGGTGCGCGAGCGCCTGGCGGTCGACGATCCTGGGCCGCTGCTTCAAAAACTCGTCGACAGCGACGACATCGAGGAAGCCGTGCTCTTCTCTACCTGCAATCGCGTGGAAGTATTGGCGCTGACGCGTTCGCTGGAGAGTGCCCGCCATCGACTGCGTGCATTTTTCAAGCGCGATCTCGTGCGCGATGGCCACTCCGTCGACTTCGATTTCGATGAGGTAACCTACGAGTATCGCGATGGCGAAGCTGTAAGCCACGTGCTGCGCGTTGCCTCTGCGCTGGATTCGATGGTCGTCGGAGAGCCCCAGATCCTGGGTCAGACCAAAGACGCCTATCGCGCCGCCGTGGAGTGCGGCGCGTGCGGACCGATTCTCGGACGCCTGTTTCAGCACGCCTTCTCGACCGCAAAGCGGGTCAAGACCGAAACCCGCATTGGCGAGCGCCCGGTCTCGGTGGCTCGCGTCGCGGTAGATCTCGCAAAGCAGATCTTCGAGCGCTTCGACGAGAAACGCGCTCTGTTGATCGGCGCGGGAGAGATGGGCGAAATGGCGCTCCGGACGCTGAAGAAGCACGGTCTCGAGTCGATTTGCATCGCCAATCGCACCCCCGAGCGCGCCGAAGCGCTCGCTGCGCAGTTTGGCGCCACGGCCCATGGACTCGACGAACTGGAGACACTGCTCGGGGACGCCGACGTGGTGATCACCTCGATCGGTGGCGACACGCCGATCTTGACGCTCGATCTCGTGTCGCGAGTGCTGCGGAATCGGCGCCACCGGCCGCTCTTCGTGATCGACATCGGTGTGCCGCGCAATGCCGACCCGTCGATCGATGCGATTGACAATCTCTACCGCTACGACCTCGATGATCTGGGCTCGATGGTGAGTGAAAACGCCGAGCAACGCGCGCGCGAAGCGGAGCGAGCAGCGGCGATCGTCGTCGAGGAGCAGCAGCGTTTTGATGGCTGGTTTGCTGCCCTGCGCGCCGTTCCGACGATCCGTCACCTACGCGACCGCGCAGAAAGCATTCGCTCGTGCGAGCTCGAGAGAGCGCTCGCGCGACTCGATCTCGGTGACACCGAGCAGGCGGCCGTCGACGCGTTGACAAAGTCGATCGTCAACAAAATCCTGCACGCTCCGATTTCGCGCCTCAAACGAGAGGCGGAGCGGGAAGAAGGCATGGCTTATCTGGAAGTCGCTCGAGTCCTCTTCGAACTCGATGATGAGCCGGACCGCGAGTGACCACCATTCGAATCGCCACGCGTGCGAGCGACCTTGCACTCGTCCAGGCGCGATACGTGGCCGCCCGGATCGAGAGCGAACTCGGCGCGTCAACGGAGATCGTGCCGGTGAAGACCGCGGGCGATCGAATCCAGAGCGTTTCTCTCGCGAAGATCGGCGGCAAGGGTTTGTTCATGAAGGAGATCGAGGAGGCGCTCGCGGATGGCCACGCCGATGTGGCTGTGCACAGTGCCAAAGACCTGCCCGCCGTTCTCGCCGACGGCCTCGTGCTCGCCGCGTTTCCCGAGCGCGCGGATTGTCGCGATGCGCTCGTGGCCCGCCAGCCCGGAGTGACGTTGAGCGCGTTGGCTGTCGGTGCCCGCGTCGGCACGGGCAGCGCGCGGCGCGCCGCCCAGCTGAAGAGGAATCGGGCGGATCTCGAGATCGTGCCGCTGCGGGGCAACGTACCCACGCGGCTGAGGAAGCTCGTCGAGCAGGAACTCGACGCGGTGATTTTGGCTTGCGCGGGCCTGGATCGACTCGGGTTCGGGGACCAGATCGAGGAGCGAATCTCGCCGGACGTGATGTTGCCGGCGGTTGCCCAGGGTGCGCTGGCGATCGAGGCGCGTCGCGGAGAAACGCTCTGCGGCGATCTCGCTGCGCTCAACGATGCGCAGACCGCGCGCGACGTCTGCGCGGAGCGCGCTTTCTTGTCTCGCCTGGGGGCCGACTGCACGGTGCCCGTCGCCTGCCTCGCAGAAGGCACCGCCACCGGAAGGCTCCGGCTGCGTGGCCTCGTTGCCGCTGAGGATGGGAGTCGCATCGTACGGGGAGAGCTCGAAGTGGCAGCCGGCGAGGCGGTTTCTGGCGGCGCCCGACTCGCTGAGCGGATTCTCGCGAGTGGAGGCGAAGACATCCTTGCCGAAATCCGATCGAAGAGCGGGTCGTGACTGCCGATCGGAAGCCCCCCGGCCGCGTCTGGTTGGTGGGCGCCGGCCCCGGCGATCCGGGCCTGATTACCGTGCGTGGTGCGGCTGTGTTGCGCGAAGCGGATGCCGTGGTCTACGACGCGCTCGCCTCGCCCGAGCTGCTGCAGCTCGCCTCGCCCGAAGCCGAGCGCTTCAACGTCGGCAAGCGAGGCCATGAAGAGATCACCCGATCGCAAGGCGAGATCAATGCGCTCCTGGTTCGACTTGCCCGCGAGGGCAAGAAGGTCGTGCGGCTCAAGGGCGGCGATCCCTTCGTGTTCGGCCGCGGTGGTGAAGAGGCGACCGCGTGTGTGGAAGCCGGCGTTGTGTTCGAGGTGATTCCCGGAATTTCGTCGGCTGTTGCGGCCCTGGCCTACGCGGGGATTCCAATCACGGATCGGCGGCATTCGGCGTCGTTTGCGGTGGTGACCGGCCACAAGGACCCGACTCGGGTGTCGAAAGAAACCCGCTGGCGCGAACTCGCGACCGCCGCGGACACGCTCGTGATCCTGATGGGCATGCGGAATCTCGAATCGGTCGTCGGGCACCTGCTGGAGGGAGGGTGCGCGGCTTCGAAACCCGCCGCGGCCGTGATGAACGGAACCCTGCCGAGCCAGCGGGTGGTGGTCGCGCCATTGGCTGAGTTGGTCCAAAAAGTGCGCGACGCCAAATTCGGCGCCCCGTGTGCGGTGGTCGTTGGCGATGTGGTGCAGCTCCGGGATTCACTCGCGTGGTTCGAAAAGCGGCCGCTCTTCGGCTCTCGCGTACTCGTCACGCGTGCAGCCGGGCAATCTGGGGAAATGCTCAGCGCGCTTCGGGAACTCGGCGCCGAAGCCGTGGTGGTTCCGATGATCCGCCTGGCGCCGCCCGAAGACCTTTCCGATCTCGACGCGGCCCTCGGCCGGCTCGCGCGTTACGACGCCCTTTTGTTCACCAGCGCGAACGCAGTGCGCTTTCTCACCGCGCGCGCTGAGGAAATTGGATGTTCGACGCTTGAAGACGCGCCGCCGGTCGCCTGCGTGGGGCCGGTCACGGCCGAGGCGGCGCGAAGAGCGGGTTTTTCGGTGGCGCTGGTTCCGGAAGAAGGCCGCCGCGACGCTGGCGGGCTGCTCGAAGCGGTCTCGAAGCGCTGGCCGCCCCGAGGTCGGCATTTCCTGCTGCCCCAGGCAGAAGTGGCGCGGCCCGTGCTCGCCGAGGGTCTGCAACAGGGCGGCGCATCGGTCGATGAGGTGACCGTCTACCGAACCCTCGCCGCGGAGGTCGATGCCGACGCCCTCCGCGCGCAGCTCCGCGATCGCAAACTGGATGCGATTACCTTCACGAGCCCGTCGACCGTGGAACACTTTGCGGCGCTGCTGGACGAGGAGAGCCGGAAGGCTGCGGCGGATTGTACGGTTGCCGCGATTGGCCCGGTGACCGCAGACGCGCTACGACGCCTGGGTCTCGCGCCAGATTGGGTGCCCGACGAGCCCACGGTGCGGGCGTTGGTTGAAGGATTGGCGGTCTGCATGGGCCGTGAGCCAGAGGGAGAGGAGCGATGAGCTATCCGGCGACGCGGATGCGCCGCTTGCGCGGGAGCGAGGCGCTGCGCCGGTTGGTCCGCGAAACGCGGCTGTCGCGGGACGACCTGATCTTGCCGCTATTTGTGGTGGAGGGCAGTGGCGTTCGCGAGCCGGTTGCTTCGATGCCCGGTGTATTCCGCCACTCCGTGGACACCTTGGTCTCGGAAGTAAAGCAGGTTCGCGATGCCGGAATCCCCGCAGTCATTCTTTTCGGGATACCCGCGGCCAAAGACGCGCGAGGCTCGGGTGCCGACGCAGCCGATGGCATCGTTCAGCGCGCCGTCGCGTCGATCAAGGCGGCCGAGCCCGACCTTTGCGTCATGACGGATGTCTGCCTCTGCGGATACACCGATCACGGTCACTGCGGAGTCGTTTCCGATGGTGATGTCGACAATGATCCCTCAGTCGAGCGGTTGGCGACGACCGCGTTGTCTCATGCTCGCGCAGGTGCGGACATCGTCGCACCTTCCGACATGATGGACGGGCGGGTCGCGGCGATTCGCGCTGCGCTCGATGCGCACGATTTCCCCAGTGTCGCCATTCTCTCCTACGCGGCCAAGTTCGCCAGTGCTTACTACGGCCCGTTCCGCGATGCCGCCGAGAGTGCGCCGCAATTCGGCGATCGGCGCAGTTACCAGATGGACCCCCCCAACCGCAGAGAGGCGCTCCGCGAGATGCGCCTCGACCTCGAAGAGGGTGCGGACGCGCTGATGGTCAAGCCCGCGCTCCCCTACCTCGATCTGCTCGCGGATGCCCGTCGAGAGTTCGATCTCCCACTGGCCGCTTACCAGGTTTCCGGCGAGTACGCGATGATCAAAGCCGCCGCCGAGCGCAGTTGGATCGACGGCGACCGCGTGATGGACGAGTCTCTGATCGCCATCAAGCGCGCCGGTGCGGATTGGATCGTGACCTATGCGGCGGTCGAGGTTGCCAGCCGCCTGAAACCGTGAACCCCGGCCCCCCGCATTCAAGGAGATCCGTGTCCGTCCAGTACAAAATCGTCGAAATCTCGACCGTCACCGATGAGGCCATCGAGTCCGTCCTCAACGAGTGGGTCGCCCAGGGTTGGATCTACGATGGTCTCCAATTTGCGATGCGAGATTCTTCGCCCCGCCCTTGCATGGCCTTTGTGACCTTCAAGAAAGAACATGCGGATTCGACGGGCGACTGATCGGGTCACCCGCTGGGCGGAGATCGGTGCGGCGGGCCGGCGCCGTCAACGCTTTTCGGTGCCGCTCGTTTTTTCGAACCGAACCGCTGCTCCACTGTCGGTTCCCGGATCGTCACTGAGCCTGAATTCCGCGTTTACCTTCAAGGTTCGGCCTTCGAGCAGCTGCTGGAGGACGGCGGCGATGTCGATGTCTTTCAAGGTCCGGGCGATTTCACGGCTCAGCCGGTCCAGAAACTCGCTGCGGGTTCGATCGCTGCTTTCCGCGATGTAATCGGTCCAGTCCTTCGGGACCGTATCCCCGAGAGCTCTCCGTACGGCCTCTTCTGTGGTGAAAAAACCAGCCAGCCCCAGCGCGATGGCGCGCCGCATCAGCTCGGGAATGGCGCCGAGGCTCTCCTGCGCTTCCTCCGCGCCTTCACGCTTCGCTGGCTCCTTTGCGGAGCCTTTGGGTTCAACTCTTTGCTTCCTTCGTGACTGTGTCATGGAGTAGAATTCCCATTGTGGAGAGATCGAATGATGGCTGAGTCCGCATCCGTGTTGGTGAGCAACGCAATCCGCGTCCGAGACATCATGCAGACGGGCATCGTCACCGTGAGTGCAGGCGACACGCTGTCTACGGTCGAGGATATCATGACGCTGGGTGGCGTGCGTCACATGCCGGTCGTTCGCGGGGGTGTGCTGGTCGGTGTGGTTTCCGAGCGGGATTTGCTGCGGGCCTCGCTGTCGAATCTGACCGAATTCGGGCAGGAAGAACGGCGAGCGTTTCTCCAGGTGGTGGAAATCACCCGCGTGATGTCGGTCCCGCCGATCGTCATTTCTCCGGAAGCCAAGATCGAAGAAGCCGCCCGGCTGCTCGCGGAAAAGAAGATCGGCTGCCTGCCGGTGATCGAAGAAGGCAAGCTGGTCGGCCTCGTGACCGAGACCGACGTGCTTCGCTGCATCGCAGGCAGCTGGTACGAGGATCTCTGATGGCTCCGGTGAGAGGACCTACCGCAGTAGGCCGCTAGCGAACCGGACCGAGACCCGTCCAGCTGTGCTGCGCAGCGCCGCAGCGCTGGCGAGCACCAGCAGGGCCGCGAGCGTCCCCGCAATCTCCTTTGGTCGGGGCTGCGTCCGGCGCGAGAATCCCGATAGCGCGCGCGCCCGGTGGACCGACGCTCTTCGGCTTCAGGACCCCGTGGCGCTTTCAGGTGGCGCCGAGATCCCTCCAGCCGCGCGTCCTCCAGCGCGTGAGCGCGGCCAGCCCCAGCAAGCCCGAGGCGAGGCTCACAAGGAGGCCGGGCTCCGGAAGCTCTTTCTTGGACGGAACGCAGAGCGCGAACGGCTCGAAGACCGCGATGTCGACCTCGGGGTAGATCTGGTCCGCGATCGGGATCTCGACGTCCAGAGGCTCGCCCGGCGGCGTGACGAAGTAGCACACCAGGTGGTCGTCGACGTTCAGGATCCCCTCTCCGTTCTTGTCCACCGGATTGCAGAGCAGGAAGGGGTCCAACACGAGACCACCCCAGTCCTGGAACGGGTCGACCAGGATCGCGTTGACATCCACCGGCTCTCCGTTGGCCTCGTAGCACTTGAAGTGATCGATCTTGACGACGCCCGGCGTGAGGAGATTCTCGGTCGGCACGCACAACTCCTGCGCGACCCCCACGCCCAGCGTGGCCTCCCCGAACTGGTTGGACACGAGTACCTCCGGGAAGCCCGGGGTGCCTTCCAGGATGGGGTTGCAGGCGAGGTGGCTGATGCGGTCTTGCAGGCCTTCCGCGTTCTTGTCGGCCGGGACCAGGAAGAGGTCGAGGGCGCCGAGGCCGACCTCCTCCTCGTTGAATTGGTCGCGAAGCTTCACCGTCTGGAAGGACGCCGGGGGCTCGGGTCCGCGGGCTCGATAGACGCTGAAGTGATCGATGGCAAAAGTCGGCGCGGGCGTGAAGCTCCCGCCGAGCGTCATCTGGACGGAGGCGGTGTCCTCGCTGCTCGAAATGTCCAGCGTGATCAAGGTCGACGCGCCCTTGCTCGCGGCCACGTTGACGAAGTGGCTCGCCGGGTCGAGAAGCTCGCCGAACAGCATCAGCGTCTGCACGCCCCCATCATCGACCGCCACGTAGACCATCACCTCGAAGTGCTTGTTGGTCCACCAGAGCATGGGGATGCCATCGTCGGGCAGGCCGCCGCCGACGGCTGAGTAGCCGATCCGGTACACCGCCTGGAACGGGGTGGGTTGGATTCCCACGAATTGGCTCGCGAGGGAGATCGCATCGCCGTCGGGTGAGGAAACCTCGGTTGCCCTCACCTGGACCGACCCCAACTCGTTGTCGGCGTTCGTCACGTTCAGCAGCGAGAGTTCGAGCTTTACGGTCGGCATGGACGGCTCGGGGGGCTGCGCGACGGCCACCTCGATCTTGATCGGATCGGTCGGGTACGGACCCCCCGTCAGGCTGGAATTCCCGATCGCGAGCTTGATGCTGCTCGGCAACGGGACGATGATCAGCGTCAAGTGGTAGTCCCCAGCGTCGGGCGCCGCCACGCGGACCTCGACCGCAACGATGTGCTCCAGATCCACCGGCGCGAAGTCCGCAAGCGGGAAGTCGACGTTCGCGGGCGTGCCGAGCGAAGGGGCCGGCGCGAAGGCCGGGTTCAGCACCACCACCTGGCTTACGCCGGTATCGTCCTGCAACCGCACGCTCACCTCGGCCCCCGGCTCGAACGCCGTGAACCACACCTGAAGCACGAGTGCCGTGCCGCCTTGCGTCAGGCTGACCGGGGTCCCCGCCACCGGGTAGCTGAAGGCGAGCTGGCCGCCGCCCTCCGGCATCACGTTCGCGGCCTCGCCGGTCGAGAACGAGAGCTGCACGAAGGCGTCGAAGCCGGCGGCATTGGACTGGAGGAAGACTTCGCGCGTCCCGCTCAGGCAGAACGAGCCGCACACCTGCGTTGCCGTGGCCCCGCTGGGGCCGGCCTGGAAGTTGAAGGCGCCGGTCGTGAAGCTGTCGATCAGCTGTGCGGGGGCCGGGCTCGCGATCCCCAGCCACAACCCGATTGCCACAAACGCCCTGAGCTTGTTTCCATCGTATCTGCCTCTGAGTCCGAAGATCCCCCGCAGCGCTCACCCTATCTCGGGCCCAGGGGAAAAAAGGCATCTAATGGACGAGCGCCTGTGAATCGCCACGAGAAAATCGAGAGTGCTGGCGGCGAGTATTCCCGTACAGAGCAAACTGCGGGAGGCCGAGTTCCGATTGACAATTCCCGCGGGGATCCCGTAACCTTGTTCTGTGGGTGATGGCGGAGCGCGGAAGGATTCCGACTGGGCGATTGCCGGTAAGGTCGATGCGGCCGGCAGGGGGGGCTACACGGGATGACATCATCGATCCTGGTCGCGACGGACGGTTCGGAGGTCGCTGCCGTTGCGGAGCGCTTTGCAGTGGAGCTTGCGGCTCGCCTAATGGCGCGCGTCATCGGGGTTTCGGTCGTCGAGGATCGCTTTGCGCGCGGCATGCCCGAAGACGACCTCGGCGTCGCGCCTCCTCTGGCGGAACCGATGGCCAGCTATCTGAAAGCCCGCGCTGAGGCGGCTTGCCGACGCTTCGCTGAGCGCGCGAGCACAGCCGGAGTCGAGTGCGCGACCGAGGTGCTCCAGGGGATCGCCGACGATCGGATCGTCGAGCGCGGCCAGAAGACAGACCTCATCGTCGTGGGCCGGGATGGCCAGCACGTCGCTTACCGAACCGGATTGATCGGCTCGACGGCGACCGGGGTGATTTGCAAGACCGCCAAGTCTGCCCTCGTGGTTCCCAGTGGCGCTCAACTCTCGGGCCCCATCGTACTCGCCTTCGACGGTTCGGCGGGATCCAGACTGGGCGCCAGTCTCGCGGTGCAGATCGCGACCCGACTCAACGAGCCGATTCACGTGTTCGTCGATTCGAAAGACAAGGGGCGCGCGATCGCGCGCTTCGAAGAGATTCGCGGCCTGGCCGGATCGCTTCCGGTGCCCGTTCGCGAGATCTCTTCCACGCTGGGCCGGCCGGACGTCAAGATCATCGACGCGGCGCGCGAGGTTCGCGCGGGCCTGGTCGTAATGGGCGCCTACGGGCGCAATCGAATTACCGACTATTTCCTCGGAAGCAATTCTTCCGCCGTGGTGAGGACCTCGCCGGTGGCGGTCCTGCTCGCACGCTGACCGTGGATCCGCGGTCGATCGGCCGGGTGCAACGGGCCAGCGCGCCTCGGTCGGGGTTTTTCGATCGCGCCATTGGCGCGGCTCGATGATCAGCGAGTTCACGCGCGTGCCCCTGGCCGAGATCCGCGCGCGCCTCGAGGCGACCTCTTCGCCGGAAGAGCGCCAGCGCATGGCCGTGGCCCTGCATCGCGACCCGCGCAGCGGCGCGCGCTTCCTGGGTGCCTGGGTCGATCGCCGCGAGCGTGCGCGCCGCAGCGAACGGGATCGGCTCTTGCGTTTTTTCTCCCGCCGAGAGCGTCTGTTGCAATCGGGTGTGAAGTTCATCGCGGGTGTCGATGAAGTCGGCGTGGGGCCGCTCGCGGGACCTCTGGTGGCCGCAGCGGTGATTTTTCCGCGCGAGGTCGAAATCGACGCGCTCAGCGGCCTCGACGACTCGAAGCGCTTGACGCCGAAGGCGCGCGAGGCGCTGGATCTTGAAATTCGCAGACAGGCGTGCGCGCTCTTCGTCGCGGAGGTCTCGTCGGCCGACGTGGACCGGCTCAACACGGTTCGCGCGTCGCTCGCGGCGATGAAATGCGCGATTTCTGGCCTGGAACTCCGCCCCGGTCACGTGCTCGTCGACGCCCGCACGATTCCCGGTATTGGTGTACCGCAGACCGCACTGATCCACGGAGATGCCCTGGACGCGTCGATTGCCGCCGCGTCGATTGTCGCGAAGGTGCACCGCGATGCGTGGATGTGCCAGCTCGATGAGCGCTACCCCGGCTACGGATTCAGTCGCCACATGGGGTATGGGACGCCCGCGCACCTCGCCGCGCTCGATCGCCTCGGTCCGTGTCCGGCCCATCGCCGATCTTTCGCTCCGGTGTCGCGAGCGCTCGCTCGCTGAAATCCGATGGCGCGCATTCGCACAGAACCCGAAGACTTTCGCGTCGAAGAGCTGCCGCTCTATTCGCCGAGCGGTGAGGGCGAACACACCTTCGTGCGCGTCGAGAAGCGGCTCGTCACAACCGAGGAGGTCGCCAACGCGCTCGCGCGCGCAGCGGGTGTGGGTGCACGCGATGTTGGCTACGCGGGCCGCAAAGATCGCATTGCCGTCGCCACCCAGTGGTTTTCCGTGCCGCGCCTTGATCCGAAACAGGCGCTGAATCTCCGCTTGGAGGGCATTCGCGTGCTCGAAGCGGTTGCCCATGGGCATAAATTGCGCACGGGGCAGTTGCGCGGGAATCGCTTCGAAATCGCCGTGCGCGGTGTCGACGACACGGCTCGGGAAGCGGCGCGCGCGAGGTTCGATGAGATCGCTCGCGTCGGAATGGCCAACCCCTTCGGGCCTCAGCGGTTCGGCCGTGCGGGCCGGAATGTCGAGATGGGCGCCCGCCTCTTGCGCGGCGAGGTCACCTGGAAAGATCGGCGCAAAGCGCGCTTTGCGGTCTCCGCTCTGCAGTCGGCGGTTTTCAACGATGTGCTCGACGCCCGGCCGACGGGTATCGGCGAATTGGAATTTGGCGATGTTGCGGTGCTTCACGGCTCGGGTGGACAGTTCCTGATCGAAGACGTCGAGCAAGAGCAACCGCGAGCGGTGGCCTTCGAGATCAGCCCGACCGGCCCCATCTTTGGAACCCGTGTCATCGAGCCCGCGGGCGAAGTCGCATTGCGCGAGAAGGCTGCGCTCGCGTTGCATGGGATTGGTCTCACGGACCTCCGCCCGCCCAGGGGCATTCGCTTGAGGGGTGCCCGGCGTGCGCTGCGGGTACGACCGGACAACGCGCGAATGCGGGACTTTCCGGGCGGATTTTGGTTGGACTTCGAGCTTCCGCCAGGTAGCTATGCAACGGTGTTGATCCGAACCGTATTGGATGAAGAGCCAGAGGTCGGCCCACAAGCCATTGTGGGTGACATGCAGCCGCAGCCCGCGTTATCCTGAGGCCCGCAGAGGAGAACTCCCCCGATGAAAATTGCCAATTCCGTCACAGACTTGATCGGCCACACGCCGCTTGTCCGCCTCAACCGGGTCACCGCTTCGGTTTCGCCGATGATTGTCGCGAAGCTCGAGAGCCAGAATCCCGCCAGTAGCGTCAAGGATCGGATCGGATTGGCGATGATCGAGGCCGGCGAGAAGGCGGGTGCGCTGATTCCTGGCGAAACCGTGATCGTCGAACCCACCAGCGGAAACACGGGCATTGCGCTCGCGATGGTGGCTGCCGTGAAGGGCTACCAGTGCATTTTGACCATGCCGGAATCGATGAGTCCCGAGCGTCGCGCAGTCCTGCGCGCCTTCGGGGCCAAACTCGTATTGACCGACCCTGCCAAGGGCATGCCCGGTGCGATCGATCGCGCCAATGCGTTGCTCTCCGAAATACCGAACTCGTTCATGCCGCAGCAATTCCAGAATCCGGCCAACCCCGAGGTGCATCGCAACACCACGGCGGAGGAGATCTGGGAGGACACCGATGGCAAGGTCGATGCGTTGGTCGCGGGTGTTGGAACCGGCGGCACGATTACGGGAGTTGCCCAGGTCATCAAGAAGCGAAAGCCTGAATTCAAGGCGATTGCAGTGGAGCCCGAGGACAGCCCCGTGCTCTCGGGTGGCTCGCCTGGCAAGCACGTGATCCAGGGCATCGGCGCGGGATTCGTACCGGATGTTCTCGATAGGGATCTTCTCGATGGTATCGTCAAGGTGGGCAATGAGGAGACGCTCGAGATGGCGCGCCGACTCGCCACCGAGGAAGGCTTGCTCTGCGGAATTTCATCGGGCGCTGTCGTGGCTGCGGCCGTTCAATACGCGGCCGCTGAGGGCAGTGACCATGAGCTGATCGTCGTGATCATTCCGAGTTTCGGTGAGCGCTATATCCAGACCAAACTGTTCGAGCCCTACCGCTACGAGGGCAGCGATGATATCGGTGTCTGAACCGAAGGGTTCCGCGAGAAAATGGACCACGAGGGCAGTTGGGCTGTGGCATTCGCGCTACGGTGGCTTGACGGATTCGGGTTTTGATTCGATATTGGTGACGGACGCTTTCGATTCGAACGGTTTCGATTTCCTGGCCGCATGCTCTCGCTGAGAATCGCCAGCTTGGATGTTCTGTTTTTGATTTTTTGTTTTCCTGGTTTGATTGTTTGATCGTGGTTTTTTAGAGAGGGGCTGAATCAATGGCAAACGATCTGTCTGATCGGATTCAATCGATCGTCGCTGGCCAGCTCGGAGTCGAACTCGCCGAAGTCACAAAAGACGCGAGCATTCTCGACGATCTCGGGGCGGATTCTCTCGACGTGGTCGAATTGGTGATGACCCTCGAAGAATCCTTTGGTATCGAAATCCCCGATGAAGACATCGAAGAGATGCGCACGATCGGAGACATTCAGCGTTTCGTGGAGTCACACATCAGCTGAATGACTGCGAGGGCAGGGATCAGCTGCGCTCCTGCGCAGCCGCTTTACCCAGCTCGCCCCGATTCGCCGCCTTTCTTGCGGCGCGCGCCATTGAAGCGTGCGGAGGTGCAGAACGCCTCGGCGAGCGCCGAATCGGCGAAAAGGGGTCAGGATGTCAGCTGGGCCTGCGGCCGTGCCCTTCAAGATTCTTCTCATCGACGGCACCAACTCCCTTTACCGGGCGTTCTTTGCGATTCCTCCGCTTCGCGCGCCCGACGGCACCCCGACCCACGCCGCCTACGGCTTCGTCAACATGCTCATCAAGGTGATTCGCGAAGAGGCGCCCGATCGTGTGATCGTCGTGTTCGACGCTCGCGGCCCCACTTTCCGCCACGAACTCTACGATGCCTACAAGGCCAATCGAGAAGCCCAGCCCGAGGATCTCGCGATCCAGTTTCCGATCGTTCGTAAACTCATCGATGCGTACCGGATTCCCGTCGTTTCGGTGCCGAACTTCGAGGCCGATGACGTGATTGCCACGCTCGTTGAGCGCGCTTCGAAAGACGCGCAGATCGCCATCGTATCTACCGACAAAGACCTGATGCAGCTCGTCAGCGATCGCGTCACGCTGCTCGATGGTGTGAAGGGCCGCCGCTACGGGCCGTCGGAAGTCGAGGAGCGCTTTGGTGTGCGGCCCGACCACATTCTCGATCTGCGTGCGCTCGCCGGCGATCCCAGCGACAACATTCCGGGTGTGAAGGGAATCGGCGAAAAGGGCGCTGCAAAATTGATCGCCGAATGGGGCTCTCTCGAAAACTTGATCGAACACCGGGCGGAGATCAAGGCGACGCGGGCGAGAAATGCACTCGATTCCCAGCTGGAAGAAGCGCGGCTTTCGAAGCGTCTCGCCACGCTGCGCACCGACGCGCCGGTACCGAGCGAGCTGGATGAGGGGTCGCTCCAGCCTCCCGACCGTGACGCGCTGCGGGCGCTCTTCGAACGGCTGGGTTTCGTGCGCCTTGTCGAGGCGATCGACGCGGAAGGGGATGTCGCGGTGCCGCGGCGCGCTGAAACACCCGTGACCGTGGAGCGGCTGGAGGACGCAACGTCGCTCGACGCCGTCTTGGATGAGCTGCGCGCGCTCCCGATGATTCCGCTGGTCTGTGTACTCGGCGAAGACGCTCCGATGTCGGGCGGTGTCGTCGGGCTCGCGTTTGGGTTGGCGGATGACCGTGCCGCCTATCTGGCGATTGGGGCGGGTTCGGGGGCGCTGTCGATGGAGTTCGTCATCGAGCGGCTGCGGCCGCTGCTCGAGGGCGCAGATGCCCGTGCTTGGAGCGCCTGCGACACCAAGCAGATCCAGATCGTTTTCGGAGAATTGGGCCTCGAGCTTCAGACGCCCGCGTTCGATCTCGGAATCGCGAGCCAGTTGCTCGACCCCACTGGCGCGAATTCGTTCTCCGCGCTGGCGCAGCACGAACTCGGCCGCAAGCTGGTGAGCTGGGAGGATCTGGCGGGCCGCGGTGCCAAAGCCAAGCCGGCCCGCGAACTCCTCGTTGAGGACGTCGCGGCTTGGGCGGGCCAGCAGGCCTGCGCGCTTTGCGCGCTCCGCGAGAGGCTGCTGGATCGCCTGGAGCGCGACGGGCTCTCGACCCTCTGCGACGCGGTCGAATTGCCGCTGACCGGCGTGCTCGCACGCATGCATCGCACCGGAGTGCGGATCGACGAGCTACTGCTCGAGAAGCTTTCGGAAGAGTGGAGTCTGCGGCTCGAGGAAATCGAGGCAAAGATCTACGAACTCGCTGGCGAGCGATTTCTGATCTCCTCCCCCAAGCAGCTCCAGAAGATCTTGTTCGAGAAGCTGAAGTTGCCGCCGATCAAGAAGACCAAGACCGGCTATTCGACCGACGAGGGCGTGCTCGTGCAACTCGCCTCGAAACACGATCTGCCGGTAGCGATCCTCGCCTATCGGCGGCTTGCGAAGTTGAAGAGCACCTACGTGGATGCCCTGCCGCCGCTGGTGAACCCCGCAACGGGCCGCATTCATCCGACATTCCATCAACTCGGCGCCGCGACGGGGCGCCTGTCTGCCGCGGACCCGAATGTCCAGAACATTCCGATTCGCAGCGAGGAAGGAATCCGGATTCGCGAGGGCTTCATTCCGGCTGCGGGAAAGCTGCTGCTCTCGGCCGACTACTCGCAGGTTGAATTGCGCATTCTCGCCCACTTCTCGAAGGATCAGAGCCTGGTGGACGCCTTCGCGCGCGGGGACGACATCCACCGTCGGACCGCAGCTGAAATCGCCGGCATCGATCTCAAGGATGTCAGCGACGATCAGCGTGCCCACGCCAAGGCCGTGAACTTCGGCATCCTCTACGGGCTCTCGGCATTCGGGCTCGCCAACCAACTGGGCATTGCGAGCGCCGAAGCCCAGCAGACCATCGACGCCTATTTTGCCCGCTATCGAGGTGTGCGCGCTTTCATCGACGGAACGATCGACGAAGCGCGTGAGCGCGGATTCGTGCAGACGCTGCTGGGCCGTCGTCGCTACTTTCCCGATCTCGCGTCGCGCAACCGTACCCTGCGCCAGGCCGCCGAGCGGATGGCCGTCAATAGCGTCATCCAGGGAACCGCCGCGGACCTGATCAAGAAGGCGATGGTGGACCTCGCTCCGGCGGTCGACGAGGCGGACCTGAGCGCCGAGATGATTCTGCAGGTCCACGATGAGCTGGTCTTCGAAGTCCCTCCCGCAAAAGTAGCTGCGCTGAGCGCGCTCGTGGTCGAACGGATGGAGGGGGTGTGGCCCCTGCGCGTGCGCCTTCGGGTGGACGTGGGCGTCGGCGCGAACTGGCGGGAGGCCCATTGAGCGATCCGCCGACGTCGAGTGAGCGAATAATCGAGGCCGATCTTGCGTCGAAACAGGGTGAGCGCTTCGAAGAGGGCCCGAGTGACCTCGAAGCCGTGACCCGAGCCGCAAAAGGGGATCACGAGGCCTTTCGGGTGCTCGTGGAGCGATACCAGGGCCGCGCTTACGGATTGGCCCTTCGGGTGATGCGCGACGAGGAGCAGGCAAGAGATGTCGTTCAGGAGGCGTTTCTCAAGGCGTATCGCTCGCTCGACCGGTTCGAAGGTCGTTCGGGTTTCTACACGTGGTTTTATCGGGTGGTGATGAATCTCTGCATCGACGCCAAGCGCCGCCAGCCAGCGGGCCGGATGGTGGAATGGGACGAGGGGCACGCGCTCGAGGCGCCTGTCGGAACCGGGCTCGATGCGGTCGATCCCGTCCATCAACAGGCGAGTGGGCCCGCCGGCGACCTGGAGCGCGCGGAGCTCCGCGAAGTCATCCGGCGCGCAATCGAAGCGCTGCCCGCCGACGCGCGGCAGACGCTGCTGCTTCGCGAGGTCGACGGACTCAGCTATGCCGAGATCGCGAAGTCGCTGGGGATCCCGAAGGGCACCGTGATGAGCCGCCTGCACCACGCGCGGCGTCGGGTTCGCGCCCTGCTCGTCGAGCAGGGGGTGGAGGAACTCGGCGAGGAGGATTTGTGAATTCGACGAATGCGGAAGAGGTCGGTAGCGGCCCGCGCGGCCTCAACGCCTATCACGACGGAGAGCTGAGCGGTCTGCGGCGTTGGATTTTCGAGCGGCGGCTGTCGCGCTCGCCCAAGTTGCGCGCGGAACTCGAAGCGCTGAAACGGCTGGCCCGCTGGGTCCAGGCGTTGGACCCGCAGCCGCCGAGCGTCGATGTATGGGATGACATCGCGCTCCGATTGCCCGCTCTCGATGCCCAGGCGGATGGGCAACAGCAGAAGCGTGGTGAGCAGTGGCAGAGGCGTGCCGAGCAGCGGGAGCGGGGCAGGATGGATTGGCTGGCCGCCTACTCCCGACCTGTCGCGGCGGTCGCCGTCACTGCCGCGCTGGCGCTGGCGCTGTTCCTCGGCATCATGGAGGATGCTGCACCCCCGACTCCGGGCATCATTCGCTGGTTGGACACAGGGGGACGTAGCGTGATGGTGCTGGAGGACCAGGGCGACACCACGATCGTCTGGTTGCTCGATGCACCCGAAGACGAGGCTTCAGAGGGAGGGTTGCGTGAAGCGGTTTAGCGTCGGTCTGTTGGTCATCATCGTCTCGGGGGCGCTGCTCGCCGGGAACCCCGCGTGGAGTCAGGGCAAGCGCCGGTTCAGCGTGAAGGTAACCGTTGCCGAGATCTCCATCGCCGAGGGCAAAATCGACGAGCGCGCCAAGCGCCTCGATCGCAATCTCCGCAAGAGGTTCAAATACAACAGCTTGCGGGTGATCAAGGAGCGGCGCCTGGAGCTCGGGCTCGATGAAGTCGGGAGCGTGAAGCTCCCGAACGGCCGGATGTTCCGGGTGCGCCCGCTGAACCTCGGCGATCGAGGCCTGCTGCTGGCCGTCGGCTGGGAGGGCGAAGTGATGATGGATATGCGCGCGCCGAACAACCACCTGCTGGTGATCGGTGGGCCCGCCCACGGTGATGGCCAGCTCGTGGTGAGCATCGAACCCCACTATCAGCGCGATTAGCACGCCTAGAGAAGATCGCGGAATCCGGTTACACCGATCCTCGTCGGAAACGGGTGTCACGGTATTCTGCTTCGACTGGAAGGCATCGCCCGTAGCTTCGGTGGCAGAACACTGTTTCGCGACGTCGCGCTGACCATCCACCGCAATGATCGGGTCGGTTTGGTGGGCCCCAACGGCGCCGGCAAGACCACGTTGCTGCAGATCGCGGCGGGCCTCGAAGCTCCAGATGATCGGGGACGTTGTTGAATAGTTGAATTGCTGGTGAATGGAAACGTTCTTGGAGATCGGGTTGTTGACGCGCGCAATCGGCTGGAGTCGTGGACGGACGCGAGTGGGCACCCCAAAGTGGTACAGCTACGACGCGCTCGGGAGCCTCCAGGGGCATGGCACAGACAGCCTGAATGAGAAATGAAGGCGGTGCCGGCGCGCAGCGGCTAAGGATCGAAACGTCGAGGGCGACGACGGCCGTGGTACACGGCCAGGACGTCGATGAAGTCCTCACGGATCGTGTAATAGACGCCGTAGGGAAAACGATGAAGGCGTGCGCGGCGCACGCGGTCGTGCGCAACGACATGGGTCTCGGGATGCCGCTCGATCCGCGCGAAGCAGGCCTCCACCGCGCGAAGGAACGCATCGCCGACGCCCCTCGGCGCGCGACTCGTACCAAGCGTAGGCCTCGTCGATGTCGAGCTCGGCGCGGCGCCGAACACGAACCGGCAGCATCACCGCGGACGATGCCGGATGCGCTCGCGCACCTCCTCCCACGGCGCGGATGGGAATGTCACCCAGCGCGGCTCGACGTTCTTCCTCTACGACTCTGCGAACCGACTGGTGTGTACTGGTAGTGGACCAGGTTTGTGTGACGGCCCCGGTTACCGCTACGACGTCGATGGGCAACGGATGTGGGACGGGGCCGTGGGCCGGCTGCTGATGGGCGAGCTCTTCCAGTGGCAATCCTCGGGTGGCTCTGCGGCGTATTCGAGCCTCGCCGCGTTTGGCGAGGGGATCGCTCAGGTTCGCCAGAGCAGCATCCAACTGCACGCCGCGTGGGCCCCGGTTGGATGGCCGCTTCCGATCCCGAAGGGGCCGTTCCTCTGGATGCTGGCGGGCGCGGGGCTGTTCTCGTGGCTCGCGCTGCTCGCATGGTTCGGGGCCGGATCGGCATTTCGCGAGGCTCCGGCGACCGCGACGTTCGCGCTCGCGCTCACCGCGATGCTCGTGGTGCCACCGCCCGCTTGGGGAATGGGCTTCGGAGGCGGCGGAACCACGCTGCGCTTCTGATCGGTGCCACCGACGCGCGAATCCCGCGCGACCGTACGCCGTCGACGCAACCGAGGGCTCCGCACACGCTACCGTTCCGGAATGCTGCTTCGATTAGAAGGCATCGCCCGTAGCTTCGGTGGCAGAACGCTGTTTCGCGACGTCGCACTGACCATCCACCGCAATGATCGGGTCGGTTTGGTGGGCCCCAACGGCGCCGGCAAGACCACGTTGCTGCAGATCGCGGCGGGCCTCGAAGCTCCAGACGCGGGCCGCGTGGCCGTACCTCGCGGCGTTCGCGTCGCGATGTTGCGCCAAGAGATCGACCCCGATCGCACCTGCTCGGTGCGAGCGGAGGTCGCTTCGGTGTTTTCCGAACTCGCGGCGCTCGAACGGGACTTGGGTGTACTCGAAGCCCAGATGGGAGAACTCGCGCATACCGGTTGCGAAATTCCCTCGGACCTCGCGGACCGCTACGACGACTGCCGGACCCGCTTTGAGCTCGGCGGAGGCTTCGAGCGTGAGTCGAAGGTGGAGCGCATGCTCGCGGGCCTCGGTTTCGACGGCGAGCGGATCGATCGGCCGCTCCATTCCTTCAGCGGTGGTTGGCTCATGCGGGTGGAACTCGCCAAGCTCCTGCTGTTGAGCCCCGAAGTCCTGCTGCTCGACGAGCCGACCAACCACCTCGATCTCCCCTCCATCCAGTGGTTCGAGGAGACCCTGACCGAGTATCCCGGGGCGGTCGTGATCATCTCACACGACCGGACTTTTCTCCGTCGCCACGTGAATCGGGTTGCGGAACTCGAGGGCGCTGAGCTGACGGTCTTCGATGGCAGCTTCGATCGCTACGTCGAGCAGAAAGCACTGCGGCGTGAAGCGCTTCTCGCGAACAAGCGCAACCAGGATCGTAAGATTGCGGAAACCGAGCGCTTCATCGAGCGATTTCGCGCGAAGGCCAGTAAGGCCAAGCAGGTTCAGAGCCGCATCAAGGCGTTGAACAAGTTGGAACGCGTAGCGTTGGCCGGTGAGAACCAGTCGAGCCTGCGGGTTGTGATTCCGTCGGTCGCGCGCTCGGGGCGCTCCGTGCTGAACTTGGCGGGAATCCGAAAATCCTATGACGATACCGTGGTGTACGAGGGCATCGAGCTGTCGATCGAGCGCGGAAACCGCGTCGCGCTGGTCGGTCCCAATGGTGCAGGGAAGTCGACACTGCTGCGGATCGCCGCCGGCGTGCTGCCCTTCGACGCCGGTGAGCGGACGCTGGGCCACAACGTCACGGTCGCCTTCTTTGCCCAACATCAGCTGGAAGCTCTCGACCCCCGACGCACCGCCCTCGAAGAACTCGAGACCGCGGCCGCACTTGACGACACTCCCCGGCTGCGAGGGCACCTGGGGGCGTTTCTATTCTCCGGAGACGATGTTCAGAAGAAGGTCAGCGTTCTGTCGGGTGGTGAGAAGTCTCGCCTCGCCCTCGCGAAACTTCTGCTCCGGCCCGCGAACTTCCTGGTGCTCGACGAGCCGACGAACCACCTCGATCTGACGTCCCGCGAAGTCCTGGAAGACGCCCTTGTCGGTTATGGTGGTACGCTTCTGCTGATTTCCCACGACCGCACTTTTCTCAATGCCCTCGTAGACCGTGTCGTCGAAATCGATCGCGGCCAGTTGCGGGAATATCCGGGGAACTACGACGACTACCTCCGCAAGAAAAAGACTTCCACGCAGCGCGAGCCTACACCGAAGAAACTCGAACAGCCGCAGCTTCCCGTTCAGCGAGCGGTTCCGCCGCCGGCTGCGCCGCTCAGCAAACAGCAGCGAATCGCCGCACGGGAGCGGACCCGAGAACGCACACGACGGCACAAGCGGGCGACGAAGCGGTTGGCTGCTGTCGAGGAGGAGATCCGCACCCGCGAAGCGTGTCTCGAAGAAATCTCGTGGCGGTTAGGGGGGCCTGATATCCATCGGAACCCCAACGCGATTCGCGAAGTCGAGGCCGAACGTGACGAGATCCGAAACCGTGTCGATGGTCTCT
>JACZVU010000189.1 GCA_022572485.1 Myxococcales bacterium
GGGATCTCAACGATCTCAGGTGTCTCGGCGCGATCTCGGGTGTCGAGATGGCGATGCGGGATGCGGGAATTCCCATCGAGCCGGGCAGTGGAGTCGCCGCCGCGCAAGAGAGTTATCGAAAGGCCGCGGCAGCCGCGCCCCAATAGAGCGGGTGTCGAACCGCGGTCGAGGTCTTCAGGTTTCTCCGCGGCTTTGTGTCGACGGAAGGCATTCTCCGCCGGGCCACGAATTTGTGGCCTGGCGGGATTCGTTGAGATCTTCGCTCGCTCTAGAAGCGCACTTCAAACGCGAGGCCGGGTGCTCTTTCGCCGACGATCGGGCCCTGGATGCTGAAGACGAGCCTCTTTTCGAGATTCAAATTCAGACTTCGACTATACTCGAATCCGTATCCATCTTCTGTGTGAAGCTGAGATTCCAGCCATTGCTGGCCCAATGAGAAGTCTCCTCCGCTTGAGGAAAACCCAGCGTGGAGCGCATGCCAGTGCAGCTGTTCCAAGGGGAGATCATCTCCGAGAGCCGGTGCGGTGAGCAGGAAAAATGAAGCAGCGATTGCAAGCAGCATTCGCGCGCCTCGATTCTTGTTTTGACGGATCACTCGATGCTCCTCTGGTTGCCCGCAATGTGCAGCTAGGTAGAGCAAGTCCTGTGCCGATTTGGACTGTGCGAACCTGCTGAGCTGAGTGGGTGCCCTCTAGATGCCGTTCGCGCTTCCAGGCGCTTTTTGCGGGCGCGTTTTCGCATCGGAATCACGAGATATCACGATCTGCAAATACGGACGTAGATTGATCGATTGAAGTTGCGCAACAGTTTCCGGTCTGGTTGTCGGATCTGCACACTTGCTGCGCGCTGGAGGTTTCCGGTGTCGCGATTTGTGATGAGGCAGTTTCAATTTCGTGACTGTGATTCCAACCGGTTGCTGATTGCAGAAGCCCCCTTGCCATTCGCCACGCCCAATCATGAATGATTGGGCAGGTCGTCGATACGTTGTGTAGCCCTGGAAACCTTCGCTCTCAAGAGTCTCGCCTCATCTGCCGACTTATTCTGGGTGGCCGTTGGAGGAGGCGCGATGGAGGCGAAGCCCGAGAAAAACGAGAGCACAATGGAATTGGGTCTCCGCATCGAAGATCTCCGCGAAGATGCCGCTCGGCTTTCACTCGACGAATTCAAAAACCGGTACGGCGAGGCCTTTTTGCTGTTCAGTTCCGCCGGTTTCAAGTATCCGAAAAGCGCCACCTCGACCGAAGTGCTCCTGCTCGACCTCGAGGATGAGGTGGCGGCGCGCACCGCCGGGGTTTCGGTTCGGGCCTTTCCGATTCAAGCCGCGAACCCTTCTCTCAGCCACTTGATCACGCTTGGGCGAACCGCGAAAAATGACCTGACGATTTTAGACATCAGCGTGTCGCGCTTTCACGCGTTCTTCAAGCGAAACACGGAAGGGTGTTTTCAGCTACACGATGCGGGGTCCAGTAACGGAACCATTGTGAATGGATTTTCGGTGTGCACCAAGGAGACCGGCCCCCCTACCGACCTTCATTCTGGTGACAATATCCGTTTCGGCCAGGTCGACGCCACCTTCCTCGAAGTCGATGCGCTGCGCTCATACATCGCAAAATTCGGTGATTGAGTTCCCGCGGAAACCGGCCACTCCGATCGCAATCTCTGCTCGATGTTCATTGTGTAAGTATCCGTATGACACATGATAACGTTTACGCGCTGACGTTGTCGAGCACCGCGGAGAGTTCCCGCACCGGCTTGCCGCGGCGGAAGCGATCGACCGCGAAGGGCGTCATGCGGTCGTCGAGTTCGCCAGTCACGATGGCTCGCGCGAGCAGATCTGCCGCTCCGGGTGCGCCGGCGATTCCGTAGGTCCAGCCCGCGCTGAACCAGAGATCGCGGGCGTCGGGGTGCGGGCCGAGCAGAGGGCCGCCATCGGGCGCCAGGTGGATCATGCCCGACCATTGGCGGAGGATCCGGATACTTGCGAGTCGCGGGAAGATCTCGATGATGTGTCGGGCGAAGGTCGGCATCACGTAGTCGGTTGACTCGAGTCCGCGTTTTGGCTTCTCCCCGGGCATCTCGGAGCCGCCGACGATCTCACCTCGAGCAGTTTGATAGAGATAGGTCAGCCTGTCGATCAATGCGATGGCCGGCCGGATCACCGGGCGCATGGGCTCGGTCGCCAGCGCTTCGATGCGGAACGCCTCGGCGTCGAGTTCGACGCCCGCCATGGCGGCGAGGTCGGTGCTGTGCGCGCCTGCGCAGATCACCGTGAGATCGGTCGCGATGCGGTGTTCGCCGCAAAGCACGGCGTCGACCACGGCGCCATGGCCCGCGACGAAGCTTCCCGAGAGCCCGCGCGCGCGGTGAAATTTGCGCGAGCGGGAGAGCGTTCGATGCCCGGCCGCGTGGAGCGCCGCGGCGACGCTGTCGCCCGCGCGCGCCTCGATCGCTCGTCCCTCCCACAGGAACGACACCACGCCCTCGCGCGCATGGAGCAGACGGTTCAGAGGGGCAGACATTCCGGGTGGGCCTCCGCGATTGCGAAAGCAGAAAGGTCGCCAATTTACCTTCGCTGCCGGTATCGCATCAATAGCCCACCACTGCGTTCGCGACACTGCGGGGTTCCGGGGGGAGGGCGTAGACGTTGCGCTCGTAGTCGCGGTTGTAGGGCGAAATGTTCAGGGTTTCTCCACCGACGACCAGCGTCGCGCTTCCACCCGGGTCGAATCCCATCGCGCTGTGCATCCCACGCTCGAGCAGGATTTCCGCCATCTCGATGTGGGTGGCGCCAACCGACTCGCGAATGCGGCCGTTCACTACGAGGACCACCAGGGTGCCCTGGTCGTCGAGCCCAATCGCGATCTTCGGCCCCCGCATGTCGAGGTAGTCGATCCGCGCGGCCTGGGTCTGGATGGAGGTTCGCGTCTTCCATCCCTCGCGCTCCATATCGATCACGATCTGGCCTTTGTCGAGCAGCAGGGGGCCGGCCTCGACTGCATTTGCGATGCCCTCCAATCCGATGATCTTGATTGCGAGCGTCCGGCCGACTTTCCAGTCGCTTGGAACACCGCCGGCCGGGAACGAAACCACCAGACCGACGGGGAGGACCGGCGGGTTCTCGCCTGGCTTCGTATCCACGATCTCCATGATTCGATTGCCCACCAGCCGTACGATCGAGCGTCCGTCTCCGGGAAGTGTCGGTGAATCGTGGAAGAGATCGTAGAAGCATGGGCCCATTCCGGGGTTTTTGAGATTCCGGGTTTCCGGGCCGAGTTCGATCATCGTTCGAGTGGTCCGAACGGTCAGGCCCCGCTCGCAACTCACGCGACG
>JACZVU010000070.1 GCA_022572485.1 Myxococcales bacterium
TTTCGGTCTCGGTGGGTCGCTCTGCGGACGAACTCGAGACCCACCTCGCCGAGCTCGTCGAGCTCGCACGCTCGGCCGGCGTAGAGGTCATCGACACGGTCACCCAGCAGCGCAATCGCGTCGATCCGCGCTACGTCATTGGTCCGGGAAAACTCCAGGAACTCGTAATCCACGCGCTCCAGAGCGGGGTCGACCTCGTGATCTTCGATCAAATCCTGAGCCCGACCCAGGCACGAAATCTCGCGCAGCGGCTCGATCTACGCGTAATCGATCGCACCCAGTTGATCCTCGACATCTTCGCCCAACATGCAGTCAGCCACGATGGAAAGCTTCAGGTCGAACTCGCGCAACTGCGCTACCGGATGCCCCGCCTCGCGCAACGCACGGACATCTCGCTCTCGCGCCTCGCCGGCGGCATCGGCGGGAGAGGCCCCGGAGAAACCAAACTCGAAGTCGACCGTCGTCGGGTTCGCGAGCGCATCGCGCGACTCGAGCGTGCACTTGAAAAACTGCGCGATCAGCGGAAAACGCGCAGGAACCAACGCGCGCGCCGCGGGGTCCCGGTGCTCTCCATCGTCGGCTACACGAACGCGGGCAAGAGCACGCTGCTGAAAGCGCTCACGAACACGGAGGCGCACATCGCCAACACGCTTTTCGCGACACTGGATCCCGCATCGCGTCGGCTTCGATTTCCGCGCGAGCGCGAGGTGATCATTACCGACACTGTCGGCTTCATCCGCGACCTGCCGCCGGAATTGATCACAGCGTTTCAAGCAACGCTCGAAGAGTTGGAGGATGCGGACCTCCTGCTCCACGTCGTCGACGTCGCCGCTCCGGATTGGGAGCGGCGGATCGCCGTAGTACGGCAGGTCCTCGACGAGATCGGCATCTCGGACACACCCGAGTTGTTGGTCTTCAACCAGATCGACCGGCTGCCCGCCAGCAAAGCCAAATCGTTGCTTGAAAACAACGCTGGCGTTGCGATCTCGGCCCTGAAGCGAATCGGCTTACAGGAGCTTCTTTCAGATGCAGAAGAGCTACTATGGGCCGAAGCGGATTTCCCGAGCGAGAACAGCCGCAAGCGGAAGCGCCTCCCACGGCTCACCGCCGAGGGGACTTGATGACGCAACCCAGAGCGAAGATCATCGGTACCGGTATGTGCGTCCCAGATCGCGTCGTGACCAATGACGATCTCGCAAAGCTGATGAACACCACCGACGAGTGGATCCGCCAGCGCACGGGCATCGAAGAGAGGCGCTACATCGAGCCCGGACAACAACCCGCCGACCTCGCCTGCGCGGCATCGAGGCGCGCGCTCGAGGCCGCGCAGCTCGGCCCCGAGGACATCGACTGCATCGTGCTGGCCACGCTCTCCGCGCAGGCGGACTTCCCCGGCACATCGTTCTTCCTGCAGGATCAGCTCGGGCTCTCGGAGACGCCGTGTTTCGATGTCCGCGCGCAGTGCAGCGGATTTCTCTACGGACTCGCCGTCGCCAACAGCCTGATTCGCTCGGGAATGTACCGGCGCGTTCTCATTGTGGGCTGCGAGGTCCACTCCACGGGCATCGACCTCAGTGACACCGGGCGGGACGTCGCGGTGATCTTCGGCGACGGTGCGGGCGCTGCGCTCCTCGAGGCGACAGAGGGCGAGAGCGACCGTGCGGGGTTGCTCGAAATCCGGCTCCACGCCGAGGGGAAATTTGCGAAGAAACTCTGGACCGAAGCGCCGGGCTCGGGCTTGACGCCGGCACGGATCGACCAGAAGCTGATCGAAGAGCGGCGCCACTTCCCGCAGATGGAAGGGCGCTTCGTCTTCAAGCATGCCGTAACGCGCATGCCCGAGGTCCTGCTCGAAGTCCTCAGCGCCGCGAGCCTGAAACTCGAGGACATCGATCTCTTCCTGTTTCATCAGGCCAATCTGCGGATCAACGAGTTCGTGATAGAGCAATTGGGCATCCCACCCGAGCGCTGCAGCAACAACATCCAGCGCTACGGAAACTGTTCGTCGGCCTCGATCCCGATGCTGCTCGACGAAGCCGCGCGCGCGGGACGGCTCGAACCAGAACAGCTCGTGTCGATGACGAGCTTCGGATCCGGCTTTTCCTGGGCAAGCGCCGTCCTGCGCTGGTAAGAGGTATGCCGCACTGCGTCTCGCAGCACGCTGCCAGATTGCTCCATTAACCACTCAAGTACCTGATTTTATTTATATTTTATGATTACAAAAAATCCCTTGACGCGATAACGCACCGTGTTATTTTTGTTTGAACCCCTATTTCTGGGCAGTCTGCGCGAGTCGCGCAACACGAAAAGGACACCCCGATGGCAGAATACGAAACCCTCCGCGAAGCACGCGAAAGCCGCATCAACGAAGCCGTCCGGTTCTTCGACGACGAGTTCCAGCGCATTCAAAAAGAGTTGAGCGCGCGCCGGAAGTCGCTCGGAAAGGAGTTCGCGACCAAACGAAAGATCGTGGAAAAGCGCACCCGCAAAGAGTTGAAGCGAATCCAGTCGGAACTCAAGAAGAACCCGATCGTGAAGCGAGCCGGCGCGGTCCGCAAAGACGTCACCAAGCAGGTCGAGACTCGCGTGGACGCTCTTCTAGGGCTGATGCAGGTCGCCTCCAAATCGGACGTGCAACGAATCGACAAGAAGCTCACCCTGCTGAATCGACGCTTGAAGGCGATCGAGAGCAGCCGCAAGACCAACGGCAGCTCACCTTCGATCTAGGAGCGCGACCCCAGAATGGGGTCGTGCGATGCCGCAAAGGGAAGTCGCAGACTTCCCCAGCTAGGAGCGCGACCCCATGAATGGGGTCGCGCAACGCCGCAAGCGAATCCGCAGGATTCGCCCGCTGCTTCCGAGGGTCACTGTCCGACGGAAGGACGCGCGGCGGTCCCATTGCTGGAACCCCAACAGCGGACGGCCCCATCGGGCTCTTTCGGCTAGGCTGTAGTCGACAACCCGCTCGAGGATCCCCATGCCCGATTACGTCAGTGTCGACTTCCTGCGTATCGACGAGTTGCTCTCCGACGAAGAGCGCGTTGCGCGCGACTCCGTGCGCGCGTTCGTATCGAAAGAATTTCTCCCGCTGCTGCAAAAGCACATTCGGCAGGACGGCTCGTTTCCAATGCAGCTCGTACCGCTGATGGGTGAGCTCGGACTCTTCGGAACCAACCTCGAAGGCTACGGCTGTGCGGGCATGAACAATGTCGCCTACGGGCTCGCCATGCAGGAGCTGGAACGCGGAGATTCCGGCCTGCGCTCGTTTGCCTCGGTGCAAGGCTCGCTCTGCATGTACCCCATCCACACCTACGGCACCGAAGCCCAGAAGGAGCGCTGGCTGCCCGCGATGGCCGAAGGTCGCGAGATCGGCTGTTTCGGACTCACCGAGCCCGATTTCGGCAGCCACGTCGGAGGCATGCTCACCAAGGCGGAAAAGCGCGGCGACCACTGGGTGTTGAACGGCACCAAGCGCTGGATCACGAACGGATCGGTCGCGTCGGTCGCGATCGTCTGGGCGAACACCGAAGACGGCGTCCGCGGCTTCCTGATCGAGACGGACCGTCCCGGTTTCGAAATCCGCGACATCAAGGGCAAGTTCTCGCTGCGTGCGTCCGTGACGTCGGAACTCTTTCTGACGGACGTCGAAGTCCCCGACGAAAACCTGCTTCCAGGCGCGAAGGGGCTCCCGGGTCCGCTCGGTTGCCTCAACCAGGCTCGCTACGGGATTGCCTGGGGCGCGATCGGTGCCGCAATGGCGTGCTACGATGAAGTGTTGCATTACACACAAGAGAGAAACGTCCAGGGCGGACCGCTCGCGAGCAAACAGCTCACGCAGGAAAAACTGGTCTACATGCTGACCGAGATCACCAAGGCCCAGCTGCTAGTCCTGCGCATCGCACACCTCAAGGACGAGGGCAAGCTCCACCACACGATGGTCTCGATGGCCAAGCGCAACAACGTGGACATCTCACTCCAGATCGCCCGGATGGCGCGAGACCTGCTCGGCGCGAACGGCATCGTCGACGACTACCAGTCGATGCGCCACATGGTGAACCTCGAAACTGTCCGCACCTACGAAGGCACCCACGACATCCACACGCTGATCCTCGGCGAGCACATCACGGGAATGCGGGCGCTCTAGAGAGAATCGCGGAATCCGGTTACACCAATCCTCGTCGGGAACCGGTGTCACGGTATTCTGCAGGACTCTCTAGCCGTTGAATGGCCGAATCTCGAGAGGGTCGGGCTCCGGACCCCAATCCGGACCCTGACTATGCGCGCCCGCGTTGTCTGTTGACGCGATACAAGAGGCCGAGCGCGCAAACTCCCGCGACGAGCATCAGCCAGGCTTCGGGTTCCGGAATGAACGTGAGCTTCAGCGTCGCGATACTCCCGGTGTAATAGTCGCCAAAGGGATTCTTCCAGCGCGTGAGTGCCGGGCTCACCAGCTGGATGTTTCCCACACCGGCGGGCGTTCGATTGTCGTACCCCGTCCGCTTCAGAATCGTCTCTTGCGGCCCGCTGAAAGCATTGACTTCAGCCATGCCGGTCGTCCAGGGAAATACAGAAATGGTGACGGACCTCGGCGAGTAGCCAAATTTCCCCGGGTAGCGGTATGCGCGAGAAATCATCGTGTAGTACTTCAGGCCGCCCGTCACTTCACTCAGCAAGGTCATGGCACCGGCACCGATGTACTGCAGGTTCCACGGGGTGGCACCCACCGAGGTCGACGCGCTCTCCATGCCTCGATTCGTACGATACTGGCCCAACAGGCGCATCGTCCCGCCGAATTGGTTCTTTCCAGCTTTGACATAAGCCCTCGCACTGTGCGAAACGCTGAAGGTTCCAGGTCCTCCGCCGTTCGAAAAGACTCCCGAATCGTTTCGCAAATTTGCGTACTCAATTTCGAAATTGAACTGGGCGACTCCAAATGGAAGTGGCAACCAGGTCGTGGAGAGGAACGAAGCGCCCGACGTCACCCGAGAAAGGTTCGACATCGGGATGGTGAATCCTCTCGGGCTGGAGGTGGCTCGCGTGGTCGATGCATTGCCCGTTGTGACGAGAACCCCGCCCCCCGTTAGAGGCAGCCCCGCCTGCAACGACGCTGGCGCGCAACCAGCCGCCACGTCCGGGACGCTGTCCATGTTCGTGTCGATGACGGGTACCTGACCTCCGAATTTTGGAATGGTCAGCGTATAGGTTTGGATCCCGTAATAGATCATGGTGGTATGCTCGGCGTGATATGGACGAGTGTTGCAATGGCGCCCGAGCGGGATACCGATAAAGTTGCCAGCCGCATCCGAACCACGCATGTGTATGATGATTTCGCCCGAATACAATTGGACTCCGGCATTCGCGCTCGCAGAGAAGCTTAGAAACAGCAGAAAAAGCGCGAGTGCTCGCCCGAAACCCATGTTCGGCTCCCTCTTACACGCCATCAATCCCGTACACTCCTACAGCCCCGTACACTCCTACAGCCGCATTTGTCTGATCGGAAGCCCGATGTGAAATCCAAATAGATAATTCGTTGCACTCGCAAGAGCCCGAAATAACAAAGTGCATCTACATTGCATATTAGCGAACGTTTCCAACGAACTCGCATTCAGCTATCCGCTGGGTTGAGTTGGATCCGTCACGCACCGCAGAGCGTAAACCCTCGGTGGAAATGATGAAGAAGCTCTCGCGAGGCCGTCGATCAACGACTGGGCAGGGACCAGAACTGCGACCATCAGGATCCCGTGCGGCGGCTTCGTGAGCGAGGGCCGTTGAGTGGTTGGGCTCTTCGCCTACTCCCGGCGCCGACACAGACGCGCGAAGGCTCCGTACAGTGGAACGTGATGGACGAATTCGAGCTTTCGATCGAGGAATTGGATGTAGGCCCGATCGGGGCGTCGGTGGCCGGCCAGAAACCAGGCGCCCACAAGACGATGACGGCTGCTGCTGGCTCGTGCGATCGATTGTTAACTGGTGAGTAGCCGGTGCGCGTCACGTGTGCGCTCTGGGATCGGAACTCCAACAGGACAGCTGCCCAAGCAGGGTGCGCTACACGAAGCGCAGACGGACGCATTCGGTTCGAGCCGCGCGTAGAGCCGCGTACCCTCTTGGTGCCACCCGTAGTCTTCCGAATACATCCGATAGCGGAGCACATCGGGGATGGCGAGATTCTCAGGGCAGTGATCGAGGCAGGCGCCGCAGTGCGGTGCGCAATAGCTACCCAGAATTTGTTGGTCATAGCGCTCGAGCACCGCGAGATCGTCGGCGCCGAGCTGCCCGCCAGAAGCAGCCAGGTATTCGTCGATGTGCTGTAGTTCGTAGAAGGAGATCACCGCACACGAGATATCGGGATTGGAGAGCGCCCAGCGCAAAGCCGCCTGCGAGTACGCGTCTGCATCCTCGCGGAACCCTGCCAAGCCGTGATGCTTGGCACCCTTCAGAGTCTTCATCGCCACCACGCCCATGTCCTGCTCGCGGCGCGCGCGCTCGATGAGGCCCGGCAACGGCGACCAGAGTCCGTGGTGGTAGGCGACCATCATCACGTCGAAGCGACCCGATTCGATCGCCGTCTCAGCCACTTCGACGAGGTTCGGCGTGTGGGTCGAAAATCCCAAGAAGCGCACTTTCCCCTGTTGCTTGAGGCGGTCATACGCTTCGTGAACATTTTCGTCCAGTAAACGCTCTACGGTGTCACACGAATGGATGTGGCAGAGATCGACGTAGTCGGTACCGAGGCGCTTCAGGCTGCCCTCGATCGCAGCTTGGTAGTCCGCCACGGATGAGCCCGCGGGCAGGTGGCCTGTCGGCGTGCAGAACTTGGTGGCGATGAACAGGCTTTCGCGTTGGCCGCGCATCGCGCGCCCCATCGCGGCTTCGCTGCCCGCGCCCGCGTAATCGGGCGCCGTGTCGAAGTAGTTCACGCCCCGCTCGATCGCGAGCCGACCGATTCGCTCGCCCTCTTCACCGCTAATGGCCGCCGTACCGAGCACGATGTCCGATACCTGCCACTCGGTGCGCCCCAGACGGCGATGAGCGCGAATTCGGCGCCCTTCCACGCCTCTTTCCACTCGGGGTGCGTCTCCACGACATCGTTGCTGAAGATCTGGGCAAAGACCGGTCGCCAACCGCGCCCCCCGCGACCCAGGCCGAGCCAGCCACGCGCCAGGCCGAAGCCGCCGACCAACGCAGTGGATACCAATGCGGTCGCCGTCCCGAGGCCAAGGCCGGTCAAGAAACGCCGCCGGCTCGGATCGATGGACGCGACCTGTGATCGCTTCACCGCGCGAACCAGCAGAAACGCCGCGGTGCCAACCGCGAGCGAGGTGATCGCCAGCAGCGCGAGTCCCGCACTCGCCCGCGCGTAGCCGGGCGCCAACCGGGTGGAGAGATATTGCAGCTGTTCGCCGGCCGGAAAAGCCGTCTCGTTGAGACCGAGCGCGATCTTGTGGACCAGCGGGCCTGCGACCCACCAACCGACAGCGAGCGCAACCGCAATCGCGACGAGAAACGCCGAGCAGGGTTTCGAGAACACCGCCTCCCTCTTCTTCTCAGCCGCGCATCTGGGTGAATCCCGGCCGATTATAGACACAGGTTGCGCAGCCCGGGTCAGCCACGGGGGTCGACTCGAAAGAGCGCTCTTCGTCTCTCGAGAAGCGTTGGTCATCCACCACACGGGCTCCCGGAGCGCGCGTGACGACGCTACGGTAGCGCGGTGTCGAACGTGGTTCGTCCACTGGCTTTTCTGGTGGCGCTCGCGCTCATCGCCTGTACGGTCTTGCGCGCAGACTCGCCCACCCGCGGCCTGCAGGAGCTGCGGCGCTTCAAGGCAGCCGAAGCGCGCCAGGGCGTAGCGGTCGACGCGCACCATTTCTACGCGATCGACAACCGCGCGGTCGGAAAGTACAACAAACGCACGGGCGAGCGCGTCGGCGGGTATGTGAGCTCGGGCGGCGGCGCGATCCACCACCTGAACAGCGGCATCGTACTCGACGGCCGCCTCTACTGCGCGCACTCGAACTACCCCAGCGTGCCAATGCTGAGCTCGATCGAGATTTTCGACACCGAAACCCTCGAGCACATCGGATCTCACAGCTTCGGAATGCTGCCGGGCTCGGCGACCTGGATCGATCGTCGCGCAGGGCTCTGGTGGGTGGCGTTCGGGAACTACAGGGGTCGCGGTGGCACTCCCGGCCGCGGGCCCGAGTGGACTGAAGTCGTCACGTACGACGATCACTGGCGCCAAGTCGGTGGCTACGGTTTTCCGGCGGACGTGATCGAGCGCTTCGGGACGCGCAGCAACTCGGGCGGGGCGTTCGGCCCCGGCGAGCTTCTCTACATCACCGGTCATGATGCGCCCGAGCTTTACGCGCTGCGAATTCCCAAAGCGGGCGCCTCGCTCGAACTCGCCGCGGTACTCACGGTGGCCGCCGAGGGCCAGGGCATCGCGTGGGATCCGAGCGATCCGCGCATGCTCTACACCATCGTGAAGAGCACGCGAGAAGTCGTCGTCTCCCGGCTAGGCGGGGACGTTGTTGAATAGTTGAATGCTACCGGATCGCCGAGATGAAACACGGCTCATGCAGAAAAGCGCTTGCCGGCTCGGCAATACCCCTTCGCAGGCTCTGCTGATCGGTGGAGGAAGCCATTCGTGAAGTGCCAGACGAACCTCTGGACCTCGTGGCCAGTCTTCTCCTTTCTCGCGGCCGCCATTCTCTGTGCATCTGCGACTGCGCAGTCGACCGATCGGGAGTTCGATCCGTGGGAGGGAATCGACAAGGACGGACGGATTCCGAAGATCGACAAACCCGACGACCTCACGAACCCTGAGCGTTGGCGTTACATCCCGGAGGGGCGACTCAAGCCCGGCAACATCTTCCAGCGATTCCTCGTCTCGAGCTTCGTCGCTCCGTTCTTCTTCCGCGACAGCGATATCGGCTTCGGTGGGGGAATCGCGATCACCGATTTGGACTTCCGCCAACAACGTCGACGTGAATTCGCCGGTCTCTTCCTCTCCTACACGGTCGAGGGCCAACAGGCGTACCGGGCAGTGTGGCGCCGGCGGCTCCACCACCGCGAGGTGCCAGAAGGCGGAGTCATTCAGGAAGAGCGCAGTTTCCTCAAGGCGTGGGCCGGCTATGAAAAATCCCTCACGCGACGCTTCTACGGATTCGGGTCGGGAACGAGTAACGGTAACGAAACGAGCTACACGGATCTGACTGCGTTCGGTCGGTTCGGATTTGATCTCGCGCTTCCCGACCCCGGAGACAACCTCGTCGTCGGCGTTTCGATCAAGGGCGAGTGGCACTCGCTCAGCCGCGGAGAAGTCAAACACAAATCCGATACAAAGGATATCTTTCCGGGAACCTTCGCCAGGGCAGATGATCACGCGCTGGGCTGGCTCGAACTCGAGCTGCGCTACGACACACGCGATAGCCAGCGCCTTCCCTACCGCGGCTTCGCGGTGGGCGCGACTATCGACTCGGCGCTCCTACAGACCGGCTGGAATCTCGGATCGGTCTTTGCGCTTTATGGAACCAAAATCCTTCCACTTCCACCGCTCCTTCACGAGGGCGGCGACTCAGAAGAAGAACACCCGCCCACCGACACCCTCGCGTTTCATCTGAAAACGGGTACGACAGCGGGTGATCTGCCGTTCTATTCACTCCCAACGCTCGGAGGCTCCCGGACACTTCGAGGCTTTGTCACAGGACGCTTTCGGGGTCGCTCGGTGTGGCACGCGAGTGCCGAGTATCGCTTCTGGGTACTGACTCGAGGATTCCCCATCCCCTTCACGAAAGCACTGCGTGTCGAGCGCGTCGGCCTTGCGTTCTTTGCAGACACGGGCTCCGTCACGGACGACTGGCCGGATCTGTTCAGCTCGCGCGTCTGGGCCAGCGCCGGTGTGGGCCTCCGAGTCACCCTGGAGCGCGATGCACCGTTCCGCGTCGATGTGGGGTTCTCCGGTGAAGGCGTCGAAGTGACGGCCGGCTTCGGGCTCAGCTTCTAACGGAGTACGGCCGCTGGTTCAAGCGCCACGATGGAACGCGATTCTATCGGTCGATTCGGTCGACCCTCTTGAACCACTGCACGCTCTTCAAGTTCGCCGTGAGATGCCTAGCGGCTCTTTCGAATCCATCTAGCCACCTATCTTCGCCAGCGGAGTTCGCTCTGACGGTTACAAAACCCCATCCGCACGGAATTTCCAACCTATCCTTACCGCCATCCGGCGGCCGCCGCGGAGGGTACCCGAGTGTGGCAAAGTGACCCATGCTGCGGTGGTCCGGATTGCGCCGAAGACCTAGCCTCTTCATCTCGCCCCCATGAGTGTGTGCTCGGAAATCACCGTGCCACTCGCCGCCCGTCATCGGAGGTATCTGAAGTGATGAAAACCCTTGCCGATGCGTACTCTGTTTTGATGCACAAATTTCGACCGCAGAAACTCACCCAATGGAGATCCGCGGGCATCTTGTTGACCTATCGCTGCAATGCAGCGTGTGCACACTGTTATGAGAACAGCGGTCCGAGCAAGCGCGCCGTCATGCCTGTCGAGCATCTCAGGGAATTGCTCCGCGAGTTCAAGAAGCTCGGATTTACGGGACGCGATCTCCACTTTGCAGGTGGCGAACCTTTTTTTGACTACAAGCATCTGATCGCTTGTTTCAATGTGGCGAAAGAAGAGGGAATGCTGCCGTTGGGAAAGCTCGAGACCAATGGCTTCTGGTGCAAGAGCGACGACCTCGCGAGAGCACGCATGACCGAAATCAAAGACTTTGGAATCGGCACCCTGCTCATCAGCTGTGATCCCTTTCATCAAGAGTTCGTCCCGATCGAAACGGTAAAAAGAGCGGAGCGGATCGGTAATGAGGTCTTTGGCGAAGGCGTCGTCGCGATCGCCCCGCGGGATTTCTTCGACGATCCAATCGACATGATGAGCCTGACGGAAGAAGAGAAGGCCGATGTCTTCCGCGGCGTCCTCGATGCACGCCCGATGAGGATGATCGGGAGGGCTGCCACAGCCTTATCGCATCTCGTTGAAAAGCATCCGAAAGAAAGATTCGCAACCGCCCGTTGCGGACGGAAGCTGCTGTGGAAGAAGAGCATCCATATCGACCCACACGGAAATGTCTTCCCCTCCGTCTGCGCAGGCATCTCCATTGGAAACACGATGAAGACGCCCCTGTCGAAAATCTACGAGGATTTCGAAATCCGTGACCACCCCATGGTCCAGACGCTGGTGGGAAGGGGGCCTCTTCCCTTGATGAGAGAAGCGATCCAGGCCGGGTTTGCGGACAAGAAAGAGGGATACAATTCAAAGTGTCATCTCTGCCACGAAGCGCGGGCTTTCTTCTGGCAAGCGGGAATGTATCGCGACGAAGTCGCCCCCGAAGAGGCCTACGTGGACTGACGTCCCGACCGGGGCATCGATCGGCGACTCGAGGGCTCATCCTGAAACGCGGCGTGGATGCGCTCGGCAAAGAGCCGGTTTCCGCGCACAGAAAGGTGGGCGTGGTCCACGTAGAGCGGCCAGGGTGAGAAGATCGTCCCCTCCTGCTCCTGAACCTCCTCGACGATATCGGTCCAGTCCACGAAGGGAAAACCGGCTTTCGCGCTGATTGCCGGGAACTCGGCGCGCAGGCGGTCGGCGGCCTCAATCCGATCCCGCCGCCAGCCGTGAGCGCGAAGCACGTCCGCTCCCGTGTACTCCAGGTAGGTCAGCAGGGCCACCACGATTCCGCCCGGGAAACGGTCTTTCAACGACTCGAAGTTCGCGATGATCCTGCGTGCTTTTTCGGGGTTTGCGATGTGGCTCGGCTCGTAGAAATCGTTGTGGTGCCCCACGTAGATGAGGATGTCGAAATCCTCTCGATCCGACAGCGCGCGCGCCACCGCAAATGCCTGCTCGCCGCCGTAGCCACCGACGCCGGCGTTTACGACGCGGTGAGCGTCGCCAACCAACCGCTGCAGGTGCGACGCGATCGTATGCTCGTCATCGACACCGACGCCGAAGAGTCCGCTGTCACCCACCATGAGGATCTTTTTCTCCGCGTCCACCTCCGGGAGCGTCCGCCGATGGCCGTTTCCATCGAAGTTGTAGGTGTAGACGACGCGTGCGTTCTCATCGAGGTACTTGCGCAATGCGTCGGACATCTGGGAATCCGGCCTCATAGACAACACCGGAGGATCGAGATTTACGGGATCTCTCGCTTGAAGCTGGTAGCCATCGACTGAGACGTTCGGCCACAACACCCAGCCGAGTTCATCGTCAGGTCGCGTGGCGATCGTATCGTGCGGCTTCGCTCCGGTGGGATTGCCGGCATTTCCGATTACCGCGTTCATGGCGGTGAGCTCATCGATGAGTTCGTCAGGCATGTCGAGAACAGCGCCCCTGAGCGCGACGCCGGTCTTCTCCCAGATCACCTGAAATCCGATCCGGCTGCCGAGGAAGACGAAGAATGCGAACGCG
>JACZVU010000071.1 GCA_022572485.1 Myxococcales bacterium
AATCCTTCATCGAGGTCCAGGATGTAGAACTCTGTGGTCTGGCGTGGCTTTACAACATCAACCGCGGAATCATCATGGCCGCTGGGCGCGAAGAAGAATGGACGCTCTCCATCGCCCACAATGACGAGGACGTCGAGCGCTGGGTATCGGCCTTCGAAGACCTCGTACGCGATGTGATGCGTTAAAGAGTTAAGGAGAGTGGAGAGACATGAGCGCCCGTAATCGAACCATCCGGGCAACCATCGCGGCCCTTGTCGCGCTTCTGGGACTGTCCGGTTGTGCGTCGCGGATACGGTCCGACTTCGACCGCGACGTCGTTTTCTCGCACTACCATACATTCGACTGGCTTGCGCCCCCCGTGCGCGCGAGCGAGGAAGAGCTGCGAGCGGATCTCGAAGGTCCTTTTGTGCGCAACTCGCTCCTCGACAAGCGCATTCGCGCAGCCGTCAACAGGAACCTCGAAGCTCGCGGATTCCGGTACTTGGAAGGCGGCGAATCCGACTTCCGCCTGAATTACCACGTCACATTCAAGGACAAGATCGTCGGTTCGGGTGCCAATTTCGGCTATTTCGGCCATTACTACCGAAGGGGTTTCAGCTCGGGGTTCAATTGGTCCGTTCGCCAGTACCAAGAAGGCACGATCATCATCGACATCGTGGATCGCGCCACGGATCAGCTCGTATGGCGCGGGTGGTTAACGGGGCGAAACGCGGACGGAAACTATGACGAAGCGGAAATTTCTCGCGCTGTCGACAAAATATTGAAGCGCTTTCCACCCACTGAATGAGCCGGTAGAAACGCGATGAGAAGGCCGCCGATCGCGTCGGGAGCCCTCGCCGACCGCGCTGGAACAGATCACGACGGGAAGCGGATTCCCGGCCATCCATTTTCGCAAGAACGTCAGGCACCCATCCGAGACGCCCCGAGATGAGGCATCTCGAGATCGAGCCGGATCACGCTGGGACGCGCCTGCTTCAGCGGATAGGCGGGCTTACCTGCTGCGGTTCGATTTCTGCCAAGCGATGTCGCGTGCGTCGATGTACCACCATTGGCTTGTGTTTCTGTTTGTTCTCTTTGTTGTTGGTGTTGCAATCCTGTATTTCACCGAAATCATCTTCCCCGAAAATATCGTTGAGCAACTGGTCGGCGCAGAACAACCAATGGATGCTGGCGCAGATCACACCCAACACGGTGGTTCCGGATCCGGTCCCGACCCGGCGCAGATTAATCGTCAGCTATGACATTGCACCCGAAGTCTTTCCACAGGGGTTTCATCGCTCGGCAACCTATGACAACGCTCTAGCGGCGATTGCATTTACCGTAAAAGGCAACACGCATTCCGCGGCTTATACACTGCATGCTATCACGCGGCTGATACGCGCCGATGGCAGCCTGTGGTTCAGCTACAACACCGCCAATAACTGGCCGGATGAAAACTATCACGAGAGTGCCATGGTTCGCGCTGGTGCAATCGGCTGGGTGGGTTACGCGCTGGCATTTTATTTGCGCCATGTCTCGGATTGCGAACCTGGGGACAGGGGTTGCCTGCAGGAGCAGGCTCACTTTCTGAAAGCAGCCAATCGCCTCGCAGAGTATGCGCTTTCGTTGCAGGTCGATGACCCGCCCGACCCACGCCATGGCCTGTTGCGTTTGGGATACGCCACGGTCCAGCTGGCGTACCGGGCAGAGACAAATGAAGTGATTGAAATTTATCTCGATGAGCCGGCGCTGGGCATCAGTTCAGAGAACAATCTCAGCGCTTGGTTCTTTTTCCGCGAACTCTACAGGCTAACCGGAGAACAACGCTGGAAAGAAGCCGCCGCCCGTATCCGCGATGGATTGTTGGCGGGGGCATGGAACGATGGCATCGGACAGCTTAACCGGGGCTTTCATTTCAGCGGGACGCCAGATCCGGTCAAAGCACTGGATTGCGCTTCCTGGGGCGTGCTTTTCTTTCTGGAGATTGGTGAAACCAAAAAGGCCGCAACCGCTCTGGCCGTCATGGATGAATACTACCTGGCGAAGGATGGTGAACTGACAGGATATCGCCCCTATTTCGACCACCCGATTTATAGATCAGCCAAGGTTGGACGCTTTTTTTACGGTAACGATCCGCGTAAGGAATGGCGTGATCTACCACTGGTATGGACGGAGGGCACGCTCGGCGTGGCGCTCGCTTATCTCAGATCCGGAATGCCTGAAAAAGCGAGAACCATCATTGAAAGACTCAGGGTATTGCAGGTTGAAAGTAGCGGCCTGCGATACGCCTCGCAGGACGTGCCTTATGAGATGGCCTCTGCGCCAGGCGTAGCGGCATCGGCCTGGCTGGTACTGGTAGCCGAAGCCATGCTGGGCAATCCACTTGCAGAGGCGTTCTGGCAATGAAATGTGCACTCCGGGCTTTCGTTTTTCTGTTGTTCGTTGCATCAAGCTGTCAGGCTTCTTCCCGACTTGAATTCGACTGGGGCCTGGCTGTACTCAATATCGGAACAAGCGAAGATGCACGGCAGGAGCAGCTCGCCGTACGAAACGCACTGCTTATTCTGGGAATTCCTTTTGTCGTTACAAACGATGTGGATGCCGCTACCCGCCGAGCAGTCGTGATCGTAGGCGGTATCCTGTTTAACACCGAACTGACCCCGCCTGAGCGTGAAAGCCTCTATGCCTACGTTGAGCAGGGAGGGATACTATTTGCGACCCAGGTCAAGGGAAATATGTTTTTCCCGCTATTCGGGCTCCATGCTGCAACAGCGAGCCGAACCAATTTTCGTTTGCATTTTTCAGATACCCGTGAACCCGTATTGCGGTATTTGGATCATCCCAGCGAACGGACGGTCTCGCTTGGTGACCCCGAGCTGTATTCAGAAACGATTTGGACAACAGAATACTCACCTGGCCCGCAAACCAGCGTGTTGGCACGTTATGAAAACGGAACCGTAGCGTTCACGCGCTATGGCTACGGACGAGGAGTGGCCTACGCCCTGGGGCCCGGTTTCAAGGAAACGACTTTTATCCCTCAAATCGCAAGGAGCTATGAAGCAGCTCGACGGTGGATCAATTCATTCGAACCTTCAGGAGACGTTTTCCGCTTGTTGCTACGGGGCCTGTATGAGGACCGCGTCCACCCATTCCTGCTGGTTCACACAATACCCGACGGCAAGAAAACAGCCATCGTGTTGTCGCACGATGTGGATGCTCGGGAATCTTTTCGAAACTCGCTCGATTTCGCAAAGATGGAGGACAGCCTGGGCGTACGCAGTACATTTTTCGTCACGACAAAGTATTTCAGTGATGACACTGATATTGATTATTACACGGCGGAAAGTGTCGATTGGCTCAAGAAAGTGAAGAACATGGGCTTCGAGATCGCATCTCATTCGGTTAGCCATTCACTGGAATTTGACAAATTCCCGGTTGGTTCAACAGAAGTCAATCGAAGCAATTACCAGCCTGATCAACCTACTCTTTTCGGGGAAGCGCGGGTTAGCAAGCAATTGTTGGATCAGGACCTACAGCTAAACGTTAATGGATTCCGCGCCGGATACCTTCGATTTCCAAGCGAGCTACTGCGTATTCTGGAAGAAACGGGGTATCGCTACGATTCCAGCGTATCTGCCCAGTATGTTCTGACGAACTATCCGTATTTTGGTTTTCGCCGGAGGTCGCTCGAGGCAACCCAGAGCAACATCGTCGTGGTGCCTGTCACACTCGATGATTCGCGTGAATTCCTGACTGCCGAAACACAGGAAGACGTGCTTCGTACATGGACGGAAATTGTCAGTGCGAATGCAGACAATGGCGCGATCACCTGTTTACTCATCCATCCGACGGATATCACCTACAAGCTCGAAACCGAACGTAGGTTCATCGAAGAAAATCTCAATGAGATGACGTGGATCGGCGACGTCGGCAGCATCGCGCAGTTCTGGCATGATCGAAACGGCTTGCATCCGGTCGTAAACGAAGGGAAGGATGGAGACCCGGTTATCGTTCTGAATATGAAGCTAGCGGACATCCCCCCTGGTCAATCGTTGGTGGTCGAACGGGTACCGGGTGTGAAGATGCCCAAAATCATGGATGCAGACGGTATGTCTGTTCTCGTCAAGGCACGGGAAAGGGATGATCGATTCGTCCTTCTTCTACCCTGAGGGAGCGCCATCTCCGGCCTGAGGGAGCGCCATCTCCGGCCTGAGGGAGCGCCATCTCCGGCGTTTTCATGCAGGTCCATTCCCCTCACCCGGCGAGAGGCCTCCGAGCCCTTGCGCTGACGCGTTTGCGGGGCGTGTGCGGGGCGCAAATTGCACCGTACACAGCTTCAGATACACGGAATAACCACCGATACCAGGTTGCGCATCCTTTGTACTAGGGGCCGCCAGACGAGGCCCCATGGTTGTCTATGCATCTTCTGGATTACGAATCCGTATCGGAGAGCAGCGGAAAAATCGTATTGCGTGCAGCGCGATGCGCGCGTAGTTGCTCAATGCAAACGGCAGCCAGGCAGCTGCGCATCCTGGCAGCGCTGGCGGTCGGGCTCGCACTGCTGAGCGCACCGCTCCCGGGGCTCGCCGACGAAGAGACCCACGAGCGCGCACGGGCGCTCGTGCGGGAGGGCCACTTCGAGGCGGCGCTCGACCACTACACGGACCTCCTGAATCGCGACCCAGACGACGGCGACGCCCGCTTGGAGCGGAGCCGCCTCCTCGGCTGGCTCGGACACCACGAGGAGTCGCTCGCCGAACTCGACCGGCTCCTGGCCCACGACCCAGGCCGCCGTGACGCGCGAGTGGCTCGGGCGAGGCTGTTGGGTTGGATGGGGCGATATGACGAGGGGGAGCAGGAAGCGCTTCGGGCCCTGGCCACCGAGCCGCGCGATGTAGTGGCGCATCTCGTCCTCGGTGATCTTCGAGCCTGGCAGGGGCAATACGCAGAGGCCCTGGCGACCTATGCGGAAGCCGGCCGCCTCGCGCCCGAGGATCCGCAGCCCATCCTGCGCATCGGGCGCGTGTTCGAATGGCAGGGAAAGCCCACGAGCGCCCGCAGCGCGTACGAGGAAGCGATTGCAATCGCGCCGCACGCTCTCGATCCACGCGAGGCACTGGAGCGCCTGGAAGCGAGATTACGCGAGTATCGTCTGTGGCGGATCGACGCCGGCTTCCAATACGACCAGCTCAGCGGTGGTGGAGCCAGTGACTGGCGGCACGGGTACGCGATGCTCTCGGCACCCGTGGCAGAGACTGTGAGTGTACGCGCCGGATTTGAGCAGTATCGGCGCTTCGACGAGAGCGAAACACAGGGCACCGTGGGGGCGTTCTGGTCCTTGCCGCGCGGATGGTCGATCAACGCGCAAGCCACGCTGGGGTTCGACGTCAAAGTCGTGGCGCGGTACGTCGTTGATGCCGAGCTCGCGCGACGACTCACCGAACGCATGACTGTGCGCTTCCGTTACCAATTCTCGCGCTTCGCAATGGATATCAATACGAATACGATCTCACCCGGTCTCGAATTCTGGCTCTCCGCCCACTCGCGAGTGCTCGCCAGGTACCACCTCACCCACCTGACGGGCAACCGCCTGGGCCACTCGGGCTCGCTGCGCATGGACTTGTTTCCGGAATCGCCCTTGGGCCTCTATCTGATCGGATCCTACGGGAAGCAGGTCTTCGCCCCTGCCAGCGTCGGAGGGGGGCGCTCGCAAGCGCGCGTCCTGTCTGCGGCCGTGGGCCTCCAGTGGATCATCAGAGACCACATCGGCGTGCGCTTCGGCATCGAGTATGAAGATCTCCGGAACACCTACGAGCGTGTGGGCTTGGGCACCGGCGTGTTCGTGAGGTTCTGAATCCATGACCCTTACGATATTTCATGATGAGATCGTTTTAATCGTGCTGGCACTCGCGCTGTCGATCATCGCTTTGCTGGTGTTCATGCTCCTGCGCCACTTCTTCATTGCGATGCGCATCCGCCGCGACGATCGGCTCGTTGCACAGCTCCTGCCGAACCTCTGTCAAGCGATCTGCGAGCCGGAGCGTCAAGACGAGTTGCTCGAAGCGGTCAGCCGTTCCAATCACCGGGTGCTGCTGTCCATGCTCGTTCAGCTGTCCCTCGATCTCCGAGGAGAGGACCGGAAGGCGATCGCGCAGCTCGCCGAGAAACAGGGAATCGCGAGCACTGAGCGGCGTCGACTCCGCAGCCGGCGCGCGACCACGCGCGCGCAGGCAGCGAAGAACCTCGGCCTACTCTGCGTGCACGACGCACTACCGGCGCTACTCCACCTGATCGATGCAGACAGTCAGTTCGACGTGCGCCTCGCCGGCGTGTGGGCTCTCGGGGAGATCGGAGACCGCAAGGCGGTCATCGGTTTGCTGAAGCTGCTCGAGGACCCCGAACCGGGCATCGTGCGCCGCGCGCAGGAAATCCTGATCGATACGGCACCCGGCGCGTCCAAGGTAATCGTCGACTTCGTGCAGCGCAGCGAAGTCCCGACAGCTCGATGCGCCGCGGTCGAGGTACTGGGGGCGTTGAGCGACCCTTTGGCCACGGAGCTTCTCCTCGATCTGGTAAACGACGCGGATTCCGAGCTTCGCATCAAGGCCGTCAAGGCGGCAGCCTCCATCGCGGACCCGCGCTTCCTCGCGATCTTTCGCCGACTCCTCTCCGACCCCGTCTGGCCCATTCGCTGCCAGGCTGCCAGGGGCCTCGGCACGCTGGGCAACGAAGTATCGATCCCAGAGCTGCGGGAGGCGTTGAAAGACGTCGAGTGGTGGGTGCGCTTCAACGCCGCCGTCGCGCTGTCCGAGATGGGGTCCGCCGGGCACCGAGCCCTGGTCGAGAGTCAGAGCGATGCCAATCGCTACTGCCACGAGGTCGCCCGCTACGTTCTGGAACGCTCGGACGCGAATCGGGTCGCAGCATGAACTGGCAGGGGCTCGCGGTCGAAGTGGTCTGGTGGGTGAACCACGCGGTGCTCGTGTATTTTGTCGTGCTCAATACCCACCTCTTGGTGCTGCTGCTCCTGGGCTTCCATGCGACGCGTCGTGCTGAAGCCATGGTCCACGAGCGGGATCTACGCTCGTTGCTGCAATCTTCGCTGATGCCTCCGGTTTCCATCATCGTCCCCGCCCACAACGAGTCCCTGAACATCGCCGAGAGTGTCTCCTCCCTGATGCAGCTGCGCTATCCGGAGTTCGAGCTCGTGGTGGTCAACGATGGTTCCACCGATGACACGCTCGACATCCTCATCGAGCGTTTCCAGTTGCTACCGATCGCCCGCACCTTCGAGCAGAGCATTCCCTGCGCACCCATCCAGACGATCTACGAATCTCCGCGCTTTCAGCGCCTCGTCGTGGTCGACAAGATGAATGGCGGCAAGAGCGATGCGCTCAACGCAGGCATCAACGTCTCTCGCTACCCGCTCTTCTGTGCAATCGATGGAGACTCCTTGCTCGAGGACGATGCCTTGCTGCGCGTCGCGCGACCCTTCCACGAATTCCCCGGAAGCGTGATCGCAGTCGGCGGCACGATCCGCATCGCCAATGGCTCCGAGGTTCAGGCAGGTCGGATCGTCCGCTTGAAGCTGTCGCGAAAACTCCTCCCGCGTATTCAGGTGGTCGAATACCTGCGCGCTTTCCTGTTCGGCCGGATGGGCTGGTCGGCCCTCGGCAGCCTGCTGCTGATCTCGGGAGCCTTTGGGCTTTTCGAGAAACGAGCCGTCGTAGACGCCGGCGGCTATGCAACCGACTCGGTGGGCGAAGACATGGAGCTGTTGATTCGCATGCACCGAACGCTGCGTGACAGCGGACGCGACTACCAGATCGGATTCGTGCCAGAGCCCGTGTGTTGGACAGAGGCGCCCGAAAGCCTCGGTGCGCTGCGCCGCCAACGAGAGCGCTGGCAGCGCGGACTCATCGACACGTTCATAAGACACTTCGGAATGATCGGGCGCCCGCGCTATGGCACGATCGGTCTGCTCGCGATGCCCGCCTTCCTGGTGTTCGAAATGCTGGCACCGCTCGTGGAAATCTCCGGATTCGTGATGGTGCCGCTGAGCTATGCGTTCGGCCTCCTCGACACCGCTTTCATGCTCGCCTTTCTGTCCGCAGCAATATTGTACTCGGTGTTCGTGTCCGTGTTGGCGATCTTCCTCGATGATCTGGCCTTCCGTCGCTACACGGGTATCGGACAGCTCCTCTCGCTCGTGTCGGCGGCAGTGGTCGAGGCAGTGTTGTTACGGCCACTCACCGCCTTCTGGCGAACATGTGCGTTCTGGAAGCACTACCGAGGCGACACGTCATGGGGACATATGGAGCGGAAGGGAATCGCAACCGCTCCATCGCGCTGATTGGCGCGAAGATTTGAATGAGATAGATCGATGCCGAAGGTTTTGATTGCCGAAGACAACGTCGTCACCGCAGAGATGATTGCCACACGGCTCTCAAACGCAGGGTATGAGGTTCTCAGAACCTCCGACGGCCAGGAAGCGCTGGAATGCATCGCCAATGAAAACCCCGACCTCATCCTTCTCGACGTGATGATGCCGAAGCTGGATGGATTCCAGGTTCTACAGGAGTTGAAGCGCGATCCCCTGCTTGGCGCAATTCCCGTCGTGATGCTCTCGGCGCGGGCCCAGGAGCAGGATATTCTCTCGGCCCTGGCCATGGGCGCCACTGACTACGTCACCAAACCGTTCAGATTCCGCGAACTCCTGGCACGCATGAGCCGGATCCTGGCCGCTGGGCCCGGGCCTCTGCGCGCCAGCGTCCAGCCCGGCTCGGGCAAGATCTTCATCGGCGAAATCGTGCACGGCGACAAAGAGAACGCGTCGTTGAGATTTTATCAGGATGGCGCTCCGCTGTTTGCGATTGGGGACCCGGCAACGTTGTTTATTAATTCACCTGCCCTGCCGCAAGCGATTGAGATCAAGGCGAGCATCGTCAGCCGGACAGAGTCCGAGTCCCACCGAACGTTTTGTCTCCGATTCCACACCGCCCACCACAACCAGAGCGAGATGGTCGCCGGGCTCATGCGCCTGCTCCGCCGGCGCAGCGCCTATCGCCTGCAATTCGGCCCGGACGAGATGATAGAAGCCCAGGTGATCGCAGAACGCAGCGGAGAAGTTCGCGAGCTGCTGGCTACCCTGCAGGACATCTCCGCGACGGGGGCGTGCGTCCTACTGAAGCCAGACGCAGACCGCTTCCTCTGCGCCGTCGACTCCTTCACGATCCGATTTTCGCTGCCGCCCAGCGACGCCCTGATCGCGTTGCCGGTCTCGATTCGACACCGGCGCGCATGCGCCGAAGGCATCTCCTACGGCGTATTCTTCGACACGGGCGGCCGTCCGGAGCTGCTGGAACTTCAGGACGAAGTCGCCAACTTCATCTTCGCCAGCCAACATTCAATAGAGTAGATCGCGATGCGGGAAGCGGGCGACACGGCCGTCACAAACGGAAAACAGCGGGATCGCGACCGACGGGCTAGCGAGCTTCAACCTCGCTCGCGTCAAGCGGATCGGGGTCGCTACCGTCGATCAGGCCATCGCCATCCGTGTCGGGATTATTCGGATCGGTTCCGCTTCGAACGCCCGCGGTCGCCTCTTCGAGATCGCTGAGCCCGTCACCATCCGTGTCGGCGTGGCTGGTAGAGGAGCCGAGAGTCTCCTCGGTAATGCTCAACTCATCCCCGTACAGAGTGGAGTAGTCAGGAACACCGTCGCCATCTCGGTCTTTGAAGGTCTCCACGGTGCCCCAACGGCCGGCCGCGTCGAGATATTCGGTGCCCGAAATGCTGCCAAGTATCCACTTCTCGTAGCTGGCGTTCTTGCCATTGACCCATTGAAAGAACTTCTTGTTGTGGACCAGCGGGAAGCTCGTATAGCCGCTCTTCTTGAATATGTTGCTCAGAATGTGCAGGAATTCGTGCTCGAAGTATTTGTTGAAAGTATCGGGCCTCCATGTCATCGGGATCACGATATAGGCCGCTCTACCGAGAAGATTGTTCATGCCGTACGCCCCCGCGCCGTACCGGTTGACACGTTCCGGTCCATTCTCAAAGGCGTAGAAGGCCACCACGATGTCATAGCTGCCGCTCTGGTAGCCGAGGTCTGCGAGATCGGTGGTAACGCTGCTTTGGGCGCCTTTGGTGGTCCAGAACGGAAGTACGTAGCGGCCGGGTCCGGTTGGCGCGAATTGGTCTTCAGGAGCGAATTCGGATCGCGCGAATTGGTCTTCGGGAACGAACCGGTGGATCGTAAGATCGTCCACCGCCAGATGAAGTCGCATCCGACTCGACCTCCAGATGAACTCGACCGCTTCATCCACTTCACGCCGCACATTCTCGACCTCACTGGAGGTAGCCGTGCCCGCAAAGGTATTGGTGTAGACGACCACGAGGGCTTTGAGGCGGAGGTACTCGTCCGCTCCCACGACTCCGGGCACCGTCACCGTCAGTATCAGTAATACGAGCGCCTGGATGTGGAGCGCTCTGATCGCAAACCGGGTCGTGGGAACCATCGGCTTCGGCAAACTCACCGCATCCTCCAGATCTGGCCGCCGCCGACCGAACAGCAAGCCCAACGCTCCGTCGGATCCTAGCATAGCGGCACACTTCCGACCGCGCGGCCCCAGGGGGATCAATCCGTCGATCCGCCGAGCTGACCGGCTTGCCAAAGGGTCATGCGCCCCCCGTCGGTAGTACTTACGACCCCAAATCCACGTTGGAGCTGCGCGATCCAGCGGTTTTTGGTCTTCTCGAACCGGGTTCTACCCTGATTTCGCGGACACATCTAAAAAGGCTGATCATGGGGCCGGGAGGAGTGTGATGGCGAGGCGAAGAACGGAGTACCTAACGTCCCCGCTTGATCTCAAGGATAAACTCCGTAATCGCATTTGCCGCACAGGTGTGACCCCGCCTGTTCGGGTGGAAGTTGTCTTGATGGAGAGACCTCTTGGTTTCTTTTGCGCATGCGGTATACGCCGGAAGCAAATCCAGGAATAGAAAATCCTGCTCCATTGCGATCTGACGAATAAAACTGTGGTCGTCATGAAATGCGTAGGACGTGAAGGTTCGATCAGTGAACAGGGGAAACACAACGACGAGTACTTGAAAAGCATGCGACTCAGAGAGCAGGCTGAGCTCTTTCGCATATTCGGCAACAGTATTGCCCGTCGCGTATTGCTCATAGGTGAGCTCCTTTTCCTCACCAGCGTTTGGAGCAAGCAAGCGGAATCGCAGCAGGCGATATAGCGCGCTCTTTACGAGGCAGCGAGCAACAAATCCGCCTAAGGCCTGTGGATTCTTCTTGTTATTCACCTCCTCCAACAGCGGCTTGAGTAGCTGATAGTAGGGACCTGCCGTGTCATTCAACGTGTATGCGAGGAGAACCAAATCGGGATGAAACAACAAGGCTTTGTCTTTCAAGGTCTCAACTTCTTGTTGCGTGTTATATCCAGATACGCCGAAGTTGAGCACTTGGGCATCGATGCCCTCTTCTCGAAGGGCGCGCTCTACTTTTGCGGTATAAAGATCTTCGTAGTCATCGACTCTCATCCCCTTCGTGACACTGTCTCCCAGGGCCACGATTCGATAAATGTCGGATGCCTTCACTTCCGGATACGTCGGCCCTCGGAACCCAAGGCGATTGCTTGTACCCCGGTACTGAAAAAATCTAAGTGATTTGCCATCGTATTGGATATTGGGAATGGGTTCGTATCCGATTTTCAGATTGGGAGATAGCCGGAAACGCCCCTTGGCGATTGGCACAATCGACGGCGCAACACCAAGTGCGCGCACCACGATCTCGGCGGAAAGAAGCGATAGCAGGGTGGCTGCGATAAAGAGGGCGAGATTCAAAAACACTGTTTTGGTGCGGAATGCTCTGGAGTGTTTTTGCTGTGCTTCAGGACTTTCCGAGACCATTGCGGCCAGCTCCCAGTATTAGCGCAGATCCTACGCGATTTTTCGCAGCTTGTGAGCCCGCCCCCGTCACCGATCGCCCCACGAGACCCGCCGCGCCGAAGCGCTACACCCGCCGTCGCATCAGATAGATCGTGCGCTCAGATCCCTTCACGGGATGAACGTCCACGATCTCGAAGGCGTTCGAGAATGCCTCCTCGAAGCCCTCCTGCGTGTAGGTGGGGAAGACATCCTCCCGCGTCGCCAGCAGGATCTTGACCTTCGGATCGCTCTTCGGAACGAACTCGATGATCAGGTGTTCAGCCAGGCGGGCGAAGTAGCTGGCAATCCGAGTCAGCGGAACGTTGTTGGAGATCGCGATGTGATGGATCAATGCGAGGGCCATCACCAGATCTGCAGAGCTCCGCTCTGCGAGCGAGAAACGCTCCTCGTGAGCCCATCCGAGTGCGGGGCTCGGATTCACGAGATCCATGACGAGCGGGAGCAGACGGGTCTCCTTGGATCTGCGCGCTTCGCGGTAGTTGCGCTCGACGCAAGCCGGAT
>JACZVU010000006.1 GCA_022572485.1 Myxococcales bacterium
TGGCCCGACCAAGCACTTGGCGAATGAAATTGAGAATCATCGAGACATCTCCATGAATTTGTGATGGCTGCGGTTCTGGCCCTGCCTACAATTACGGACGGTACTTCATACCCCGGGGTGATGGGAGAATCTGGTGTGGAGCACCGAACAGAAACAAGCTGTCGCTACGAAAAAGCCCGTGCGCGCAACTCCGCGAAAGAACTCTCGAATGATGGAGCGCGAGACGGGGATCGAACCCGCGACCCTCAGCTTGGGAATGTGACGGGGGCCGCGAAACTGCTCTGGTTTTCGTCTAGGGAGTGGAAATAGGGGTCTTTAAGGGCCGTTAAAGCAAATCTGGGAAGTTGTGATCGGCAGCGCCTGCTGCGGCAGTACTTTCCAAAAGGCACGGATCTGTCCGGCTTCACGCAAGCGGACCTGAATCGAATTGCTCTTCGACTCAATCAGCGTCCGCGCAAGACGCTTAACTTTCAATGTCCAGCAGATGTGTTCGATGAAACTGTTGCGTTGACCGGTTGAGTGCAAGCCCAATCTGTCCAAACTCGGCTGACGGCTTACAGTCGGCTCCTCAGGGATCGATGAATCCGCGCTCTCGCAGTTCACTGTACATGAGTTCTGCGATCTGGCGATTCCCATGAGCATTGAGGTGTCCGTCGATGTCCCTTCGGAAGGGCTGCTTCCCATCCGAGAACGAAGCGCGAAGCGTAGTGAGCGAGTCGATGTGGGGGATCGAGTGTTCTGCCAGGAATCGGCGCGTCTCGGCCCACATCGCGCGTTCGTTTCCGAGCAGCGCTGAATAGCCCTCGATGGGCTCACCTCCTTCTGCGAATACACGTTCGCTGAACACATATTCCTTGGTCGGCAGAAGCAGAACGACCATTTGAGCACCGGCTTCAGATGTTATCTGATGAAGCCGTTGCAGAGCCGCCAATGCGATTCGGTGGCCCTCTCGGATGCGAACGTCGTCGAAGTTTAGCGCGACTGTTCTCCGGGCGATCGTAAATACAGTCTTGGCCTCAGCAGATTCGAATGCAGCGTTGCCCGGGTAGTTGGCTTGGCTCTTCGCCTGCTTCCACTCGGGATCGTCGCGCCAGTAACGACCGAACACGACGTCGCGTAGCGCTCGGAGCAGTCCGTAGATGCTGCTGTTCTTTCGCACCCAGGCTCTCAAGGGTGTGTACGGTTCACCGTGGTCGCGTAGGTTGCCGCGCATGTCATCACCACGGAGCGCCTTGACCGCATCGATGATGGCGGGTTCCGTGGACCGGAGGTCCTTCAGATTTTCGCCACCGTAGGTGAGGTTGAAACAATCGTAGAGATCGTTTCCTGCGTACATCGCCACGATCACCACCTCGGGATCGAGCCGTCGCGCCTCATCCCAAAGCAGAAGTTCGTGGGTCGGCCCGAAACCTCCGAAGGCCATGTTGTAGGTCGAGATGTCGGAAATCTGCTCCAATTGTCGCGGCCAGGACTCTTCTGACTCCACCATGGTGCCATAGGTGAGAGAGTCGCCGAGAGCGACGATCCGCGCGGTTTCCGGAACGACCGGATTTCTGAAGCCCCATTCATCGTGACCCGGATAGTCAGGATTGCCTCGGCGCCCGACGAGTTCGTCGGGGATCCACATCCCCTCATCGGGATACAACAAAACTTCGATTCGGCCGCTGACCCGCCGCGCCACACCCAGGATCAGCTCGATCGAGGCGACGACGAGTAGTGCCGCGATGGCAACGAAGATCATCTGCTTGCGACGTTGCAACGCCGCGGACCCTGTCGGTGCAGCTCCCATGTGATCCTCCCCCATCGCCTGGAGGATGCCTCGGAATCGATGCTCTCGGGACGAATTTTACGGCAGCTTGAAGCCCTACCTCTGAGGGCCGTTGGAGACCGCCGTACTCCGCGGAAAGTAGATCCACGCCGCCCGGAGACATATCGAGGACAAGGCCCTCGAGGCCACTCCGGTCGGCTCCGAATTCCAGGTTTACACCTACACGAGCAATCATCAGCTTGCGCCCTCCGTCGCCATCAACGCGGTCGGAGGCTTCGTGGTCGTGTGGGAGAGCATCGACAGCGCGGGCAGTGACACAGATAATTCTATCCAGGCCCAGCGCTACGACAGCAATGGAGACACCGTTGGCTCCGAGTTTCAGATCAATACGTATACGACTCATGCGCCGACCAAGCCGAAGGTCGCCATCGATTCGGACGGAGACTTCGTGGTCGTGTGGCAAAGCCTGGAGAGCGCGGGCCCCGACACCTTTCCCCATTCCATCCAAGGCCAACGCTTTAACGCCAGCGGAAGCGCGATCGGCTCCCAGTTCCAGGTCAACACCTATACGACTGCTACGCAGGCACGGCCGTCGGTCGGGACTCCGACGAGTAGGCAATCCTGCAAGCAGTTGATTTTATTGGAGCGCGAGACCGGGCTCGAACCGGCGACCCCCACGTTGGCAAGGAGATGCTGGGGTTGATTTCATTGAAGTTTTTCGCCCAGGGCGGTCATATCGATGCGTTTCGGTCAATAGTGGGGGAAAGCGAAGCGGGCCAGAAATTTGTTGGTCCACCCCCCGGGCGAGGCAGAACATCAGTTACGAGCCACCCAGCCCTCAGGTTCGAAGAAGGATCCGAATCCTCAGAAGATCCACCAATTACGCTCTAGCGACCGGCATATAGAGGCGTCGAGGGGCATATCGCGACACCGGGGACGGCACTCAACACCGGAAACGGCACCCAGGCGGCACCAGCTTAAATGGAGGTGGGACCCTTGCTCCTTCGTAAGACTCATTCCCCTCTCGAAGCCTGGATCTCTCTCTTAGTTAATCAGTTCAAACTCGGCTGATGGGCTTACAGATGCCCAATGGAACTGAGTGACACCAAGTTGCGTAATTCCGGAGATTTACGCCGTTGCGCCCACACAGACGCCATGACCCTATGATGCTTATCAACTGCTAGGGATCGATTGCGTCCAACGCATCCGTCAACAAGGTATAGATCTCCATCTGAGCAGCACAGTCCAAGATCCAGTCGCGGCTAGGTCCATTGCCGTCAGGCTCACCGTTGAGGGCACAGCCGTCAGTGCGAAGTATTGCCTTCTCGATTTTGTCGATGGCTTCCTGGATGTTTCCGTTTTGCAGTTCAGAAATCGCCTGAGCGAGGAAGTTCTGCAGAGCGTTCTGATTTCCCACTGTTGTGACGGCGCTTCCGGGAAGGCTTGCGATCACGTTGCTTGCATTGACGATCTTCGCCTCTGCGAATGTCCCTGCGTCCGTTGACACGATCGAAAGCACCAACGGGTCCGAAGGGCCAATCAGGTCACTTACGACCAGCACGACATCGTACGTTCCATCAAGGTCTGGCGAGAACGAGGTAATCTCAGCCGATGGGTCGGTCGGAACAGAACCACTTCCTGCCGGCACGCCAATTGTCCATGAATAAGTGAGCGGATCGTTTTCGGGATCAGTGCTCTGGGAGCCGTCTAGAGAAACTGAAGTCCCTGTGAGGACCAAGGTGTCTGCAACAATTCGTGCAATGGGAGCGAGATTGTCACTACTCACCGTCACCTGAGCTGGAACACTCGCGAGTTCGCCTTCATCGGTAACAATAAGAGTCGCCACGTAGGTGCCCTCGATGTCGGCGACAAAGCTGGGCATAATTGTTGTAGCTCCAGAAAGGGTGGCATTGCTGTCGATTGGAGCGTCAAGCACCCAATCGTAGAGCAGGGCTCCGGACGCGGTGTTGTCGTCGAAAGATCCGCTTCCATCAAGCGTCACAAGATCCCCCGCTCGAACGGAGGTGTCGGGTCCCGGAACGGCGGTCGGCGGATCATTGGGGGGTGCTAAAATCTCGCCCTCGAAACTCACCCGATCCATCGCGAGCGTACCAATGTGAAAGGGATATTGGTATCGATGCGGGGCACCTTCGAAATACCAAAAGCTGATCATGACCTCGGTAACTGGGATGCTGTTTACGGTGGTTACGTGAAGCACTTGTCCGTCCCAGAGGAGGGTGACCTGGTCGCCAGTCCTCTCGACCCTGGCGACAGCACTACCAGCCATGGGGAGTGAATTCGTACCCGGAAAGAAATTCGGCTGGCCTTCGACGGCCATGAACTCGGTGCCGCTATGCAACTGCCAATGGTCCATGAAACCTGCGTCTACTTTAAAGGCATTCCAGTGCAGGGTCTTTTTCCACGTTTCCACGGTACTTAACCGAATGCCTCTTATCGGACATTGCCAAAAACGCAGCGTCTTTTGCCTATTGACTTGCTCAATGCGACGCCACCCAGCCGAACGGCCAGGGAAGGAAAGATCGCTAGCTCCATATCTTCGCGGATACTGAGATCGCGCCCTGTGGCCGACTTCACGACCGCAACGATCTCGTCTTTGTAATCATTAGGATCGACTACAAGAGGAATGATGATGACAGCCGCGATGAGCGCGACGACGAGTGCTGCGATCAGCCCGACGAGCCATTTCATGGTAGTTGGCTTTCCTGTTTGCCCCAAGATGCGGCTGCTCTAGGGAGGCTCAGAGTAGCAGCCAGCCCACCATTGGCGCATACCGGACACGGCAATCGGTTGAGGCCTGGAATTCATGCTCCAACCCCGCGCCTAGGTTCAGACGCGTACCCTACTAAAAGCTGTCCTTCTTGCGGGGCGTCGATCATGCTATTTAAACGCGGACTCGCGCGGGCCCGGGTGGCCGAGCGCGCTGCGCGATGAATCGAGGAGGTGCATTCGTGAATATTGAACCGCTGCGAGCTTATGCGAAGGAACACCTACCCGATTGGGCGAATCGTCTCGCACGGCGCACGATCGTCGCGAAGCGCACCTGGATGCCCCGCGTCCGTTTTTCGTTTCCAACCGCGCCCGACAATGCGACGGCGAGCACCTACAAGTTCCCCGTTTCAGCCGATAATCCGCTTGAAGAGCTGAGAATCAAGTACCGGCCTACAAAGGCCGAGCACAATTACCTCCCGTACTACTGGATGCATTTCAGAGACATTCGATTCGAGGTCCGGAAGGTGCTCGAAATCGGTGTTCAGACCGATCGATCGATCCGGATGTGGGAGGAATTCTTTCCCAACGCGACGATTTACGGCCTGGATATCGATCCTGCGTGTGAGCGACTGGCGGGCGGCCGTTGCGAGATATTCATTGGAGATCAAAGTGATCCCGCATTTCTCAAGCAGGTAGTCGATCGTGCGGGCGGATATTTCGACATCATCATCGATGACGGTAGCCACCGCGTCGAGCACCAACTCGCATCCTTCAACTACCTGTTCCCGAAGCTCTCGGATCACGGGATCTACGCGGTCGAAGACACCGGCGGTTGCGTGGGCGATCCGGGGCTCGCCACAGTGAACGCCCTCAAGGCAATCGTCGATAACGTCATGTACTGGCCCAAAGGTTTTCGCCCCGAGGACTGGCCCCATCTGGACCGGTTTCCAAGCCATGCGTCGTGGGCGGACAAGAACGTAATCGGTGTCGCATTTTACCGCTGGCTCGTATTCGTGACGCGCGGAAACAATCCAGCCGACAACCCTCACCTGAAACCGTTTCCAGATACGCGCTCCGCCGCAACCCGGCACAGCACATAGGCCAGCCTCCGCCGATCAGCGCGGCCGAACTAGGGCTACCGAACCTAAGAAAACCATAAAGACTCCGCCGACCGTGCCCGTTAGACTGGTGCTTCCATGAAAAGACCAGTGGAATCGGGGCTTGGCGAAACGCAGTCAAAGAGAGTCGACTGGCAGACGGTTCAAAGGAGAAGTTTGATATGGAGAATGAAATCGCAGAGACAATCTGGGCCCTTGAAGAGGCAGCCGAAGCGTCGTTCTGCGCTGGGGACCCTGATAAATCGATTTCCTTTTATCACGATCAGTTTTTGGGGTGGCCCGAGCCAACCCTTCCTCTGATGGACCGGAACGACATGCTGTGTTGGATGAAAAAGGACTCTCTAGAGATTGGCGCTTACACCTTCAAGATCGAGAGGTCGGGGATTCGGATTATCGGAAACACGGCAACAACGAACCTGACTTATCACTTCGCGGGAAAGACAAGTGATGGCGTTGAATACGAGCAGACGCATCGCTGGGCGCACACTTGGGTCAAAGATGATTCGGAGTGGAAGATTCTTACCGGAACGACTTATCAGATCGGGTAAATGAGACGCGAGGTGTTTGTAGGAGTCGAGTAGCGAGTCGAGTCTTGCGAAGATGGCCAATTCCCCAGCGCGCCTCCAGGTCTTTATACCCCTCAGGGACCTGAGGTATGTTCCAATCTTCGGCGGGGCCGTGACCCGGGGCGCTGTCGGGTATACAGTTAGGAAGGTGAGAATCTCATTGCTTTTTCATTCTCTTGGATCGCGTTCGACCGTCTGGCTGTTGGCCGGCCTACTCGGGGGCTTTCCTCTTTTTGCCTCTTCGACATCTGCCTCCGAGATTGACCTGAAAAAACTAGCGAGTGCATCTCCGATAGTGGAGCCGAGTTCTACGGCGCTCACTGGTGTCCCTATTGCGCCAAGCAGAAGAAGTATTTCCGCGAGTATGCAGATCTACTCCCCTACATCGAATTGTTTCCCGTCAGAGGAAGTCGGACTGTTCAGTGGCCTAAGCTAAGAGACACTTTGCGGGGCCTGAGGCCCTGGGGAGAGTCTCGTTATGACACGAACGAAGAAGCAGTCCACAGAAGCAGCCGTGCGGGAGATCCGACGCAAGACACGTCGTAAGTTCGCACCTGAGGAGAAGGTGCGGATTGTTCTCGAAGGGCTGCGGGGCGAACAGAGCATCTCCGAGCTGTGCCGCCGCGAAGGCATTGCCTCCAACCTCTACTATCGCTGGAGCAAGGATTTCCTAGAAGCGGGCAAGAAGCAGCTGGCGGGAGACACCGTTCGCGAGGCCACTAGCGATGAGGTCAAGGAGCTGCGGGCCGAGAACCGAGAACTCAAGGAAGTCGTTGCCGAGGTTACGCTCAAAAATCGAGTGCTCAAAAAAAGTCTGACGGGTTATGGCGAGGAGGACGACACGTGAGACGCACGGCCTCTGAGAAGATGGAGATCATTCGCCTGGTCGAAGAGGCGGATCTGCCCGTTCGAGCGACGCTTCGGCAACTGGGCGTGCCCCGGAGCACCTTCTACGGCTGGTATCAGCGATATGAAGCCGAGGGTTTCGACGGGTTGGAAGACAGGAAACCTCGGGACCGACCGTGCTGGAATGCCATTCCCGAAACCGTGCGGGACCAAGTACTCGACTTGGCGCTTGAGCGCACCGATCTGTCACCGCGGGAGTTGGCTTGTCGCTACACCGACGAAAGGCGTTACTTCGTATCGGAATCGAGCGTCTATCGTATCTTGAAGGAAGCCGATCTGATCACGAGCCCGGCCTATGTGCTGATGTCGGCTTCAGATGCCTTCAGAAATCCTACGACACGCGTGCATGAGATGTGGCAGACGGACTTCACGTACTTTCGAATTCTGAATTGGGGCTGGTATTACCTATCGACCGTGCTCGACGATTTCTCGCGGTACATCATCGCGTGGAAGCTCAGCTCGACCATGGGTGCGAGTGACGTCACCGAGACGCTCGATGAGGCATTGGCGATTACCGGCGTCGACCAAATCCAGGTCCAGCACCGCCCGCGTCTGCTAAGCGACAATGGCTCCGCCTACGTTTCTGGCGAACTGAGGGATTACCTCAATGAGCGAGAGATGACTCACACCCGTGGCGCCCCCTACCACCCGCAGACCCAGGGCAAGATCGAGCGCTATCACCGGACCATGAAGAATGTCGTCAAGCTCGAGCACTACTACTATCCATGGGAGCTGGAGGCGGCATTGCGAAACTTCGTGGCCTATTACAACAACGAGCGCTATCACGAATCGCTTGACAATGTAACGCCAGCCGATGTCTACTTTGGGCGGCAATACGAAATCGTCACAGAGCGCGACCGAATCAAGAAACGTACGATGCGAAAGAGGAAGAAGGAGTACCTGGCGGCAAGAGCCGCCTAGGATAAAATCAGAAACTGTCTCTTAGCAGAGGCCGTCTTCAGTCCGGAACACTTTGACGACGCACACGTAGTAAAAGCAATAGTTTCAGCAAGTTAAAGCAACTCGAATCCCCAAACGAAGCGCAGCCAGCCCGCTAACTGCGTGACTGGCTGCATGAAATCTGGAGCGCGAGACGGGGATCGAACCCGCGACCCTCAGCTTGGGAAGCTGATGCTCTACCAACTGAGCTACTCGCGCCTGCCCCAAGATTGGCACGGCCGCCACAGCGTGGCAACCGCAGCGACATAGCGGCGCGCTACGGTGGGCATTCGGGTGGCTACGAGACAGGCCCGATCAGTCTTCGATCAGTTCCACCAACAGATCTTCGGGCTCGGCTTCTTCGGCCTTCGGTGGCCCCGTCGTCGGTAGTGGCGATTCGCCAGCGGCCTGCGCGGCCTTGAACATCGATACCAATTCAGGATCGAGTTCACTCAGGATCTGTTGAAGGGCCGGATCGGCGGCAACCGTCGGCGATTTCGCTGGGTTCGGCGCGGACGTATTCGGCGTTACCGCCACCCAGCCGAGGTCTCTGTGGGCTCGCTCGACATCGACGCGGGTCATCTGCTTCCGGCCGCAGAGGAATGCTTCGAATAGAGCGTTGTCGGCCAGCGTATTCATCAGGCCCGGATATCCGCGCCCAAGTTCGTGAAGTGCTGTCCGTGCTCCGGCATCGATGATGCCGGGGTCTCCGCCCACCTGACTGACGCGATGGGCGAGATAGCCGGCAGCGGCTTCGGGGCTGAACGAAGCGAGCTCGACCCGGACGTCGATTCGATGGGCAAGCGAGGGGTCGGCGCTGAGCGATTGGTCGAGTAAGGCAGGGCCCGTGAGCACCAGCGACAGCAATCTCCGGTCCTCGTACTCGAGCTTCAACAGACCGCAGACTTCCGCCAATGCCCCGCGCTTAGCGAGTGCATGGGCATCGTCGATGATCAGTACCGGCTGTCGGCCATCTTCGCGGATGATCGCGAGCTGGTCGTAGATCTGTGCGATCATTCCCTCGCGCTCCGGCGCGGGATCCTCGATGCCCAGCTGCCGAACGAAACGCTTCATCATCCAACCGGCGTCCGAAGCACCGTCAAGCACCACCATCATGCTGGCTTCGAATACCTCTTCTTCGAGGCACTCGAGCAGTCGGCGCACCAGCATCGTCTTCCCGGAGCCCGTCTCTCCGATGAGAACGCACAATCCCTTTCCCTGGCGCACCGCTCGCTCCAAGCGCCGCAGGGCACCTTGGTGAGGCTCGCTTTCGAAATACGATCGCAGCAGGGGTTCGTTGCGAAAAGGGTCGCCCTTGAGCTGGAAGTGATGAAGGTGTTCCACGTGTGCCTACCTCAGACGAAAGAAATCTTCTTCTTTCGCCGCTTGGGGGTCGTCTCTGTCTCGCTTGCGGGTTTGGCGGGTTTGGCGGGTTTGGGCTCTTCGAGCTCAGAAACGGATTCGGCGGGCGCTGTTGTCTCTGGTTTCTGCGAAGATGAATCCGCCTTGTCTGCAGCCTCGACTTCAGCGATGACGTCGTCGAAAGTTTCCCACACCGGCGCTTCCTCGGCGCCGCCCGTCAGTCCCGTCGCCGCTTCGGGTTTGGCCGCGTCGGGCTCATCCGGGTCTTCGCGGAACTCCTCGAAGGTCTCGTATTCTTCAGACTTTCCGAGTTCATTGAGGCAAGACGCAACATCGGAAAAATCCGGATCGATTGCCTGGATCTCTTCGTATGCGCGGCGCGCAGAAGCGATGTCACCAGCCGCCGAATGGGACTTGCCGAGATCCAACTTGAGGGCAAGAAATGTCATACCCGAAATATCGCCAGATGAAAGTGCCTCCGTGAAATGGGCGATGGCCTGTTCAGGCTCGCCCATCTCGTGAGCGCATATTCCCATCAGGTGGAGACAACCGACGTAGCGCTCAGAATCATTCATCGCCAGTCGAAGTTCTGTGATCGCGTCGCTCAGCAGCCCCATTTCGCGATACGCGATTCCGAGATCGTAGTGGGCTTGGTGATCTCCCTCGGCGAGTGTTTCGCTAACTCCCTTCTTGAATTCGGCAAAGACAGAAGCGAAACCATCCTCTGAAGTATCGCCGCGGCCAGCGGCGCCCGTGGCCCCGGAAGAAGCGCCCGGATCCTGATCGAAAGACCGGCTCAGTTCTGCAGCCAGATCGAAACCGAGATCATCACCGCCTTCGGCTGGCTTGTCTTCGCCATCGAGAGTTTTGGAGGAAATCTCGACAGGGCTTTCGAGCGCCTCCAGCGGTTCGGGCTCTTCCGGTTTCTCCAACCCCGCGGAAACATCGGGCAGCTCGCCCGTCTCATCTTCCTCATCCACGCTCACCAAATCGCTCGACCCGCCCGGCGTCAGGGTTTCAGAATCGATCCCGCTAGGCAGTTCGCTGGCTTCCTGCGCTTCGTCCGCGGGCAAGTTCTCCTGGCCGCTCGCAAGACCCGCTCCGATGCCGCTCTCTGCGGGCTCCTCGGAGACACTGTCCACGGAATCAGCGACCGCTCCGGGAGAATCGGTGGCGGAAACCACCGGCCCGGGAGCCTCACCGCGCCGAGAGGCCAACTCTCCGAGTCGAAGCATTGTGTGCGGGTGATTCGGTGCAATCGACAGAACCCGCGAGTAGAGGGCTTCGGCTTCGTCGAGGAGGCCTTGTTCCATATAGAAATCCGCTTCTTCGAGATCCTCGGCGATTTTTTCGGGGCTTACATCGCCTCCACTCGCTCCGCTAGCCGCCTGGGCTTCGCCTTTGATACCTCCATCATCAACATCGACTTCGCTACTCTCCGCGGCCTCGCCAGCGTTCGAAATGTCATCGGTGCTGATCTCGTCCTTGTTGGCATCAGCGATCGACGCCGGATCATCAGCCGCCAGTTTTGTTTCTGGCTCTGTCGGCAGCTGCTCGTTTTCCGCTTCTTCGGTGAAACTCGCGTTATCGATCTCGATCTCGATGTCCATCGAGTGGATCGATACTTCAGTCAGATCGAGCTCGGGAAGATCTGCACCATCCAGGCTCGCCGGCTCGTTATCCGGCGACACAGAAGCAAGATCATCCGGTATCGGAAAATCATCGCTTGCTTCGTCGATTAAACCATCTGCGATCAGTTGCTCACCGGGATCGCCATCCGGGGCGGGAAGATCTGCAACCACGAGATCGAGAGCTTCGGCAGCAGCCGGATCGAGCCCGGCGATCCGCGTGCGCAGCAGCTCTGCTGCGTCTGTTTCTCCGGATTCGGCGGCCAAGTGGGCTGCACGCCGCCACATCTCGACGGCCTTCGCCGAATCGTCGCCTTCAGCGAGCACTTCACCGAGCTTTTCCAACGCCAGACGGTGATCAGCGTCTCGCTCGAGAATGCTCTCGAGGTTCGCAATGGCCTGGCTGTGCTTTCCGTAGCGAAGGTAAACACTCGCTTCGGCCAGCAGTTGACTGATGTCAATCTCCGCTTTCCCATCGCCGGAAGCGTCAGAAGATGCGCCGCCGGACAGTTCATCGGGCAGGAGGCGCGTCATCTCGCTGGAATCGGAAAGCATGCTCAGCGAGTCTGAATTGAAGTCACTCAAGCTGTCATCTGGGTTCAAGATTCCGAGCCCCGAATCGTCATCCGTGACCAGCAATGATGGGTCGGACAAAAGATCTCCATCGAGCAAGGAGGTCTCATCACCGACCTCCAGCTCATCGAGATCCTCGCCTTCATCGATGTAACCATTGGGCGCTTCCGCAGAACCGAGTTCTTCAAGAGGAACATATCGCTGCAGGATCTCGCGTGTTCGATCTTCGTCTCCGCGTTCGCGGTAGAGATCTGCCAACTCGCGATACAGAGCAACGAGATCTTCTTCTCGTTTCTCCATGCGATAGATATCGGCCAGCAGTTCGTAATGTTCAGGAGATTTGTCGAGTTCGAGAGCCCGCTTTGCGAGTGGCTCGGCGCGTTGAGCGGAGCCTCGATCGATCAAATTTCGCGTATAGAGAACAAGCGTCTCAACCCTTTCAGGTTCGATTTCCAAAATTCGCTCGAACAACTTGGCGGCGCTTTCGGTATCACCCTGCAGCTTCAGCTCGGCAAGGACGGCGTCGTATTCCGAGACGGCCTCCTCCTTCATACCTTCCTGTTGGAGCAGGTCGGCGACCTTGATTCGACTGGTCGTATTCGACGGATCGATGGCCGCCATCTTTCGAAGCAGGCCTAACGCCTCTTGTTTCTGGCCCGCCTCCCGATAAAACTCAGCCGCCGATTCCAGGCAACCAATAGCCTCTGCGGTCAGGCCCATCCGCTGATAGAGATCTGCCAAGGACTCGTAGTGTGAGAACGTATCGGGCTGTAGATTCTGAATCTGCTTGAAGACCGCGACGGCCCGGGCATCGAAACCCTCTAGCATGAACTGCTCGGCGACCATCGAATACGCTTCGACGGCTTCGTCCACCTGCCCCCAACGCCGATAGGTATCGCCTATCTCCAGACGCACCTTGGAGTCGCGCGGATCAAGCTTGAGGAGCTTGCCGAATTCCTTGAGCGCCTTGCCCTTGGCGCCCTTTTGGGCGTGCTTGCGCGCCGCCTCTAGAATTTTTCGCTTGTTCGCCGCCAAAGGCGCCGCCCTGAAGAAAATCCAGTATTTAGAGGTCAAAGGTGCAAATTGGTGGGGTATCCCCCCTCCATCACACTACCTATCGGTCGGCGACCGCCTGTCTTGAGGCTCTCTGGGCGCAGCTCAGCAATGCAATCCCGAACCGCGCCGGTGGTGATGGGTGCGCTCAGCGGCCTCTGCACGCTCCTCGGCGGTCAACTCTCCGGCTTCCAAGCCCTGGAGAACTTCTTCGAAGGCATCCACGCACGCTGCCCGGAGCACGTCAGGGTCCGAATTCACGCCCAGCTCCACCAAGCTCGTGGCGCCTGTGCCACTGAGAGACGAAGCGCACCGCGCTTCGAGCGGGTCCGGGGCGAGTCGAATCGAACCGTGCTGCAAAATGCCACCTTGGGTGCGACGCTGGGCGCTTCCGGCGAGCTTTCGCCCACCCACGCAGATCTCTCGGCCGGCCAGCCGAGCAAAGCAATCGAAACCGCCCCGCTGGGAGCGGCTTGCGGCCCTGCTGGGATCGACCTGGAAGCGGTGTTGGAAGGCCTCCGGATGGCGGGGAAGTGGGCTCGCAACGGCCTCGACTCCCAGCGCCTCGAAGGCCTTGATCAGAATCCCCGCCACCAGCTCATAGGACGCCATCAAGCCGGCGGGAAGCTGATCTTCCCGTGCCGCCAACGCATAGGTGAGGTCGCTGCCGTGAAGCACCGCACGCCCGCCGGTGACGCGACGCACCACCCCAACGCCCGCCCGATCGCACGCTTCGATTCGCTCCGGACCGAGAATCTGTCCGTAGCCGAGCGACAACCAAGAACCTCGCCAGCGGTAAAAGCGCAGCGAGGGGCGCCCGGTGCGCACTGCGCTCGCCAACAGCGCCTCATCGACGCCCATGTTCCAGGCACCGTGAGATGCTTCGTGAACGATCAGCCGCCATCGCAACAAGCCGATCTAGGGCTCCAGGTGTTCGAGCAGAGCGTTGAGGCCAAGCCCGTAGCCCATCGGGCCAAAACCACTGATGACCCCGAGCGCAATCGGCGAGATGAAAGAGTTCCGGCGGAATTCTTCCCGCGCGAAGACATTGGAGAGATGAACTTCCACGATCGGAAGTTCCGTCGCGGCCAGAGCATCGCGCAAGGCGACGCTTGTATGGGTCAAGCCTCCGGGGTTGATCAGGATACCGTCAGCCCATGACTGCGATTCCTGAATCCGATCCAGCAGCGCTCCTTCGTAATTCGACTGAAAGAACTCCACCTCGGCTCCCCACTCCTTGGCAGCGGTACTGAGATCACCGTTGATCTCTTCCAGGGTGGTATTGCCGTAGATGTCAGGCTCTCTGGAGCCAAGCAGGTTGAGGTTGGGTCCGTGGATGACCAGGATCCGTTGCGGTTCAGACATCGCTTGACCTCCAGGCAACGCCCCGTTCGCCGACCCTCTAGGTACGGACGTCAGAACTCCTGGCGGATGGCGTGAACGTGCCGACGGATGAGATAGCGCGCCTTGCCCAGGTTGCCATCTCGCGCGAGGGCGAGCACCAGAAAATTCTCATCGTCGATGGGCTGAAAGATCAGCGTGAACCCCTTTACCCGGATGATCGTTTCCTCCAGTGAACCGCCACCCAGAGCATCTGAAGCACGCCGAATATCCGTCAAAATGCGGCCGAACTCGACGCCCGCGGTAGCGACCTCCACCGGTTGGTCGAATTCTCCAGTCGGTGAGGAACCCGGGGAGGGGCTGGCTGTGAACTCCTCGATCGGAATCCCGTCGTTACCCATCAGCGCGGCGCCGATGCCACCTCCACACCCTTCGACGATCATGCGCAGGATCGCCTCGAAATTCATTGCATTTCCCCTCGGATGTTGATCAACCAGCGCTCCAACCGCTCGATCTTCCGGGCATTTCGATCCCGGATTTTCACCACGGTGTCACTGGCCGATGAATCCATCATGGCTCGAATCCGCAAGGCGCGCTGTTCATCGCCCTGTTGCGCGAGCAAATCCGCGACCGTTCGCGTCGCAAAACTCGAATCCGGCGAAACAAGCTCATCAGCGAGATCGGATTCCGTCTCTGACATCGCCTGCTGGGCAATCGTGTCGGCATCGATCACTTCGTCCCGATCGGTCTCCGCCGACTCAAATGCGATCTCGAGTTCTCCAGCGCTGACCGCGCTGCCAAAGATTTCGGCCGAAACCGACTCGTCGGGCACCTCGGCACCCAGGTTGGTGTGGGTCCAGGCCTCAATCACCCGACGGGCTTCTTCACCCCGGTTCTGGTCCAACAACACCAACGCCATCACAAGCGCTCCCTCGGCACAGTCTGGATGCTCGTCGAGCCCAGAACGAACCAGCTGCTCGGCCTGATCCATCATCCCCGCTCGCCGGTGCCTCTCGGCGAGCATCGCGAATTCTGTCCATTTGATCGCTTCATCCACGTTCTGTCCATTCATCGCTTTACCACGGTTAGATTCCCCCTCCGCTCGCCTGCCCGGCCGGAGCGCCGCGCGAACCCGGTCGGCGCCTGATTGCAGGTAGCACTTCGCGCGGGGTCAGCGGGACGGTCTCGGCGCGACCAATCCCACGGAGCACCACGAAGCGAATCTTCGAGTTCGCCATTTTCTTATCGACCTTCAGTGCATCGAGATAAGCACTTCGGGGATGATTGGGTAGCTCGCTCGGGAGCCCAAACCGAACGAGCAGGCTGCGGATTCGCTCGGCTGTACCCGCGGGGGAAAACCCTAGCTGCTCGGATCTTCGTGCCGCGATGAGCATCCCGATTGCAACTGCTTCGCCGTGGAGCAGGCCCCGGTAGCGGCTGAGTTTTTCGGCTGCATGGGCAATGGTATGGCCGAAGTTGAGAATCTGGCGCAGTCCCGCCTCCCGCTCGTCTCGCGAGACGACCTCTGCCTTGATCGCACAGGCGCGCTCGAGCGTGGGAATCAACACCTTCGGATCGAGTTTCATCAGGCCCTCGGCGTCTCGCTCGAGGCGTTCGAAGAACTCCGAGTCCCAGATCGCTGCCGCCTTGACGACTTCTGCAAACCCCGCCGCCCGCTGCCGGGCGGGCAGGCTGCGGAGCGTCTCGGTGTCAATCCAGACCAGCCGGGGCTGGTGGAACGCGCCGACCAGGTTTTTGCCCTGTGGCAAGTTGACGCCGACCTTTCCCCCGATGCTCGCGTCGACCATCGCGAGAATTGTCGTCGGTATCTGTATGAAGGGCACGCCGCGCAAATACGAGGCAGCCGCAAAGCCGGCGAGGTCTCCGACCATACCTCCGCCGAGTGCCACGACAGGGGTGTTGCGATCTGCCCCGAAGCGTATCAGTTCGTCCCACAGCTTGGACAGCTGGCGCGGGCTCTTGGTAGCGTCACCATCGGGCACCAGAACCCGGTGAACCCGATAGCCCGCCGATCGCAATGAGCGCTGAAGAACACCACCATAACGTCGGGAAACCGCCGGGACCGTAACAACGAACGCTCGGCTCGATGGCGCACACCGGGCAATATGCCTCCCAACACCAGCCAGCGTGCCAACACCTAACTTGATCGGATAGCTCCGATCGCCGAGTTCGACCGTCAAGGTTCGCACGACGCGCTGCGATCGAGTTCTTCCACCGCTCAAACGCGAACTCCTTTCTCGACGTCGCTCTCATGTTCCGATTTCGCGGGATTCAATCGCCGCAAGATTTCTTCAACCACGGCCGCAGCTGTCCGTATCTCGGTATCAACTGTGATCGCCGCTGTTTCGTAGGCGCTCGCGCGTTCGATCAGAAGCGTCTCGAGCCTCGCCAAGCGCCCTTCTGGGGCAAGGCCGTGAAGCAGCGGCCGAGCCGAAGCATTCCCGAGCCGGCTCAGCAGCAAACTCGGCGAAGCTTTCAGATAAACCACGGTGCCCGTACGCCTGAGAAAGGCGGCCACGTCCGGCTGAGAGATGGCACCGCCTCCGAGTGCCACCACCTCACTGGCGCCGCTGAGGCCTTCGATCAGCTGGCGCTCACGATCGCGAAACGCCCGCTCGCCCTCCGCCGCGAAGATTTCGGAAACGGCCATTCCGACAGAACGCTCGATCTCTAGATCGGTATCGACGAAGCCTCGCTCCAGGGAGCGCGCCAGCAGCGGCCCAACAGCGGACTTCCCCGCTCCCATCATTCCCACCAGCCAGATCGGACGTTGTCCCATTGTTCCGAACATTACACGACACGGGGGGGCAAAAGCCCCCCCATGCGCTGCGAAATACATGCTGGCTGATGGAATCAGCGCTGAATCAGATCAGGCGTCGTCCCCTTCCGGCACGATTATGCGAGGCGTAACGAAGATCAGCAATTCCTTACGGCTATCGCTGATCTCATTGCTCCGGAACAGCGCCCCGAACAACGGAATCTTGTGAAGATAGGGGATACGCGACTGCCGCTCCGACTTATCGATGACGTAGATCCCGCCAAGAACGAGTGTCTGCCCATCCTTGACCAGGGTTTCCGTCTTCACCTGGTTCTTTGAAATGGCCGGCGAACCTGTCAGCGTGAAGACGCTGTCATCAGGAGCGTTTCGCTTTACGCTAATTTTCATGATGATGCTCTTGTTTGCCGTGATGTGTGGCGTGACTTCGAGCTTCAGCACGGCGTCAACAAATTCGAGCTGTGCGTCGCCGTTCTCGAATGTCTGAAACGGAATCGAAACACCCTGCTCGATCGTCGCCTTTTTGTTGTCGAGCGTCACGACGCGGGGGCTCGAAATCACCTTGCCATCACCGTTGACCTCAGCAGCCTGCAGCTGCAGATCCAGGTTGAACTTGTCGTCCAGGATCCAGCCTGTCAGATCCAGCAAGCCCGTCGGATTGGCCGTGAGCGGATTGATCGAAAAGGCGTCGCTCTGCCAGCCTGAGCCGAGGCGCGGGCTGGTGGTGGGCATTGCGTCCGGATCCGCTCCAAGGCCCCACACGGAACCGAATTCACGAGAGAAGTCGAGGCTCGCCTCGACGATCTTCGCTTCAATCATGACCTGCGGCGTCTGCGTGTCGATCGCCTTGATAAGCGCCGTCGCCTCTGCAATCACCGAGGGGATATCCTTGATGATGAGCGTGCTCGTTCGCTCATCTGACGTGACCGTTCCACGATCCGGCGTCAACAACTGCTCGACCATTTTCGCCACCTGCCCCACATCGGCAAAGTTGACGGGCTGAAGCTTGACGATCAGATCCTCCAGCCTCTCCTTCGAGCGGCGCTCTTGTAGACGTATCTCTTCTTCTTGCTGGATCACCAGGTTCGGTGCGATCCGCAGAATATTGCCGATCCGCATAAAACCTAGTCCCTTCGTAAGAAGGACGACATCGAGCGCCTGGTCCCAGGGAACATCGACCAAGCGTACGGTTACCTTGCCTTTCACGTCGTCGCCGGCGATTACGTTGAGTTCTGACACTTCGGCAATCAGACGCAAGACATCCGCAATGTCAACATCCTTGAAGTCGAGCGAAATCCGTCGACCCTTGTATTGCTTGTCAGCGGACAGGCCGCCCGGTGTAAGAACATCAATCGACGATTCGAACTCGAGCGATGCCGGAGTGGACCCCGAATACGGATCGGTTGCGACCCCTTGCGAATCATCAACATCAGCCGCGCTCGAGATTGATGCAGGAACACCGTCCAATGATGCCTGTACGCTCATCGCCTGATCCTGAGTCATCGCGGGCAACGCAGCCGCCACGGCTCCCGTATTCGGGAAATCGATGATCAAGAGTGAGCCGCGGCGAGAGATCTGCGGATCGAGGTTCGCGGCCCGCTGCACGACCAAACGAACTTCGGGCTCCTCCATTTCTGGCTGATCGAACACTGTTACGAGCGATACCGGACCTCCCGGTTCCGGGGTGATGCGAACCGCGGCTTCCGGATCGATCTTCGCTCCCTTGAGAGAGATGATCACGGTCTCCGCAGAGGGCTCGAACAGTTTGTACTCAACCGGGGAATCGCTCAGCACGACAATTCGGTCTCGATTGTCCTGGCTATCGAACTCGATGCCGTAAATCGCCGCAAGCGAGAAGTCCAGCTCATCGGCATCAGAATCGCCGCTCTCGGGTTGCGAGCCCTCGAACCCCTCCGCGGGCGCATCGGCCAGATCAGCCCAGGCCGCCATGGTTGATTCAGCATCTGCGGGTGCAATTTCCGTAGCGACGGAATCCATCTCGAGCTCGGAGGCACCGCCTGTGTCCGCCACCGTCTCGACTGCTGCATCGCCTTCGGCCGACCCGCTATCGACCAACACTTCAGTGTCCCCGGTTTCCGCAAGCTCCATCGGAACCGAAACAACAATCGGGCGGCCTGTCGCCATCGCAAGAGCCGCGTCTATTTCTTCTCCGCGGCCGAGCGCCACCACCAAACCAGCGAGAGTCGGAACGATCCGCCGGCCGTCAAAGGGGTCTACTGAACTTCCACCATCGACCACGACCCGAATCTTGTCGGCGTGCTCACCCACGCGAATTCGAGACACGAGATCAGAGCCCAATTCTATCGTCGACAGGTCTGCTCCGTTTTCGAGGTCGAGCAGGTCGATCACGAGGCGCGCAGGGTCTTCAAGCGTGAATGTCATGACGCTTGAAATCATTCCATTCGCTCGCAGCTTCAGCAGGACTCCGTCAGAGGTCTCTTCAACGCCCACACCGGTGAACTTGGTCGCAGCTGCCGGCTCTTCAGCAACTTCCACAATGTCGCTGGAGCCTTGGGTTTCATCGGCTCCCCAGGGATCCAATGACTCCGCCTGCATTTCAGCCGCCCAATCAGCGTTCGCATCGAAGGTGTCCCCATCACCACGGTCCGGCGAAATCCGAACTCGTAGCCCTCCGCCCGGTATTAACCTCACTTCGTGATCAGCAGGAGCCTCGAGCAGCACCTCGATTCGCGTCATCTCGCTGCCCGTTCCTGTCCAATAAGAAGACACCGAAACCTCGGCAACCAGCCCGTCGCTCACCATGATGGGCGCGATCGCATGATCGGTAGTCGATGAGAGATCAATGATGACACGTTCTGGATTCAGCTGAGAAAACGCAGTGAAGGCTAGGTGTTCGGGACCCGTCAGAATCACGATGGTGTCATCCCCATCATGATCAATCTGAAGGTCGGAAATGCCCTGATCTTCCACTGACGCTTGTGCCGTCACCGATCCAGAGCCTGCGCAGCCAACAGCTCCTACTGCGAACAGCGCGGCAAACGCCACCGCCACCGCAATCCGGAACTGACCGCTTCTAAATCCCAGCATCGAACTCACCCCCCTTCACTTCGACGGATCCGCATCTCAATGTCTTTCTTCGTTACCTTTTTCAAATAATCTTCATAGGTTTCGTTTACGATCACCAGGTTGTCATCTATTCGAGTGACCACTCCATCGTTCTTGCCAATGCGAGTGCCTTTGGCAATGATGTAACTCTGGCCGGAGGGGTCTTCGACCAAGGCTCGGGCCGATCCTGTATTCCACACCACTGCGATTACCGAAAGTTGACTCACATCAAACTGCTCGAGTGGGCCTCCTATCGCATCCAGGTTGACGATCATCTTTCTTTCCCACATGAACGACCGGAACGGATCACGCAGAGCCGCTTGGTCGTAAACCATTCCCCGGCCGCTTGCAGTGAAACTGTCTTCAACCAAAGCACTCTTGGGCACGGCTGCAATCTGAGAAGACGGCGATCTCTGGCCAGAATCTTTCTTCACCTTGCGCGCCTCTACGTGCGCGTTTGCTACAGCCCGCTCCTGTTGAAACGCTTCGGCCGTCGGCTGGTTACTCTCTTGCTCACAGCCCACCAACACCAAGAGCGCAATCGAGCTTGCGATAGCTGCAATTCTCACGCTACCCCTCCGCCCCGGCCATCTCCAAGGAAAAGCATCGAATCTACGCACCGGACCCTGCTCCAACAAATCGGAATGTGGTTGCCGTTCCGGTAACCCTCAAACGTGTTGACTGAATCGATTCACTTGACACTCTGATCTTCAGAGATCCCATATTCACGATGCGCTTCAACTTGGACAACAGCTCAAAAAATTTCCCGATGTCGTGATATTCTCCATCGAGCTGAATGGAAATCGGAACCTCGGAATAGAAGTCGTGAAAGATCTCCTGTTCGCGCTGAAACGAGAGAATCTCCACGCCAGCGGTCTTTCCGAGGTTGCTGATATCCGTCAACAGAACCTCGAGTTGCTTTTCGTTGGGAAGTTGCCGAAGAGCTTTCTTCAGCTTGAGTTCGAGATCTTCAATTTCCGCTTCGAATGCAACGATATTCCCGGCGATAACCCGAACCTCGCTGAGCTTCCGCTGTAAGTTCAATTCCTCGCCCCGAAGCCGATCAATCTCCTGAGAAAAATCCCGATAGAGACCGAAGTAATACCCGGTACAAATCAGCACACCGATCCCCGCGAGGATGCCGATGCGAGCGACCTTCGGAAGCTTGAGAAGCTTGTCGAGTTTTTCCTGTGCTTCAGCGCTAATTTCCATCTTTGCGCTCCTTCCTAGACCGCGTCCGGATTGGGGTTGACGAGCACTGCGCGAATCCGGAAGCTCACAAGCCGCAATCCATCCCTTTCGCCCTTCATTTCCGTCTTATCGAGATCCACCTCGATGAAATAATCAGACTCGCCCAGACTGCGCAGAAAGAGAGCAACCCGCTCGTTATCGAGACTCTGGCCCGACATCACAATAGTTTGTCCCTCAGTCACGAGAGACGTCAGCCAGAGCCGATCGGGCGTCCGTACAGCCAGCTCGCTGAATACACGTACCGGCCCACTGCGCGCACGATCCAACTCGTCGATCACATCGATCTTGCTCTCGAGCTTCTTCTTCTTGCCTCGAAAACCCGCCACCTGCTCGAGTTGCGGCTTGTACTGATCGACATCTCGCTGCATCTGCGCAATGCGGCCATTCGAATCCTTAATTTTCTCTGAAATCATCGAATGCGTAAATCCGACCCCCGCGCCAGCCAGCAGTAGCATCAGGGCAACCTGCATCGAGAGCCGACGAAGGTCTTCTTTGTGCCGGGCTTCACGTACCGGGAGTAGATTGATCTGCAGCATTACGAATCCAACCTCCTCATCGCGAGCCCCACGCTCACTCCGAGTGACGGCGCGAGTTCCTCCAGGAGTTCTGGATCGAATTTCGAGTTTGGTGCCATATGAGCCAGCGGATCGAGCAGTTCAACCTGAAGCCCGGTTCTCTCGCGGAATGCGCTTTCGAAGCCCGTAACGCGTGAGCTCCCTCCCGATAGAAAAACCTTCTCGATTCGGCTGTCGGCTGTCGTCGCTGCAAAGAAATCGAGGGAACGGCTGATCTCGCCGATCACGGTCTCAGAAACGCTTCGCATGGCCTGCTCGACTTCCTGAGGAACGACTTCTTTGCTCTCCTCGGATCTCTTTCCGCCTAGTTTGAGTCGTTCGGCTTCATCAAAGCTGACGGACAATGCTTTCTGGATTTCTTCCGTGTACTGATTGCCCGCGGTCGTGATATCGCGGGTGAAAGCCGGTGCACCATTCGAGACGATGTTGATGTTGACGACCTGTGCGCCGATGTTGACGAGCGCAACAGCCTCAGCGGGATTTGCCTCGTAATTCGCCTCATAGGCGTTCTCGACCGCAAACGCGGCAACGTCGATGATTGCAGGTATCAACCCAGCTTCGGTGATTACTTGAACGTAGTCGTCAATCAGATCCTTTTTTGCAGCCACCAGAAGCACATCCATCTGCCCTTCCGTCCCCTCGGAATCGAGAATCTGAAAGTCGAGGTTGACTTCGTTCACGTCAAAAGGGATGTACTGCTCTGCTTCCCAGCGGATCTGTTCACCAAGTTCTGTCCGAGACATGACCGGAAGGCTCACTTTCTTCACGATCACCGAGTGGCCGCAAACCGCCGCCGCGGCGTGCTTGGTCTTGATCTTGGCATTCTCGATGGCCTCGCGTATTGCATCGGAGATTGCGCCCGAATTCAGGAAAGCCCCTTGCACGATGGCTTCACTAGGAAGCTTCGCCACACCCATATGCGTGAGCTCAAACTCGCTGCCACGTCCTTTCATTGCGATTTCGACCGCTTTCACGCTCGAGGATCCAATGTCCAGGCCAATCATCGATTTTGAACCAAAGCCTCCCAAGCCCAATTTCACGATTCGTAGCCTCCGTTAGCCTGGGACACCTCTTGCAGTAAGTCGGAACACGCGTCCAGAGATCGCACCGCTCCTGAGGAGAGCCCCGCGGCGGCCTCTTCTCTAGAGCCGCTCGGGAAGCCTCCAGGAAGCGGCCCGAATACCTGAGACTTGTCCGAAATCTTCAGGCCAAGCGCGAGAAGAATCTTGCGCTTCGTGTCGAGTCGGCATGCTCGGCCGGCTTCAACACGATCGATCGTCAAAGAGGAAAGGCCCGCCTTTCGCGCCAGTTCGGCTTTGCTCATCATGAGCGATTCGCGACATCGCTGGACGTTATTGCTCGGCACCGATCCCCTCCTGCTAGTCGAATACGTAGAACGGATTGCTCACGCTCCAGATTCGACGCTTGGGTATCGGCTTGCTCTTACAGGGACTTGAGGGAAGCTACGTCCGGTGCGTGGTGCGGCGGATCACCGGCTTTGATGTGCAACAAGCCGGCAAGGGGGCTCGTCAGGCCGGGGAATCGCGACGAATCTTTGCTCTGCGGGCCCCCTCAGGGCCCCAAGCAAAATCGCCGATAGATCCAGGGTCATGTCCGACCGCATACTGCTAATCGATCCCGACCCGACTGGGCGAGACCAGCAGCTGATCGCCTTGTCCGAGGCCGGGTTCGATGCCGTGGGGGTAGCCAACGCCGAGCGGGCCTTTCACTTGATCAAGGCAATGCCGCCCGACATCATCATCTGTGACGCTCTCACACCCGGAACTGACGATCTCGAGCGGATCGGGCAGATTTCGCGCCACGCGCCCGAAGCCACCTTACTCGTCACCTCTTCGCCCCGCGATTACGAGGCAGCGATGGAGATCGCGCTTCGCGGCGCCCATGGGTATCTCAAAAATCCCCTGCATTTATCAGAGCTTCGCTTGAGGCTCCGCAACGCGAGCGAGCGCGGGCTCTTGAGACGCCAGAATCGCTTGCTCCGCTGGGAAATCGCCAAGGCCAGCGGCGAGCATCCGATCGTAACCGCTTCAAGCTCCATGATCAGCCTCCTTGAAAACGTTGAACGAGCGGCTGCATGCAAATCGCCAGCACTGTTGGTAGGCGAATCCGGAACCGGAAAAGAAGCCATCGCCCGCGCGATTCACGCACTCTCGAATCGGCGCAACCATAGTTTTGTCTCCGTGCAATGCGCGACACAGCCAACCGAAACTGTCTCAATGAAATTGTTTGGTGGCAGCAAAAATGGAACGAGCACTACGGATCGAACCCACCACGGACTCCTGCTGGACGCGAACCGCGGTACCCTCTTTTTGGATGAAGTTGGAGCATTGCCTCTTTCCGTTCAGGACCAAATCCTTCGCGTATTGAAGGATGAGAATCCCCAATCGATGCCGGCGTCAAAATTTCGCCCCGTAGACCTCAGAATCATCGCGGCTACCGCTCGTAACCTCAAAGACGATGTCGCGAATGGCCTATTCCGAGAGAGTCTCTACAAACGTCTCGATTCAATCCGGCTCGACGTCCCGGCGCTTCGGGATCGACGGGAGGACATTCCCCTACTGGTCGATCATTTTCTCGACCGTTACCGACGAGAGCTCGCAAAGCCGGCCCGAGCGATCGCGGAGGATGCGCTGGAGATTTTGGTCGCACACCATTGGGCCGGAAATCTTCGCGAACTCGAAAACGTAATGGAAGCGGCGGTTATGTTGGCATGCGGAGATCGAATCTCGATTCAAGACCTTCCTTTCCGAATCGTGTCGGCACCCCCACAGGGGAGTGCATCCAAAATGGATCTATGCCTGAAGCGCGGCCGACGGGCTTTCGAAATAGACCTGATCCACCGAGCACTGCGCGCCACGGGTGGCAACCGCACGCACGCCGCAAAGCGGCTCGAGATCAGCCATCGTGCCTTGCTCTACAAGATCAAGGAGTATGGAATCAGCGATTGATCGCTCAGTTTTCGCCACCACTCGGGCGATCGAGCCCGAGCTTCTCCAAGCGATAGCGGAATGAGCGAAACGAAACACCCACAAGCTGGGAAGCACGTTTCTTCACGCCATTCGCAACCTGCAGCGCTTCTTTGAGTAGCCCACTCTCGTACTCATTGAGCATCGCTTCGAGATCGACTCCCTTGCTGATGGTAATTCGCGGGGAATCTCCGCATGCAGCTGGGCTCAGCACGGCGGGAGGAAGCGACTCGAGATCGATCACGCCAGAACGAGTGAGCGCAACAGCTCTCTCGATCGCATTTTCGAGTTCACGAACATTTCCAGGAAACCGGTACTCGATCAAGCGGGTGATCGCCTCATCGGTTGCATGGATTACGCTATTTTCGAGTTCCGTTGCGTACTTTTCGATGAAATGAGCGATCAGGAGCGGGATGTCTTCGCTTCGCTCGCGCAAAGGTGGAATCGGAATTTCGATCACGTTCAGGCGGTAGTAGAGATCCTCACGAAAACGGCCCAACGCCACTTCCTCGTCCAGGCGCCGATTGCTTGCCGCGATGATCCTGACGTTTGCCAGGGTATCTCCAGACCCACCGACTCGCCGAAAGCTTTTTTCCTGGATTGCGCGGAGCAACTTCACCTGAACAGCGAGAGTGAGCTCTCCGACCTCATCGAGAAACAACGTACCGCCATCCGCAGCCTCGAAGAGCCCCTTCTTATTCCGGACAGCACCCGTGAATGCGCCTTTGACATGACCGAAGAGTTCGGATTCGAGGAGTGCCTCCGGGATCGCCGCACAGTTGACGGCCACAAAGGGTTTATCGCGACGCGGCCCTTCCTGGTGGATCGCGCGTGCAACAATCTCCTTACCCGTTCCACTTTCTCCACTGATCAGCACATTGGCCTTGCTATCGGAAACCCGAGTAATCAGCTCGGTGACTCGCCGAATCGCAGCACTGTTTCCGATAATGGAGCGATCTCGACTGTGGCTCCTCAATTCCTTTCGAAGCCTTCGATTTTCGCTGGAAAGAAGTTTCTTTTCCAGCGCTTTTTCGACCACGATCCGAAGCTCATCCACCTTGAAGGGTTTCGTGACGTAATCGTAGGCGCCCTCTTTCATTGCGCTGATCGCGGTCTCCGTGCTGGCGAATGCAGTGATCATGATGACGACGGTTTCCGGAGACATTTCGTATGCGGCATGGAGGAGGTCAATCCCCGAGCGCCCGGGCATCTGGATGTCGCTGATGACGACATCGAAGTCGTCACTTTCAAGATGCACCAGTGCAGTATCGACATCGCCCGCAGTGGCGACATCGTAGCCCTCGCTTCTGAAGAAGATCTCGAGAAACTCCCGCATGCTGCGCTCGTCGTCAACGACGAGAATTCGAGCTTTTGTTCTCAAACTGATTCCCCCGCTCGAGGCAGTCGAATTCGCACAGTCGTACCCACGCCCAATTCACTCTCCAACCGAACGCTCCCGCCATGGTTCTCGACAATTCTATGAACCGTGGCCAAGCCGAGACCTGAGCCGTTCTGTTTTGTGGTGAAGAAGGGATCAAAGATTCGATCCAGCTTGTCCTTCGGGATCCCGGGGCCCTCATCAGAGATGGCGATCTCCAGCCAGCGAGCCTTTCCCTTCTTCCCCCCCGCCAGGTCTTTTCGGCTCCCAGAAGAGCCCTCTTGAGAATCGCGCTCGATTAGAACTCGAGCGCTGACGCGCAATTTTCCACCATCGGACATGGCTTCGGCAGCGTTGAGAATCAGATTCCACAGCACTTGCCGGAGCTGTCCAGAGTCCGCGAAGGCCGTGAGCCCGTCTTCTACCTCGAAGTCGATTTCAACCGCATCCGGCCGCACAGCATCAAACATCTTGAGAACGTCGGCGATAACCTCCTCGAGCCGGACTGCCTCCGGATTGAGAGGCCCTGGACGCGCATAGCTCAAGAAGTCGGAAATCAGGTGATCGAGGCGGCCCACTTCTCTCAGCACGATATCCATCAGATGCTCCGAATCGACGGATTCTTGTTGGACAGCCCTCCCCCTCTGTAGCATCTCGATCGATCCGGAGATCGCCGCGAGTGGGTTTCGAATTTCGTGGGCAATGCTGGCCGAAAGCTCCCCAATCGCTGCAAGGCGTTCGGATTGACGCAAATTTGCCTCCATCTCCACCACATCCGTGACATCCTGGAAGATCACCACGTGACCTTCGGTCTCGGTTTCGCCATCGCGCAGCACATAGGCCCCGATCCCGAGATGACGGAGGGCCTGGTCATTGCCTCGGTACGCCATCCGCCCGCGCGAATAGGTGCTGCCAGCTTCAATGCCTTCGGAATCGTCGAGCAGGTAGTCTTGAATTCCCGGTAGAACGGCTTCAACATTCAATCCGAGCACGTGGGTGCGATCTTGGCTGGTAATTCGCTCTGCCTCGGAGTTGAAAGACGTGATCCGTCCCTCGCGATCCGTCGTCAGCAACCCACTTTTCAAACTCTCGACCGTGCGCTCGTGAAGGGTCTGAAGTCGGCTCAGGTCGCTTGTGCGCTGCTCGAGAGCTTCCCCTGCTCTACGCAAATCCGCAGACAACAGGCTCGCCAACCAAGCCACCAACACCACACCACCTGCGTTGAGCACCCACATGCTGAACAACACAGGGGCAGGGCCCGGAGGCCCGATCGTGCGCAGAGCAAGCCAACCCCACTGTCCAACCAGGATTACGGCGCCGTACGCGAGCGCACCGGTTACCGCACAGATCAGCGCCCCCTTCCGCTCGAGCAGAATCGCGCCGTAGGCTCCGATGAGCACGTAGAGAAACGCGAAAGGAGAATCCGGCCCGCCCGACAAGTGAACCAGCGCGCTTACGATTGCAATATCCGTGGCGATGTTGAGAACCACGAAACGCTTGACGTGCCTGACCCGGCGCAAGATCAGTCCGTAGCCGATGGTCGCCACGAAGGCGAAGATCACCGTACCGTAGAAGCCCCACCATTCCGCGGGCGAATAGCTCCATCCCGTGGCCTCGAGGGCCGCCGCAACACCGAGGCTCAGCAACGACAGCGCGAGGCGCGCGCCCATCAGGGTGAGGAGCCTTTTCTCGAGTCCTCTGTCGACGCTCAAGAGCCTTCTCCGCGGTATCGGGTCGAATCCAGCTCCGTGGTCAGTTGATGGTCTCTGCGATCTTGAAGATCGGTAGATACATAGCGACCAGCATCGCACCGACCGTTCCGCCCAAGCCCACCATCATCAGAGGTTCCAGCATTGCGGTAAGGGCATCGACCGCAGCATCCACTTCGTCATCGTAGAAATCCGCAATCTTCGACAGCATCGCTTCCATTGCACCGGTCTCTTCGCCGACCGCGATCATTTGAACCACCATTCCGGGGAACACTTTCGATTCGGCCAGGGGTTCTGCAATCGTTCGCCCCTCCGAGATCGCCGCTCGAACCTTGTTCAGCGCTTCTTCGATGACCACGTTACCCGCGGTCTTTGCGACGATATCCAAGCCATCCAAGATCGGCACGCCACTCGCGATCATGGTTCCAAGCGTTCGGGTGAAACGCGCCACAGCGACCTTTCGGAGCAGTGAGCCGAAGACAGGAGCCTTCAAAAAGAGCGCATCGGTCGCCCGGCGAAACTTGTACGAGCGCTTGCGCGCCTGTAAAAATAAAATGACCGAAGCGGTCATGCCCATCAGAAAAACGCCGATCCACTCCTGCATGAAGTGACTCAGAACAACAACGACTTTGGTCGGTCCCGGGAGTTCACCGCCGAAATCCGAGAACATCTTTTCAAAAGTCGGAATTACCTTTACAAGAAGCATAACAACGACACCGATCGCAACGACGAGGACGGTGGTCGGATAGACCATCGCGCCCTTCACCTTCCGTGCAAGAGCGTCTGCTTTTTCCAGGTAGGCCGCCAAGCGGTTCAGGATCGTATCGAGAATACCACCTATCTCACCTGCAGCGACAAGGTTGCAAAACAAGGCGTCAAAGGGCTTCGGATGTTTGAAAAGAGCGTCCGCAAAGGTCGACCCCTGTTCAACATCACTTCTCACTTCTTCGATGACCTTTTTGAAAGTCGGGTTTTCTTGCTGGTCACCAAGAATCTTCAAACACTGAACCAACGGAAGCCCCGCATCGATCATCGTCGCGAACTGTCGCGTGAAAATGACGAGTTCCTTGGTTTTGATCGGCTGCTTGAGAAAACCAATGTATTCCGAAATATCCTTCGGTTTGATCTTCACCGAAATCGGCGTGAGCATCTGCCCGCGAAGTGCGGTCATGACCGCTTCTTCGCTTGCCGCCTCCATCACGCCCTTCGTCACGGTTCCCTGTCGCGTCTTACCCTTCCAGGTATAACTCCGCACTGTCTTTCACCCCCCAGTGAACTTCGATCAGCTCTTACCGCCTGATCTTCGCCCCTGCTTATTCGATTCGCCCTGCCCGACGAGCTTGCGAAGCTCCTCGACATCCGGGCTTCTACCCATTGCGTCCTCGATGGAAATCAGCCGCCGTTGGTGGAGCGAAGCGAGTGACTGATTCATCGTCTGCATCCCAAACTTCTCCTGCCCCATCTGCATCGACGAATAGATCTGATGAAGCTTGTCCTCGCGGATCAGGTTTCGGATGGCTGCATTCGGAATCATGACCTCCAGCGCCATGACTCGGCCGGGGCCATTGGCTTTTGGCAACAGGGCCTGACAAAGAACGCCTTCGAGAACGAATGAGAGCTGAGCGCGAATCTGCGCCTGCTGATACGGAGGGAACACGTCCACGATTCGATTGATCGTCTGGATGGCCGAGTTCGTGTGCAACGTTCCGAACGCCAGGTGGCCCGTTTCAGCGACCGTCAACGCGGCCTCGATCGTCTCGAGATCCCGCATCTCGCCGATCATGACCACATCCGGGTCTTGGCGCAGGATGTACTTGAGCGCCTTCTTGAAACTCTCGGTGTCGGAGCCAACTTCTCGCTGATTGACAATACACCCCTTGTGGGGGTGCAAATACTCGATCGGATCCTCCACGGTTACAATGTGCTCGTTTCGCTCCTGATTGATCTTGTTGATAATCGCAGCCAATGTGGTCGATTTTCCAGAACCGGTCGGACCCGTCACGAGGATGAGGCCCCGCGGTTTCTCGCCGAGATCAGAGACGATCTTCGGAAGGCCGAGTTCATCGACGCTGGGGATTGTGTAGGGAATTGCCCGAAACACCCCCGAGACATTTCCGCGCTGAACGAAGACATTTCCGCGGAAACGAGAGAGCTTCTGAACGCTGAACGAAAGGTCTAGCTCGTTGTTTTCCTCGAATCGATGCTTTTGCGCGTCGGTCAATACCGAATAACAAAGCTGCTTGGTTTCCGCCGGAGAGAGAGGCGGCATTCGCAATGGATGTAACTTTCCATCGATGCGCAATTGCGGAGACGCGCCGGTCGTGATGTGAAGGTCGCTCGCTCCCTTCTCGATCATTGCCTTCAATAGTTGATGCATGTTCGCCATGCGTGGGCTCCTAGTTATCAGCCGTCGAAATGCGCAGCACTTCACTCAGTGTCGTGATCCCCTCACTGAGCTTTTCGAATGCGCTCTGCCGCAGGGATTTCATTCCAAGGCGAATTGCTTCCCGCTTCAAGTCGAGAGCAGAAGCGCCATTGAGAACGAATTCCTTCAATTCTTCGTGCATCGGCATGACTTCGTAGATAGCGATCCGCCCCTTGAACCCCGTATCCGAGCAGTTCCGGCAGCCTTGACCGCTCACGGGAACCACTTTTGCTGCGGCTTCCTCCGGCATCCCCGCTTCGATTAGGGAAGAGGTGTCGACATCGGGATCCTTCTCTCTGCAATCCTCACAGACTCGACGCGCCAGGCGTTGAGCGACAATGCAGTTCACAGATGAAGCGACCAGAAATGGCTCGATGCCCATGTTGAGTAGCCGGTTGATCGTTGAAGGCGCGTCGTTGGTGTGGAGCGTAGAGAGAACCATGTGCCCGGTGAGAGCGGCCTTCACTGCGATTTCCGCAGTTTCAAAGTCGCGAATCTCACCAACCATGATGATGTCGGGGTCTTGCCGCAGGAACGCTCTCAAGCCGGCTGCGAAATTCAGCCCGATATCATCGTGGATCTGGACCTGGTTGATTCCCGGAAGGTTGAATTCGACGGGGTCTTCGATGGTGGAAAGGTTCTCCGAGATCTGGTTGAGTTCCGAGAGTGCCGAGTACAACGTGGTGGTCTTACCCGATCCCGTGGGGCCCGTCACCAGAACCATCCCATAGGGCTGGTGGATCGCGTCCTGAAACCTCTCGAGCTGTTCTTTTTTGAATCCAAGCTTGGTCATGTCGAGTTGAAGGGTCGACTTATCGAGTAGCCGCAGGACGATTTTCTCGCCGAACAGTGTTGGCAATACAGAAACGCGAAAGTCCATTTCCCGCCCGCGTCCCATCTTGAGCTTGATGCGGCCGTCTTGCGGGAGACGTCGCTCGGCAATGTCGAGTTCGGACATGATCTTGACGCGAGAGAGGATGGCATTCTTCAACTTCATCGGAGGCTTCATCACCTCGTAGAGCACGCCATCGATCCGGTAGCGGACGCGAAATTGCTTCTCGTACGGTTCGATGTGAATATCCGATGCCGTCTTCTTCACGGCGTCCGTGAGAATCAGATTGACGAGCTTGACGACCGGGGCATCTTCGGAAGCCTTTGCGAGTTCGCCTACATCGACGTCATCTTCATCTTGGATGAGATCGATGTCGGAATCGTCGAAGTCGCCCATGACGTCTTCGAGTGACGTCGATTGATCGTAGTATTTGTCGATCGCGCGCCGGATGGCATCTTCGACAGCGACGACTGCTTGTATGTTGTATCCCGTTAGAAACTTGATGTCGTCGAGCGCGAAGATGTTTGACGGATCCGAAGTCGCGAGGATCAGCGTCGACCCGGCTCGATTGACCGGAATCACGGTATGCTTGGTTGCAACGTCCTCGGGAATCAATCGAATGACAGCGGCGTCGATCTCGAATTCTTCCAAGTCGATGGAGGGAACGCCGTACTGCTTGGCGACGAATTCCGTGAGGTCATTCTCGTCCAGATACCCGAGCTGGGTGATCTGCGCGCCCAGGCGGGAGCCCTTTGCGCGAGCGTCATCTCGCGCCTGCCGCAGTTGCTCAGCGGTGAGCAAGTTCTCCTTGACGAGGAGTTCCCCAATCTGATCGTTCACCGACGGCCTACCTCCTCACCTTGATACGGCGCCCCCTGATACGGCGCCCACCCTGATACGGCGCCCACCCACGAACGCGGCCGAATCGCAGAGCACTCCAACGAGATACCGGAACGATCTCGGACCTACGGCTCCGTAGGGCGAGAAATCGTTGGGAACCCGCCGGGTTATCGGCGATACGCAAGAGGAGCTTTACCGAGCGTTGGCTCCTGAGGAGGGGTTTTCGGGCGCCTCGGCGGCCTGCCCGAGATCCCTCCAGGAGGTGTGGCGGTAGCGCAAGACCGCGAATCCGAGCAACGTGAGGGTGATCCAGAAGACGCCGTGGAGCAGCGTCCCGAGCGCCACTGCCACTTCAGGGGCCACGCCGAAGGGCTCCAGGGCGAGTTTGCAAGCCGCGTGATAGGTGCCGAAAAATCCCGGCGCAGACGGAATGGCGACGGCCATTCCCACAGCAGCCAGCGTGATCCAAGCCGCCACCAACGTTTCGAAGGGCGAACCGAAATCGATTCCAAGGGCCCAAAAGCCCGCCAGCATCGGAATCGTCGAAGCGACAAACCAGACCATGATTGAATGAAACCCGATCCAGAAGAGGTGAGCGCCGCCCCTCAATGCGCCGAGGCCGTCGCCGATCCGGCTGAGGACGTCGATCAGGCGGTTGCCGAAGCGCGCCGGGAAGGGCTTGAGGAACCATCTGGCGAAGCCGATGACGAGATCCGGCGCCACCCGCAGGACAACGAGTCCGATGAGCGGCACTACGGCGACCGGAATCAGTGCAACCACAACTTTCGCGAGGATCCCATCACCCGCTGCGCCCCTCAGCGCAATCGCGATTGCAGCAAGTCCGATCACCATAATGGTGTCGATCACGCGCTCGAGAATGACCGTGCCAAAAAGGGCCGCCGAGGGCGCGCCAACCTCTCGGCTCAGATACCAAGGCCGGATCACTTCTCCCACTCTCAGCGGAAAAATATTGTTTGCCATGAATCCAACCGCTGTTGCCCGAAACAACGGAGGGATAGCGATCGACTGAATGGGATCCGTGAGGTGGCGCCAGCGCAGGGCCCTCAGCTGCACGACCGCCAGATAAGACGGCACCGAGAGCCCCACGAGCACGAGCCAATTCGCCTCGCGAATCGTCGCAACGACCAGCGCGAAGTCCACATCCCGGATGACGAACCAGATGAAGGCGGCGGTAATGGCCAGCCCTACCCAGACGCGATAATCCCGGACGGCACTCCGGCGGCGCGAAGTCTCTCGGAGCTGCGATCGTTTGCCCGTACTCAGGGGAGACCCAGAACCCTGCGGGCCACGCCGACATCGGAAGCGATTTGCTCCCGCAGGGCCTCGACACCCGAAAATCGCCGTTCTTCGCGCAGGTGGGCCAGAAACGACATCTCCACGCGGCGGCCGTATACGTCTCCCTTGAAGTCAATCAAGTGAGCCTCGGCTTGCGGTCGAGCGTCTCCCCCGAACGTGGGTCGGGTGCCCACGTTCATCACTGCGGGCAACTCGACACCTCGCTCAGGGGTTCCGTCATCGATGAAAAGAAAATGCCCCACGTAGACGCCGGCAGCTGGCAGGATCTCGTTTTCGGGATCGAGATTGGCGGTTGGAAATCCAACCGTGCGGCCCCTCTGATCACCCTCGACAATACGGCCGCGGACACTGTATGCGCGACCCAGCATGCGGCCAGCTTCTTCAACGTGCGACTCCAGCAACAATTTGCGAATCCGCGTCGAATTCACGTCGCTCCCTTCCATCGTGACTTCCGGGATAATCGTCACCGAAAAACCCAGTTTTGGTCCGAGTTCCGTCAAGAGCCTCATCGACCCCTCGCGGTCGCGACCAAAGTGAAAGTCGTAACCCACATAGACCGCTGTGGGCCGAATTCGCTCGAATAGAATCTCTCGAATGAACTGTTCCGCGGTCGTCTCGGCGAACCCCGCATCAAAATTCTCCACGATCAAAACGTCAATACCCGCTTTCTCGAGCAACTCGACCTTCTGTTCGTGTGTCGTGAGCAGACGAAGTGCTTGATCGGGCCTCAATACCCTGATCGGATGGGGATTGAAGGTGTAAACGACGGCTGTGCCTCCGCTGTCTCGGGCTCGCGCCACGATGGTATCCGTGATCGCGCGATGGCCCACATGCAACCCATCGAAGTTGCCAACCGTGACGATGGGTTTTCGCAAAGGACGATCCAGTGAACCGCTACCCGCAAAGTACTCCAATGCTAAACTCCCGTCGTGCGCATCCTTTCGCACCACTTCCTCACGAGCTTCCTGAAACTCTTCACCCTAATTTTCTTCTCATCCATGATCGCCATCACGGTAATCGAGGCGATGCTCAATTTCGAATCCGTCCTCGAATACCGCAACGGTAGGATGGGGTTCGCGACGTATCTTCTCCTTCGCATTCCATCCTACTACTTCCGCGATCTGATACCGATCGCATGCTTCGCTGCGGCCTTCTACTGCATCGGTCTCTCGGCGCTCTCCCGCGAGATTACCGCGATCAAGAGCGGAGGCATCTCGCCACAGAGAACCGTGATTCCGCTGCTCTGCGCGGCCGCGGTGCTTTCTGGTTTTACGCTGCTCCTCAACGAATCGGTAGTGCTCCAGGCTTCGCGGGCGTGGTCGAAGGAAAAACATCCAGGAGGAGAGATCCGCTTCCGCCAAGGTTCCTTCTGGTATCACCGGGGGAATGCCATCTATAGCGTCCAAGAGGCCGATCGAGAAGCTCGGGTTCTCCACGGGGTCAGCGTCTATGAACTCAGCCCGCGAGGTCGGCTCCTACAGATCGTAAGCGCAAAACGAGTCGAAGTGGAAGACGACCGCCACTGGCGCTTTCTCGACACGATCTCTCGAACCTTCGATCCGAGGCACCCCGCAGAACCGCCCCGAATCGAGCACCTTTCCGAGTGGAGTCGCGACGTCACCGCAGAAAGCGACCTGGTGATGCTCGAGGCCAGCGCCCGAACGCTATCGCTTCCAAAACTAGAAGCCTATATCGACACTCAAACGCGAGCCGGGCGAAACACCACTCGCTACCTGGCGCTTTACCACACGCGGCTGTCGGGCCCGTTCACGGTGTTCCTGTTCGCACTTCTCGCGGTACCCCTGGGGTTTGCAGCCGAGCAGTCGCGGAGCCTCACAGCGCCGGCTCTCTCCGGGGTCATCATTCTGGCAACCTACTACACCGCGCGCACCGCAGCCGAGATACTCGCTGGCAAGGGTTTTACGTGGGCAGCTGCCAGCTCCTGGGTGATCCTCGCGGTTTTCACGTGTTACGGGGTGTGGCAATTCCACCGAGTTCCACGCTGACAATTCAAGGTCTCTCGATCGCGGCACCACTCTTGACGAAGAACTGGAAGAATTCCGAGTCCGGAGAGAGAATCAGGGTGGTCCCCTCTCCGATCGTCTTTCGGTAGGCCTCGAGGCTGCGAGTGAAGGCATAGAACTCCGGAGCCTTTCCGTAGGCGGCCGCGTAGATCCGCGTAGATTGGGCATCACCCTCTCCACGGATAATCTGGGCTTTGCCTCTTGCATTCGCAACGATCACCTTCGCCTCGCGGTCCGCAGCGGCTCGAATCGTACGGGCTTGTTCTTCTCCCTCGGCGCGGTATTTGCGCGCCATTCGCTCGCGGTCCGTCTTCATACGCGCGTGGACGTTCTTCTCGATCGCAGCCGGGAGTTCCGTTCGATTGATACGCACATCGTGGACCGCGATTCCGGTACCTGCAAAGGAATCGGCCACCCTCTTCCGAATCGCCTCCATGATCTCGCTCCGCCGGTCCGAGAGTACCTCCGCGAGGGTGTGTCGCGCGACGACCTCCCTCACGCCCGCTCGAACGACTCGGTCCATCTGTTTCTCCGCTTGCGAAATTCCCTTGGGAAACGACGATATGAATGCGGTGAGATCGTCGATCTTCCACATCGCATAGTTGTCGACCACGATCCGCTCTTGATCTTTCGTCTGAATCACATCCTGTTCGGTGTTTAGGTAGAGCAGTCGGCGTTCATAGATCCTCACCTCATCGAGCAAAGGAATCCGCAAAGACCATCCGGGCTCCGTCTCATTGATGACGTCACCAAACCTGAGAATGATTTGCTGGGCTCCCTCTTGGGTGATCACTACCGGCCCGATTCCCCGATTTCCGATCGCCACGAAGACCCACAACAACACGACCAACACGAAGGCGATGATCAAGAGTCGCTTCACGGTCCGCCTCGCGCCGCATCACCCAACGGCAGATGCGGCAAAATGCTCGCCGCCCCTGGATCGATGATGATCTTTTCCACGCTGGGGAGCACGGCCTCCATGGTTTCCAGATAGAGCCGCTTTCGAGTCACTTCCGGCGCCACCTGGTAGGCGGCCAACAGGGCATTGAAGCGTTCGGCTTCGCCCCGCGATTCGGCGATCTTCACATCGCGATAGGCATGGGCGGATTCCGTCAGTTCGACCGCTTCGGCGCGGGCGCGCGGAATCACCTCGTTCGCGTAACCCTTTGCCTGATTGATCGACAAATTCGCGTCTTGCGCTGCGGCCACCACATCGTCAAACGCCGCACGCACTTCTTTCGGCGGCTGAACCTGTTGAAGCTCGATCTGCATGACTTCGATCCCCATCGCATAGGAATCGAGAATGTCTTGTAACAATCGCCCGCTCTCGATTTCGACCTCTCCGCGCCGCTCGGTGATCACGCCGTCTACAGTCATCCTTCCGACAATCTCTCTGACGGCCGCCTGAGCCGCGTCACGCAACGTCGGCGCGATATCCGCAACGCTGTAACGTGACTCGAATGCATCGCTCACGCGGTATTGCATCACGAAACCGAGATCGACAATGCTGTTGTCCCCCGTCTGCATGCTCGATTCAAGAAGGGCATCTTCCTGCACCGCCGAATCATCGCCTTGAGCGCCAAACTCCAAGCGCATGATTTCCGAGACGTTGATGATATCGTGAGTCTCGAAGGGGTCCGGCAAGTGCCACCGCAACCCCGCCCGTGGCTCGGTTCGGTTGTATTTTCCCAATCGCAGAACGATCGCCGACTGACCGGGTTTGAGTTGATAGAAGCCGAGATACACTGCACCTGGAAAGCCGCTATACGCCCAACCCGCACTAGCAGCGAGAAGCGTCAGTACCAGGACGACGCTCATCAGAAATCGCCGAACAGAACGATTCACCCGCGCATCGACCGAGGGGGTTCCTTCATCGCGGGCCATCAATCAGGCTCCGTCACTGTCTTCCTTAGCGCTCGGCGCATTCGTGGCCAGATTCTCGTAGAAGGGGCGCAGGATGTCGATCGGGATCGGGAAGATCGTCGTAGAATTGTTTTCCGTCGCGATCTCAGACAGCGTCTGGAGATACCGAAGCTGCAGCGCAGCCGGCTCCGTGCTGAGCACCCGCGCCGCATTCGCGAGTTGCTGGGCGGCTTGAAATTCGCCTGCCGCGTGAATCACCTTGGCGCGCTTCTCACGCTCGGCTTCAGCTTGCTTGGCCATCGCCCGCTGCATGTCCGGCGGAAGGTCGATCTGCTTGACCTCGACCGCGCGAACCTTCACCCCCCAGGGCTCGGTCTGCAGGTCGATGATCTCCTGCAGTTTTTGATTGATCTCTTCACGTTCTGCGAGAAGCTCGTCGAGCTCGGCTTGGCCGCAGATGCTGCGAAGCGTCGTCTGCGCGAGCTGGGAAGTTCCGTAAAGATAGTTTTCAACCTGGATCACCGCCTTCTCGGGATGTAGCACGCGAAAGTAGAGCACCGCGTTGACCTTGACCGAGACGTTGTCTCGGGTAATGACCTCCTGAGAAGGAACATCCATGACGATTTCGCGCAAGCCAACGCGAACCATGCGGTCGACGCCCGGAATGATCCACTTGAAGCCCGCTGTCTTGACGCCAACGTATCGCCCCAGCCGGAATATCACACCTCGCTCGTATTCGGTGATGATCCGAATGCCGAAGACGAAGAGCGCCGCAAACGTTCCCATGACGACCAGTAGTGCCAGGCCCATCGATCCCCCCCCCTCTAATATTTCCATCAACGCGGTTAGCCCGTTGCATCCGGATCGGTTCTTGAGCCCGACACCGCCCGACACACGCGAAGACTCATACCCTCGACCGCCGTTACCTGTATGGGCTCGCCGCTCGCGATCTCATGGTCGGCTATAGCCGACCAATACTCACCCCGGACGAACACCTTGCCTTCCGGAGTGAGCGGTGTTCGCGCCTCGCCGATCAAACCAAGAAGTGCATCCACGCCTGCAGTCTGGGATCGAAAAATACTTCGAGTCACGATGAGCAGCACCACGCCCGCGACGATCGCGAAACCAGTCACGAGGGGCACTAAAACGGACCAGAAGGATACGGTGAGGTCGCTTACCTCCGGCATGTCGAAAATCATCGTTCCCCCAACGAGGACACAGATGATGCCCATCGTAAATAACACACCAAACGACGTAACAAAAATTTCGATCACAAGTAAAGCCATTCCCACTAGCATGACCAGCAATCCGATCCAGGAAAACGGCAGGATCTGGAACGCAAAGCCGGCGAGCACCAGACAAAACGCTCCGAATATTCCTGGCACCAACATGCCGGGCTGTTGGAGTTCGATGTAGAGGCCCAGCATCCCGGCCATCACCAGCAATACTGCGATGTCTGGACTGGCGAGGAAGTTGAAGAACTTCGTCATCCTCGTCATCTCGATGATCCGAACCTCCACGCCGTCAAGATCGAGGACGACCCGCTCGCCTCCCACCTCGATCTCCATCCCGTTGATCTGTTCCAAGAGGTCGGATCGATCGGCCGCCACCAGGTCGATCACCCCGAGTTTCAGCGCCTCGTCTTGCGCGATTGCTTCGGCTTCTCGAACCGCACTGAGCGCCCACTCGACATTGCGTTTTCGCTCGGTAGCGATCGCCTCCATGAACGCCATGGTCATCTTCTCGGCCTTTTCCATCGACACATCAGAGCGTTCATTGCTCTCCTCGCGCGTGCCCCCCCCGCCCGACGCGCTGACTGGAGACGCCGCACCAATGCTGGTGCCAGGCGCCATGGCGGCGATATGGGCCGCCAGGGTCACGAAGGTCCCCGCCGACGCCGCCCAGGCCCCTTTCGGCGAAACGAAGACGATCACCGGAACTTTGGCGTTGAGCATCGCCTGAATGATGTCTTTGGTGGACGAGAGCAGGCCGCCCGGCGTATCGAGCTCGATGAGCAGGGCCTCGGCGCCATCGGATTCGCTCTGCCGAATCGCACCCTGG
>JACZVU010000072.1 GCA_022572485.1 Myxococcales bacterium
AGATCGGAATCCTGATGATGGCTGAAAGCCTCTCCACGCTGTCCAAGATCGGGGAGATCTACGACCGGGTCGCCTTTGCGGGAGTCGGGAAGTTCAGCGAGTTCGAGCAGCTGCGTAAGCTCGGCATCCGCTACGCGGACATCAAGGGCTACGCGTACAGCCGCGATGACGTGCGCGGCCGCGCCCTCGCCAACGCCTACTCGCAGATGGTCGGCGACGCCTTCACCCAGCAGCCCAAGCCGCTGGAGGTCGAAATCGTCGTGGTCGAGGTCGGCGATTCCACGCTGGCTGGCCACGAGAACAACGCGATCTACCGCATTCAATACGACGGAAGCATCAGCGACCACCACGGCTTTTGCGTGATTGGTGGCGCCTCCGAAGAACTGTCTGATTTTCTCCGCTCGAGATATCGAGACGGGATCCCCCTTGGGGAAGCGATCGGATTGGGGAAGACAGCCCTCGAGCGGGCCGCAGAGGGTGAATCGAGCGTCGACGTGAAGAACCTCGAGGTCTGCGTGCTCGAGCGAGAACGCTCAGGGCGAAAGTTCGTGCGGCTGAACTCCGATAGAGTGGGAGAACTCTTGGAAGCATGAGCGGCTCGGACGGGACTCGGTACAGGGATCGGGCGATCACCTGACCACCGGCCTCGACGCGCCGCACCAGCCGGCGGAGTCTCGTGCAGAAACGAATCTTCGGAATCGAGACGGAATACGGCATCATCTTCACCCCGGAGGGGCGCAAGACGCTGCCTGTCGAAAAGGCCATCCGCTTCCTTTTCGAAAAGCTGATCACGACCGAGCACTTCCTGAACGTTTTCCTCGAAAATGGTGCACGCTTCTACCAGGACACCGGCTGCCACCCCGAATACGCGACTCCCGAATGCGCGGCACCACGCCAGTTGATCGTCTACGACAAGGCCGGCGAGCGGGTTCTCGAAGACCTCCAGAATTACGCAGAGGAAAAGATCCGAGAAGAGCGCATCACCGGCAAGCTCTCGATCTTCAAGAACAACACGGATTTTGTCGGGAACAGCTATGGCTGCCATGAAAACTACCTCGTCGATCGCGATGTCGACTTCTACTACCTCGCCGAGCAGCTGATCCCGTTCCTGGTCACCCGGCAGATCTATTCCGGTGCGGGCAAGGTCTTTCAGACCCAAGATGGCGTCCACTACTGCATCAGCCAAAGAGCGCAGCACATCTACCAGAAAATTTCCGGCACCACGACCAACGATCGCTCGATCATCAACACCCGTGACGAGCCCCATGCCGATCGCGAGAAGTACCGGCGCCTGCACGTCATCGTCGGCGACTCCAACATGTCGGAATACACGAACTTCTTGAAAATCGGAACCTGCGCGATCGTCCTGCAGATGATCGAGGACAATTACATCAATCAGGATTTCACGCTTCGCAATCCCGTGAAGGCGATCAAGGACATCTCTTACGACACCACCTGCAAGCGCAAACTCCGCCTCGACAACGGCCGCGAGTACTCGCCGATCCAGATTCAGCGCGAATACTGCGAGATGGCCCAGAAATACATCGAGCAGTATCCCGTGAGCGAGGAGCTTCGAGACTCCGTCGAAAAGTGGCAGTACGTGCTCGACTGCCTCGACGACGACCCGGAAACACTGAATCGGGAAATCGATTGGTTGATCAAGAGGCGAATGATCCAGTCCTACATCGACTCCAAGGGCAAATCCTGGAGCGACCCGCGCACCTTCATGCTCGATCTGCAGTACCACGATATTCAGACAAATCGAGGCATCTACTACCTGCTCGAGCGCAAGGGAATGGTGGAGCGAATGCTCAACGACGCCGAGGTCGTCACGGCCAAGACCGAGCCCCCCCATGACACCCGCGCCAGAATGCGCGGCGAATTCATCAAACTCGCGAGACAGAACTCGATCCAGTACGACCTCGACTGGTCGAACATCCGCCTCGGAAACCTGCTCAACGTCCGGGTGATCTGTAACAATCCGTTCGAGACCGACATCGAAAAGGTTGCCGAGCTGGTGCGAACCATCCAGAAGACCAACCTGCGCAAGACGAGCCTTTCCAAGCTCGTGATTCAATCCTGACGTGACAAATCCGAAGCCCAAGCTCGCCGCGGTCGGGTCGACGCAGAACCAGAGCGCTGCGCATCGGGCGCCGCAGCAGCGTCGCCGCTGGACAGACCTCGGAGTCGGATTCTGGCTACTCGCGGTGATTCTGACCGCCTCCGTGGCGATCATCGCAGTCCAGACGCGCCGGCTCGACCGGCTCTCGGTTCAAGTGGAAACACTCGAGACCGAATTGAGCACCGCACACGGAGCCTTGCAGCGCTACGAGAGCCGCTTTGTCGAGATTCGCGAATCCGTGGGCACTCTCCGCGCGCAGCTCGGCGAACTCGAGGGACTCATCGAACAACCTCCGGCGCCAGCACCGACTCGCTGACGGCTGCACTCCGCGCCCCTCCTTCGAATCGCGTCGCGCGAAGCTCCGGACACCCTCCTGACACCGATTTGCGCGGGCTTTCTGCGGGGATTGGACCAGCTGATGCGCATCGCTGCACTCGGGCGCGGATGGAGACGACGCAAATTCAGCTTTGGACGCACCGCCTTTGCCTTAATTTTTGCCACCTCCTGCCGATACAGCTAACGACCCAGTGTCGTCTCATCTGGCCATCGAGGACGCACCACAATGTTGACAGATCTCATCGCAGGTCTTTTCTCCCATGATCTCGCGATCGACCTGGGCACCGCAAATACCCTGGTCTACGTGAAGGACAAGGGTCTCATCTGTTCGGAACCCAGCGTCGTTGCAGTCGTGACTGATTCGAACGGTCGTGGAGATCGCGTCCTGGCCGTTGGGCACGACGCGAAGGCGATGCTCGGTCGAACTCCGAGTGGCATTCGAGCGATCCGACCGATCAAGGACGGCGTCATTGCTGATTTTGAAATTACCGAAGCGATGCTCCGCTACTTCATCCAACGCGCCCACAAGCGCGGCAAGATGGTACGCCCGCGGATCGTCATCTGTGTACCGCCTTGCATTACGAGCGTCGAAAAGCGCGCGGTCCGGGAATCTGCGCTCTCTGCAGGTGCGCGCGAGGTCTATTTGATCGAAGAGCCGATGGCCGCAGCGATCGGTGCGGGGCTCGACGTCACAGCGGCGACTGGAAACATGGTCGTCGACATCGGAGGCGGTACAACGGACGTCGCAGTGATTTCGCTCTCCGGCATCGTCACGTCGCGCTCGATTCGGACCGGCGGCGACAAGATGGACGAAGCGATCATCAACTACGTCAAGCGGAAGTACAACATGCTGGTGGGCGAGCAAACCGCAGAGCAGGTCAAATTGACCATCGGAACGGCATCCGTCGACGCGAAGACCGAGATGATGGACATCAAGGGGCGCGACCTCGTCGCCGGGATCCCCAAGGTGGTCTCGGCTTCCAGTGACGAGATTCGCGAAGCACTCCTCGAACCGATTCACGCCATCATAGAGACTGTTCACTTGACGCTCGAGAAGACGCCGCCAGAGCTCGCGGCAGACATCGTCGATCGCGGCATCATGTTGGTCGGAGGCGGTTCTCTGCTGCGAGATCTGGACGTGGTGCTGCGTCAGGAGACGAAGCTTCCAATCCTGCGTAGCGACGATCCATTCACCGCAGTCGTCCACGGCGCGGGCGCAGCGCTGGACAATCTCCCGCTGCTCAAGGCAGTTGCGCTGGATTGACGAAGTCCGGGGCCCGCTCGGCGAAATTGCCGCAATCCGTTACCGGGATCGCTTCCGCTGGTATTGATCCACCGCACGCACGTGTTCCGAGTAGGTTTTCGAGAAGACGTGCGTTCCGTCGTTGCGCGAGACGAAGAAGAGGTAGTCGCTCTCGGCGGGATCAACCACGGCGCGCAACGCGCCAGCGCCGGGGTTCGCGATCGGGCCGGGCGGAAGGCCCGATATCTGATAGGTGTTGTAGGGATTCTCGGCGTTCTCGAGATCCCGGCGCCGAAGGTTGCCGTCAAAATCGGAAATTCCGTAGATCACCGTCGGATCGGTCTCGAGCCGCATCCCGCGCTTCAGGCGATTGCGAAAGACCGACGCGATCAGTGGCCGCTCGTGTGGTGCAGCGGTCTCTTTTTCGACGATCGAAGCGAGCGTCACGGTCTCGACCATCGAGAGTTCCTGGAGACGCGCCTGCGGTTCGATCGCGCGCCAGACTTCGAGAAATTGATCGACGAATACCTTGGCGATTTCGCGAGCTTCGAGACCGCGCGGCAGGCGGTAGGTCTCCGGAAAGAGGTAACCCTCGAGAGTCGCACCCTCGACACCCAATGACCTGGCACTCGCGGGGTCTGATGCGAAAGTCAAAAAATCGGCAGCATTCGAGAGCCTGGCGGCCTCGAGCCGCAGCGCGACTTGAGAAGCGGTCAATCCCTCCGGGATCACCACTTCGTAGGTCACCACCCGCCCCTCGACAATTTGCGTCAGGATTTCGCCTGGCGAGAGCGCAGCAGAGAGTTCGTACTCACCGACTTGAAGCGCGCCATCGAGCTTGCGATAACGGGCGAGTATCTTGAAGGCGGTAGCATTTCGGATCAGTCCGCGGGACTCGAGACCTCGAGCCACTTGACCCAAGCTGGCTCTGGGGCGCACGTCGAAGATCGCGGGCGGCGCCGACGCCAGCGCGGGCAACAGCGCCCAACGCAAACTCCCTGCAACCGATGAGACACCGATCAGCGTAATCGCAACCAGGGTCGAAGTGACTGCGATCGCGCGTCGACTCACTCGCACGGCGCCTGAGATGCCAACTGGTGCTCGAGATAGGTCCGCAACAACAGCGTGGCCGCAACTGAATCGACGACTTCGCGCCGCTTCTTGCGGCCGCCTTTCGTTTCGCTGAGAGAACGCTCGGCAGCCCGGCTCGTCCAGCGCTCATCGAGCAGATCCACCGGCAGACCCGTCGCCTCGCCGAGCGCCTCGGCGAAACTTCGAGCGGCTACGGAGCCCGGGCTGGTTTGCCCGTTGAGATGAATCGGAAGCCCAACCACGATCCGAACGATTCCCCGCGCTTCGATCACTTCGCGCAGCGCCACGAGATCGCGTGCGCGTCCATGGCTGGCCATGAACCCGGCTGGAAACGCGATGCTCGCAGCCGCGTCGGAGACCGCCAACCCGATGCGCTTCTCGCCCAGATCGACTCCAAGAATAGGTCCGCGATGGGGCATGGTTCTTCAACCTAGCAGCCCGAGCAGGGCCGCTGTCTTATGAGAGGGGGGAGATACGCGCGCAAGTACGGGCGTGGGGGTCGAGCTGCGAAATCAGCGCAGCCCGCCCTGGGTCTCCCAACTCCAAGTCCGCCACCAATCAGGCTGACCGGAGCCGCAAACCCACCGCTCCCTTGGCGGGCGAGCCATTCGCAGCTCGACCCCCGCCCACCCCGTACCCACCACGCAGCCCAGCCAGCATCAAATTCGAGACTTTCCCTTTTTTTTCGCCTCGGATGATTGACGCTCTAGGCCTGCTGGGGGTATTCTGGCGCTCGGCGCTCGGCCCCCCTGCTGTGGCGCCGAATCGCTCCGCGGCCCTCCAGCCGCGGCTCCGGGCGGAGCGCTCACACTGCGGTCCCGATCGAGTCGATCGTAGAAGTGTCTGATAACAAAACAGAAATTGACTCAGAGCGCGGAGTGGCGAGAATTCTGGCCACCGCCGGAGGGGTGGGTTACGCGCCGATCGCCCCAGGGACCTTCGGGTCCGCGCTGGGCGTCGCCCTCTACGTCCTGCTCTCGCCTCTCCACCCGCTGCTCTTCGCCCTCACCGCAGCCACGCTGCTCGCGCTGGGCATCTGGGCCGCTGACCAGGCCGAGCATTTCTTTGGCAGGAAGGACGACGAGCGAATCGTGATCGATGAGGTCGTCGGGCAGCTGCTCGCGCTCAGCCCTTTGCTCTTCTTCGAAAATCTCGCTGGCGCCACTTCGCTCGCGCTTCTCGGCGCCGGCTTTCTGCTCTTCCGGCTCTTCGACATCTGGAAACCCGGACCCGTCGCCTGGGCGGAGCGCCGCTTTGCGCGTGGCGCCGGCGTGATGCTCGACGACGTCGCCGCGGGCGCGTTGGCGGCGTTGGTGATGACGCCGCTTGCCATCTTCTGCAGCACCCGGGTGGCAAACCCGTGAAGGCCGAAATCCTGACCATCGGTGACGAGTTGCTGCGCGGCGAGATCGTCGACACCAACAAGTCGTTTCTCGCGGACCGACTGCTCACCCTCGATATCGAAACCCACTTCCAGACGTCGGTGCGCGACGACCCGCCCGCGATGATCGACGCCTTCCGACGCGCCGCGACCCGCAGCGACATTGCCCTCGTGTCGGGTGGGCTCGGGCCGACGCGCGACGATCTCACGGCAGCCGTTCTCGCCGAAGCCTTCGGCCTCGAACTCTTCCTCGACGAAGCAGCTCTCGAAGGGATCCGGTCCTTCTTTCGCACCCGCGGCCGGGAGATGACCCAAAACAATGCCAGCCAGGCGCGCTTTCCCAAGGGCGCCGACATCCTGCCCAACCCGCTCGGCACAGCGCCGGGGTTTTCGATCACCCAGGGGTTGACGCGCTTTTTCTGCCTGCCGGGCGTCCCCAACGAGATGACCCTCATGATGGACGAGCAGGTATTGCCGCGAATCGAAGCGATCCACAGTGAAAGAGTGACGGTCCGGGCGCGACTGCTTCGAACCTTCGGGATGGGCGAGTCGGCTCTCGACGACGAGCTGAAGGACATCGCGGCGTCGGGCGATGTCAGCTTGGGATTCCGAACCTCGTTTCCCGACAACTACCTGCGGCCGCTCGCGCGAGCCGCCACCGCCAAACAAGCCGAGGCCGCACTCGACCGGATTTGCGACGCGATCCGGCAGCGCCTCGGCCCCCTCGTCTACGGCGAGGATCAACAAACCCTCGACGCTGTCGTCGGCCAGATGCTCGCGGAGCGCAGCATGACGATCGCCGTCGCGGAATCCTGTACGGGTGGACTGATCGCCACGCGCATCACCGACAACCCGGGTTCGTCGGCCTACTTCGCGGGAGGCGTGGTCGCGTATTCCAACTCCGCGAAATCCGCGCTGCTCGGGGTTTCCACCGCCACCCTCGAAGAGCACGGCGCCGTCTCCAATCCCGTGGTTCGCGCGATGGCGGAGGGCGTGCGGGAACGCTTCGATGTGGATATCGGCATCGCAACGACGGGTATTTCGGGCCCCGATGGAGGAACGGACACCAAGCCCGTCGGCCTGGTCCACATCGCGCTCGCCCGCGAGGGTGCGACCCATGCCGAATCCTTCGTCTTCCGCATGGATCGCGCCCGCCACCGGCTGTTGACCTCGCAAATTGCCCTCGACTGGGTCCGGCGAACGCTGCTGGGCGTGGAGCTCGTCGGCCCAAAGTGGGTGCAGCGTTGATCGGAACAAACCATCGGAGAAAGGCCGTTGCAAAGCGCCACCTTCGCGAGGAGCGCGGCCTTGGATAAAGCGACCCACACCCTGCGCGCTTTTTTCGCGATCGATCTCGACGAGCGCGCACGCAGCGCAGTCGCAGAGATCGTCGACCACCTGCGCGCATGCCCCGCTGGCGACGCGGTTCGCTGGGTGCGCGAGGATGGCCTCCACGTGACGCTGCGCTTTCTCGGAGAACTCGATTGCGGCCGCATCACCCATCTCGCCGACTGTGTTCGGGAGCAGACCACGGCACTGAGCCCGTTCCGCCTCCAACTCGGCGGCACCCGGCCCTTCCCTTCCCGGCGCCGCCCGCTGGCCATGGTTCTCGATGTCGGGCCCGCGGAGCCCCTCAAAGAGCTCGCTGACGCAGTCGAGCGAGGCGTCGTGGCAGCGGGTTTCGGCCCGGAGCCACGCCCGTTCAGGGCGCACTTGACTCTGGGGCGGATACGCGGAAAACACTTTCCGTCTGTGACCGGGGACGTCACAACCCGCGGTGAGAATTGCCCTGTGAAAGAAGCGGTGCTCTTCAAAAGCGAACTGCAACCCTCGGGAGCGCACTACACCCCCATCGAACGCGCGCCGCTTGGCGGCGAACCATCACCCCTTTTGACTGAAACAGATCAATCGATCTACAACCCGAAAGTTGGAGGATGACCAAAATGGCATTGAGCACGAAAAACAGGCGGGGCGGTGCGAAATCGAAATTGGACACGAACGTCAGCCCGATCGGATCCGCGGGGCCGGAGGGCCACAAGGAGCGCGCAATCGCACTCGCGATTTCGACCATTGAGAAGCAATTCGGCAAGGGAGCCATTCAGAAAATGGGGGGGAGCAACATCGATCAAGAGATCAGGGTCTTTTCTTCCGGATCGCCGAGCCTCGACCTCGCGCTCGGTGTCGGCGGGTACCCGAAGGGGCGGGTCGTCGAGATCTACGGACCGGAGTCGAGCGGCAAGACGACGCTCGCACTCCACGCCGTTGCGGAAGTCCAGAAAAACGGCGGTGTGGCCGCCTTCATCGACGCCGAACACGCGCTCGATATCGGCTACGCGCGCAAGCTCGGCGTGCAGGTGGACGACCTGCTCGTTTCGCAACCCGACACCGGCGAGCAAGCCCTCGAGATCGTCGACGTCCTGCTGCGCTCGGGCGCAATCGAGCTCGTCGTCATCGACTCGGTCGCAGCGCTCGTTCCAAGAGCGGAGATCGAGGGGGAGATGGGCGATCACCACGTGGGCCTCCAGGCCAGGCTGATGAGTCAGGCCCTGCGGAAACTCACGGGCACGGTCTCGAAATCGCAGGCGACCGTGATCTTCATCAACCAGATCCGGATGAAGATCGGTGTGATGTTCGGCAATCCCGAGACCACCTCTGGGGGCAACGCGCTCAAGTTCTACGCTTCGATTCGCCTCGACATCCGGCGCATCGCGGCCCTCAAGGACGGAGATGTCGTAGTCGGAAATCGCACGCGTGTGAAGGTCGTGAAGAACAAGGTCGCGCCACCCTTCCGCCAAGCCGAGTTCGACATCCTCTTCAACGAGGGGATCTCGGTCGAGGGAGACCTCCTCGACCTGGGCGTCGATGAGGGCATCGTGGAGAAGAGCGGGTCCTGGTACTCCTACAACGACGAGCGCATCGGCCAGGGGCGCGAAAACGCACGCCAATTCCTCAAGGAGAATCCGGATGCACGCGAGCGGCTGGCCGAAGCGGTCTACACCGCCAAGGGGCTCAAACGCCTCGTGCGGTCGGACGCTGCGCCCACCGGAGAAACCGGGGAGTCCGAGAAAGCGCTCGCGGTTCCGGCCGTCGCCGAGTAGGCAGACGCGCAACGTCATCTCTGCGACTTCAATCCGGAGATGGCGTTGCGCAGGCTGACGCGCGTTGAGGGGAACTCCCAGCTGCGCGTTGGCCTTCGGCCAAAGCTTGCGCGGCGTCGAGACCTATTCGGTCTCGTCTGGCGGGAAATCCTTCGGCTTTGCTTGCGGCGTCGCGCGGCCTATCGGGCCGCCGCTCTTTAGAGCGGGTCCAGTCTGGGGTGCGCGCTTGCACCGCGAGTGTTCGAAACGCCACCGAGGGTGGTGATTTCGATGCGCTGTAGTGGCGTGTCGAGCGGAAAGCGCGGCACTTCGATTGTCATCGACTCACCGGAAAACCCACGGGTATCGAGCCAGGTCGTACCATCCGCTTCGATGCGCAACGCGTACGCGGAAGCCGGGTCGGCTCCAGCTTCGAAGATCGCCGATTCGAGTTCGCGGGTGTAGCCGCGTAGTGCAGTTCTAAATTCCGCCGGCTGAACGCGTCGTACGGCGCGACAAACCCCGGCTCGATCGACAGCGTCGAGTGCCGACCACTCACCCGTCTCGAGATCCGTCAGCACCACGTGGCAACCGCCGTTGACGAATCGCAGGTCGAGGCTCGTGCGGTTGTCAGCAGCGATCCGATACTGAGGTCGTCCGAAGCGACCGCGCGGGCCGCAGACTTCTCCGGGCAGCGACAGCGTATAACTCGTCGCGTCCTCGCGATAGACGCGGAGATCGTCTTGAGGCAGGCCCGTCTCAGGATTCGGCCTCTGTTGGAGCACAAACGAGCGACCTCGCCAGCGCGAGTCGCCCTCGTCGTTGAGATCCTCGGGAGCGAGCACACGCACAGCCTTTTCCTCGAACCGAAGTGCTGGCCCCTCGTCACGGTTGAGCGCGTGCGAGGCGGGGCCGGTCGCGGACCAGATCCGCTCGAATTCCCCGGTCGAGAAAACCGATGGCGAGACGGCCTGGTAGGAATCTTCGGAGGGCTCCCAGAGCACCAAGTCAACGGGATTCATCCACGCCAGACGCCGCGGTGAAGACTGCGCATCACGCGCGATCACCTGAGCGAGCCGAGAGCGACTGGCCCGCAGCTCCACGACGTGAACCTCGGACACCCGATCTCCGGTGATCTCGAAAGCCGCTCGACGCCCGTCGGGCGACAGCGCGAGATCGAGCGCCGGGCCTTCACAGTTCTCCCCGAACCCGAACGCCGATCGAGCCGAGAGTAGGCGTTCGAGCTGGTGGACCTCATCGACGTCCGGACCAGCATGCAGATCGGGATACAACGCGCGCCAAGCCGCCATGTAGGTGACTGCCTCGCCCTTCTCGGCCGGCACGGGGCTGCAGGAGTCGCGTCGGTCATTCTCATCGAGAGCCCGTTGAAGGCCCACTCGAACTTCATGGGAGTCCGAAACGCGCTGCGGGCGGGGACAGCGGTAATCGTCGCTCATCACGGCAACGACGCGCGCCTCCGTGCGATATGTCGGCCAGGCCGAAATGCCCGGCTTGATCAGGGAGTCGATCGCGAAGCGGCCGCTGGCGTCGGTCATCGCTTCGCGGTGCCCGAGAACTTCGCGATCCGGCAGGATGTCGTCGTAGTGGCCGTCGAAACGCACCACCACGAGCGCTCCCGCTATGGGTTTGCCACTCGCCTGGTCGACGACCGTGCCAGAAACACCAGGCGCGAAGCGAACCGGTAGAACCACACAGGAAACCTGCAGTAGGGCGAGAACCGCCGCGCATCCCAACGCGGCCGTTCGCGGTAACCGCCCAGCGAACGTCCGGCTATCAGATTCGCGATCGACTCGATACGGTGCACCCATGCGCATTTTCCCTGGTTATAGGTCGCAATCCATAAGTGATTGAGACGCCTACCATTTCGACCGATAAAGACCGAAACCTGAGTACCGACATCACACTCCTGCCGAGGACGTGCGCTGCGGGGGAAGACCGGATCTGCGACGGCACTCAAGGCGGGGCACCAAAAGGACGATTAGACGCGCCGTAAGGTCGCACGAGCGACCCTGGGGGGAGTGGGCGTGGAGCTCAACGACATCCTAAAGATCGCCCTCAAGGGTGGAGCCTCCGACATCCATCTAAAGCCGGGACTACCGCCCATGTTTCGGGTGGACGGCGCCCTGGTCCCGCTGAAGAACGGAGAGCGAATTCCTCCGGACGAGCTCCAGAAAATGGCCCACGGGATCATGAACGAAAGCCAGAGGGCTCGTTTCGATGAGACTCGCGAATCCGACCTCGCCTACGGCATCGCTGGGCTAGGCCGTTTCCGCGTCAACGTATTTCAACAGCGCGGAACCGTCGGAATCGTCTTCCGAGTGATTCCCTTTGGCGTCAAGTCGATCGACAGCCTGAATCTGCCCAAGATCATCGAATCCATCGCAATGGAGCAGCGGGGGTTGGTGCTCGTGACGGGTACGACGGGTTCCGGAAAATCGACAACCCTGGCCGGAATGATCGATTACATCAACTCGAACCGAACCTGCCACATCATGACGATCGAGGACCCGATCGAATTCTTGATTCGCGATCGGCGCTCGATCGTCAATCAGCGCGAAATCGGCGTCGACACCCAGAGCTTCGCCAATGCGTTGCGCGCTGCACTTCGCCAGGACCCAGATGTCATTCTCGTCGGTGAGATGCGCGACTTCGAAACGATTGAAACCGCCCTCACGGCAGCCGAGACAGGGCATCTGGTGATGAGCACCCTGCACACACTCGACGCGACCGAGACCATCAACCGGATCATCTCGGTATTTCCCCCTTACCAGCAGAAGCAGGTTCGACTACAGCTCGCTGCAATCCTCAAGGCGGTGATTTCCCAGCGCCTCGTGCCTCGCGCTGACGGAAAGGGGCGTGTGCCCGCCATGGAAGTCCTGATCAGCACGG
>JACZVU010000073.1 GCA_022572485.1 Myxococcales bacterium
GTGTATCCCCGCTTTGGCGCCACACAGGGGTACCAGTCGCGCCATTTCTTGCGTGACGGTTTCAAGTTGGAAACGCTCTGGGCGCCCCCTGCGATCACCGCCGTTCGGTTGCCGGGCTCGGGAATGGCACTGAAGAACCGGCTGGCCGACCTCCCGTATTCGGCAATCTGGGATGGCATTGCGAGCTGCAATCGCTCGCTCGGACGCGTTCGCGCGAAGCGGCGGTCCCTGGATCCGATACTCAGCTGGAAACTGCATCCGGCGGATGTTCCGATCCTGTCCCGTGCGCTCTGGGTTCTCGCCCAGATTTTTTTCGCAGCAGGTGCGCGGACCATCGTTCCCGGGGTTCACGGCATTGCGCCCGAGTTGCACTCGCTCGAGGAGGCTGAAATCCTCCGGGATCGACCGCTTCGTGCGACGGATCTGGTACTTGCCGGCAATCACGTCTTCTGCACCACGCGAATGCACGGTGACCCTAGGCTCGGCGTGGTCAACGAGATGGGGCGCTGCCACGACTTCGAGAACCTCTACATCGCCGACACCGGCATTTTCCCCCAATGCCCGTCTGTGAACCCGATGTGGACGGGAATGGCGCTCGCACACCGCTCGGCCCACCAGATCGCCCAGCAGCTCTGATTTTCCCCGCAGGGACTTTACCTCGACTGCCGAAGCGCCGATATCCCCTGGGAGGCGCGACTCTTCGCGTGGGGGGGGATCCGCAATGAAATCGGCACTCGCTTTCGCCACTGCAATCGGCCTCTTGCTGGCCGGTGTTGCGGCCGCTGACCCTTCGGACTGCGGCCGACTGATGCACCGGATCAATCACTTCGAGGGCATGGCTGACCGAGCCGAGGCGCTCGGCAAAGACGACTGGGCGAGGAAGACGCAGCATCACGTCGAGTTGCTCGAGGCGCGGCTGGCCGATCGCTGTCCGGCGTACTCGGCGCGCGACGAACAACAAGAAGCAGCGCGCCAGCTTGCGTTGCTGCTGAAGGTCGCGGCGACTGCGGCTGCGAAGCTCTTCACCCTCGGCGCTTTCTAGGCTGCGAAGCTCGTCACTCTCGTTGCTTTCTAGTGTGGGTTGATCATCGGATGCGGGATTGTCGCTTTACCTGGTACTGCCACTACTAGCCTGTATCTCCACCTCGATCCTCGCGACAATCGTCTGTTGCAGGGGAACGAAGGACCGCTCGACCCGTGACGCCGCCCTTTTGTTGAGCGGTGTTTCGTTCTGGGCTGCCTGTGAGGTGCTCTGGAACACCCGCAGCGACCCGGACGTTGCGCTTGCTTACATCAAAGCGTCTGCCCTCGGCTGGGCGTTCATCGGTCCGCTAGGAGTTGGGCTCGTGCTGGCGGCCACCGGTGAAGCAGCGCCCCGGATTCGTCGCGCACTGCCTACGCTGATCGCCATTGGCGGATTGTTCTTGCTGCTCGACTGGTTCACTCCCTGGTTCCACACGGGTGTCGCACGCACCCGTTGGGGATGGGGTTACGAACTCGGACCCGCATTCGTGTTCTTTCATCTGTTCGCGTTGAGTTGTATGTGTCTCGCGTTCGAGGTCGGCCGGCAGGCCTATCGGAAGATGAATACCAAGAGAGAGCGATATCACGCGCGCTGGGTGGGGGCTGGGCTTTTTTGTTCCTTCGCGCTCGCGGGGTTGACCGACGGTCTACTTCCCATGTTCGGGATTCAGGTGCCTCATCTCGGAACGATCGTACACGCGTCGTTGAGCGGCGCGATCGTCTGGACATTTTATCGCTCGGGTTATCCGCTGCTCGCTCCCGGGCTATTCGCGGCAGAGATTCTCGAGACGCTGCCCGATGGTGTCGCAATGTTGAATCCTGACGGTCGCATTCGATATGGCAACAGCGCGATGGCGAAGCTCCTCGGGTGTCCGACATTCCAATTGGATGGACTCGACATCCGGGAGTTGATCCATGGACTAAACGGTCGTTTGATCGACGAATTGACCGAGGTAGAGTGCGAACTCAGCAGCGAAGGAGGCGACACGGTTCCGGTTTCGCTCTCCTCTGCGGCGCTGAACGATCGCCAGGGTTCGCCGATCGGAATCGTGCTCGTCGCTCGGGACCTTCGGGAACTCGAGGCCCTTCGAGGCCGCCTGGTGGTTTCGGGTCGGCTCGCCGCTGTCGGCGAACTCGCGGCGGGAATCGCCCATGAGATCAACAATCCCCTCGCCTACGTGCGCGCCAATCTGAGCCTTTTGCGGCACCACTGGGAGTCCTTGGGAGCCGAACTGGAAAAGAGCGGGGCGTCGGGTTCATGCGACGAATTGATCGCCGAGGGCGCTGAGATGATCGACGAATCGCTTGAGGGTGTTGACCGCGCTTCGGCGATCGTGCGCGACGTCAAGGGTCTCGCCCACTCGGGCCGCGGCGATCGCACCATGGCGGACTTGAACGAGCTGCTCGACGGTGTCCTGCGTATGGCAGCGCCACAGCTGAGAGTGGCGGCCGTCGTCGAAAAGGATTACGGCCTGCTTCCACTGATTGCCTGTGCGCCTCAAGAGTTGCAGCAGGTGTTTCTCAATCTGATTCTCAACGCCAACCAGGCGATTGTCACTCGCGGGACCATCCGGGTGCGAACCGAAGCGCAGAGCCGGAGTGTCGTGGTGAGGATCGAGGACGATGGCTGCGGCATCGAGGCGGATCTGATGGATCGCATTTTTGACCCCTTCTTCACCACGAAACCCGTTGGCGAGGGGACCGGGCTCGGGTTGGGAATCGCCCACGAGATCGTGCGCAAGCACGGCGGGGAGATCACGATCGATTCCAAGCCGGGAAAGGGCACGGTTTTTAGCGTGCGTCTACCCGTACACGCCGATACACTCGAAGCGAGCTGAACGGACTCAGCCTTCGAGGCTCCCATGAAACTCTACGACAGTGCCGTTGCACCCAACCCGCGCCGCGTCCGGATCTTTCTGGCCGAAAAAGGCATCGAAGTGCCCACCATCGACGTCGATATCGTCAAATCCGAGAATCGCCAATCCGCCTTTCTGGCCAAGAACCCACTCGGTGGCGTTCCAATCCTCGAACTCGACGACGGAGCGATCATCGCGGAATCGACAGCGATCTGTCGATACTTCGAGGAGACGAAACCCGAGCCGCCCTTGATGGGAAGCGACGCGAAGGATCGGGCCATCGTCGAGATGTGGCTGCGCCGCATCGAATTCGAAGTGGCGTTTCCGATCATGCAGGCGTTTCGCAACACGCACGATTTCTTCAAGGATCGAATTCCCCAGGTGCCCGAGTACGGCGCCGTTTGCAAGAAACAAGCGATCCAGCAGCTGGCATGGCTCGATGGCGAGTTGGCCGATCGGCCATTCGTCGCCGGAGATCGCTACACGATCGCGGATATCACCCTACTGGTCGGAGTCGACTTCGGTCGAGTGTCGGACATCCGCATCGATCCCGAGCACAAGAATCTCACTCGCTGGTACGGGGAAGTTTCCTCTCGGCCCAGCGCCAAGGCTTGAAGACGTGAGCAGCGCTGGCTCAGCCGCCGTGGAGTCTCGGCCTCGGAGATCGGGATTGGCACGACGACTTTCGGTAGCAGGGCCGACGAGCATTGGGCCACCGCCGGCGCCGTGGTTCCAGATGATGCATTGGCGGTCTGCGGCGGCGTCTAGAAGGAGATCCGCTATCCGATGGAATAAACACAGTGCATGGGTGTGGCTCGGCTTCTTGCTGAGCGCACCCGCGGGAGCGATTGATCGCGGTGCAGACGGAGAATTCGAGCACCGCTCGTCGGCGCATTTCGATCTTTACCAAGATGTGGCCATCGATCGCGCGGGTGGCTTTCACGGTACGAGGCGCTTCGAACAGCAGATCCTGGCAGAACTAGAGCGCGCCTACGATCAATTGGACGCCTATCTGGGGCTTCGGCCCGGGCGCAAGATCGAAGTCGTGATCTACGATCCGCGCGTCTTTGATCAACAGTTTGCGGGAGCCTTTCGATTTGCGGCCGCGGGTTTCTACCACGGCGTAATTCGCATTCGCGGGGCGACCGCGTTGGACGTCCGTCTTTCTCGCGTACTCCACCACGAGTTGGTGCACGCGGCGCTCGATGCGGCAGCACCCTCATACTCTTTGCCGGCCTGGCTGAACGAGGGCTTCGCCGAGTGGTTCGAAGCGCGTACCCAGGGCAAGCGACATTTGAACGGAGCCGAGCGCTCGATGCTCTTGAACGCCAAGTCGAACGGCGCATTGTTTCAGCTCTCCAGCCTGAGCGCCCCGAGCTTTGGACACCTGAATCAAGACGCCGCGCATCTCGCGTATCTACAGTCCTATGCGATGCTCGAATTTCTGGTCAATCAGCGGGGCGAGCGCGTGCTGCGGGAATTCTGCGACCGGCTGATGCGGACACGTAACCTGGCGCGAACGCTGAGGCATGTCTACCGAGCCGACCTGAAGACGCTGGAGGCTCGTTTCGTGGCCGAATTGGGCTGAAACGCACCAGCCAACGCGATTTCATCAAAAGTATTCAAATCAACGCGATTGCATCAAGGCATTCAAGCTCCCTGGATCGTTGAAACGATTCGTAGGGTTGTCGGTTTCTTTTCCCTTCCAAACCACACTGTTATCACCCCTCATCCCACTTGGGTTTACTGCATCGCCAGTCGCGCACAAAGCCGTGCAATCCATTTGCGAACGGGCGTACGATCAATCGATGTGCGATATTCCCGGTCCTTCGGCGAGATCGAAACCACGCCGTAAAGCCGCACCTCGAGATTCAATCGACACGGTGCGGGCGTGACGCGACGCGACGATGAGGGGCGACGTCCGGTTCGCTCCGATTGACAAGCGCCCCGAAGCGTCTTTCGAGGAGAAGCAATGCCGAGACACACACCCTTCCATTCGCGCACGAATGCGCTGTGCGAGAGCCAGAGCTGGGTCGAGTGGTCAGGATACCTGTCCGCTCAAATATACGAGATGGATCACATCCATGAGTACAATGCGATCCGGCTCAGCGCTGGCCTGTTCGATATTTCGCCGCTCTACAAGTATTTCATTCGCGGGCGGGACGCTGTTGCACTCATGAATCGCGTGATCACGCGCGACGCGTCCAAATGTCGCGTCGGTCAGGTGATTTACACCGCGTGGTGCGATGACGACGGCAAGATCATCGACGATGGAACTGTCGCGCGCTTGGGCGAAGATTTCTTCCGCATGACTGCAGCCACTCCGACCCTCTACTGGCTGCAGGACAACGCTTTCGGGATGGATGTCGAAATTGAAGACGTCACCGATGCGTACGGTGCCGTTGCCCTGCAAGGGCCGATGTCCCGCGACATCCTCCAGCAACTCACCGATGCCGACATGAACGATCTCAAGTATTTCTACCAGCTGGAAACAAAGTTGGCGGGCGCCCCCGTGAACATTGCGCGCACCGGCTACACGGGCGATCTCGGCTATGAGGTCTTCGCCGAGCCCGACCACTGCGAGAGGATCTGGGACGCGCTGATGGAGACCGGGGCCGATTACAAGATGCTGCCCGCGGGAATGCTTGCGCTCGACATGGTGCGCATCGAGGCGGGCCTGCTCCTACTCGACGCGGATTTTCACTCTGCGGGAACCGCGATGTTCGAAGTGGAGAAGACGTCTCCCTACGAGCTCGGGCTCGGGTGGATGGTCAACCAGAAGAAGAGACACTTCGTCGGCCAGGAAGCGCTGCGCCGCGAAAACGCGCGCGGGCCGGCGACCTGCACCGTGGGGCTCGAAGTCGACGTGTTGGCGCTCGAGAAAGTCTTCGCCCAGTACTCGATGCCACTGCACCTTCCCTATCAATCCTGGGTTGATGCCATCCCGGTCTACTCGGATGCAGACCAGCGCGACCACATCGGCCGGGCGACCAGCGGAACCTGGTCGCCTGTCATGAAGAAGTACGTGGTGATTGCCCGGGTGAAGCCGCAGTACGCGAAACTCGGAAGCACGATCTATGTCGAACAAACCATCGAAGCGCGGCGCTATGCGGTGCCGGCGACGGTCGTGAAGATGCCGTTCTTCGATCCGCCGCGGAAACGAGAGTAGGAAGCAGAGGCGCAATGCGCTTGATAATCACCAATTTCTTGAATGTACTCACCAGGAACGATCGGTAGGAATCCAAATGAAACAATCATATGATGCAATCATCATCGGTGGTGGCCACAACGGCCTGACCTGCGCGGCCTATCTCGCCAAGGCCGGACGCAAGGTTCTGGTGTTGGAGAAGCGTTATCTCGTGGGCGGCGCGTCCGTCACCGAGGGAAAATTCCCCGGCTTCAAATACTCGGTCTTTTCCTACGTGGTAAGCCTTCTGCGGCCGGAAGTGATTCGCGAACTCGAGCTGGCGAAGCACGGTCTTCAGATCGTGCCGCTCGACAGCGTCTGGGCGCCGACGGAAAACGGTGACCAACTGGCGATGTACGCAGACCCGGCCTCTTTGCGCGAGGAAATCAAACGCCACTCCAAGCGCGATGCCGACATGATCCCGAAGTACAGCCAGATGATGTACCAGATGGCGAATGCGGTGAAGCCGATCCTCGGCTATGTGCCGCCGAACCCCGCGAGTCCGGGTCTCCGCGGCGCACGCACCCTGGCGGATTTCGGCAAGCACCTGAAGAGCCTCGACAAGAAGATCTTTCAGCAGCTCTCGAAGATCATGACGATGAGCGCCGACGACTTCCTCGCAGAGTGGGTCGAGGCGGACGTCATCCGGGCCGTGATGGGCATCAGCGGCATCATCGGCACGAAGCTCGGCGTCAAGTCGCCGGGAACCGCTTACGTGCTTCTGCACCACTATATGGGAGAACTCGACGGCGCCTACACAGCCTGGGGGACTCAGAAGGGTGGTACCGGCGGCGTGAGCGATGCCATTGCGAGCGCGGCGCGGAGCTACGGTGCCGAGATCCGCTGCAACGCCCCCGTCCAGCAGGTGATCGTGAAGAAGGGTCGGGCTGTCGGTGTGGCGCTCGAAGATGGCGAAGAGATCTACGCCAAGACGATCGCGTCGGCCACAGATCCCTACGTCACGTTCCGGAAGCTTGTCGATGAAAAGGATCTACCCGAGGATCTCGTCAGCGCGATCGACAAGTTCAAATTCCGAGGATCGTCGGGGAAGGTCAATCTCGCCCTCGACACCGCGCCGAAGTTCAGTGGGATGACGGATCCAATGTTCCTGCGGGGCATGATGGAAATCTCCCCGAGCGTCGACTACATGGAGCAGGCCTACGACGATGCCAAATACGGGGCGTTCTCGAAGCGGCCCTACATCGACATCGTCATCCCGACGATGTCCGATCCGAGCATGGCGCCGCCCGGCAAACACGTGATGTCGTGCTTCGTCCAGTACGCCAGCTACGAGATGCCAGAATACGGCAACCGCGATCAGCAGCGGGATGCGTTCGGCAATGCGGTGATCGACACGCTCTCGGAGTTCATCCCGAACCTCAAGGACATCATTCTCCACAAGCAGGTGCTCACGCCGTGGGATATCGAGCAGGAGGTCGGCCTGACGGAGGGCAACATCTTTGCGGGTGAGCTCACCCTCGACCAGCTCTTCTTCTTCCGACCCGCGGCGGGATGGGCAGATTTTCGCACGCCGATCCGAAACTACTACCAGTGCGGCTCGGGCACCCACCCAGGTGGTGGCATTACCAGCGGACCCGGCCGCCTCGGAGCGCTCGAAATCCTTCGGGATGGAAACTAACCCCCCATTCTGATCGACCGAGTGATCAATTGAAATCCGTCACCCCGTAACGCAGCCAATAGGAATCAAAGCCGTGGGAAACAACGACGTCATCATCATCGGAGCGGGCCACAACAGTCTGGTAGCGGCGGGATATCTGGCGAAAGCCGGGCGCCGCGTGGTGGTCCTCGAAAAGCGCAGCATGGTCGGCGGTGTCGCGACCACCGAAGAACTTTTTCCGGGCTTCAAGATTTCGCCCTGCGCCGATACCGCCGGATACCTCTCGGATGAGGTCAGGGCGGATCTCAAACTCGACTCTCAGGTAGAGATCATCCCGCTGGATCCGATCGCGAGTTCACCGGAGCCCGATGGTTCGCACCTCACGATCTGGAGAGATACCGCGCGGACCGTGAAAGAGATCGAGCGCTTCTCCGCCGTGGACGCTGCGAAGTATCCGGCGTTCGTGGATCAGATGACAAAGATCGCGGGCGTGGTCGGAGGCCTGCTCAGGTTGACCCCGATCGATCTACCCAGCGTTGGGTTGGCTGACATTCGCGCTGCACTCAGCTTGGCGGGCCCGATCCTCAAACTCGGCCGCAAGAACATCAACGCTCTGCTGCGCGTACTGCCGATGCCCATCGAAGACCTGCTCAACGAGTGGTTCGAATCCGAGGTGCTGAAGGGCACGATTGCAGCGAGCGCGGTGAAGGACATCACCTGGGGCCCGCAGGAAGCCGGTACGGCATTCACGTTCTTTTATAACTGGGCGCTCAGCGACACCGGGCTCTTCCGGTCGGCGAGCCTCGTCAAGGGTGGCATCGGCGAACTCACCAAGGCGATGGCAGAAACCGCCCGCGGGTTCGGAGCCCAGATCCGAACCGACGTCGAGGTGAAGTCGATCGATGTCGACCAGGGCAAGGTCGCGGGTGTGACGCTCGCCAATGGCGAAAGCATCCAGGCGGGCGTGGTGGTTTCGGGGGCTTCTCCTCGCACGACATTCCTCGAGCTGCTCGATGCGCGCTATCTCGATGCTTCCTTCGTGCGGCATGTCCACAACATCAAGTACCGGGGATCCGCGTCGCGCATCCACTTCACGTTGAGCGGACTTCCGGAATTCTCGGCACTCGCGGGCAGCGGGACGGAAGATTACCTGCGCGGGCCGATTCAGATCGCTCCGTCGATTGCCTATCTGCAGCGCGCCTTCGACTGCACGAAATACGGCCGGTCGTCCAACGCGCCGTACCTCGACATCGTGATTCCGACGGTGGCCGATCCGAGCCTTGCCCCGAGCGGAAAACACATCATGTCGGTGACCGTGAAGTACACACCCTACGCGCTTCGAGATGGCCATTGGGGAGCGAAGGGAGAGGAGGTCGCGAAACTCGTCGTGGATACGATCACCGAGTACGCACCAAATTTCCGCGCGCTCATCGTCGATCAGAAGATGATCACCCCGACCGATCTGGAAACGGTCTACGACCTGCCCGAGGGCAACACCAACCACGGGGAGATGACCCTGGATCAGTTCTTCCACATGCGGCCGGTCCCCGGTCATGCGCGTTACCGAGCGCCCGTGGAGGGCATGTATCTCTGCGGATCGGGTTGCCACCCCGGCGGTGGCGTGACGGGGCTACCCGGTCGAAACGCCGCACGGGAGATCCTCAAGGACACGAAATAACGGCCGCGATTCGATTAGAGCGGCTGCCAGCCCGTACCCTGGTGCTTCGGGGTGAAGTGATCGGGGTGCAGGATTTCCGCAAGGATCTCGAGGGATTCGAACAATCGCGGTCCCGGGCGATTGAAGTACTGATTGCCGTCGGTGATGAAAACCCGTCCGGCTCGCACTGCCCGCAGATTGCCCCAACCCGGTTGGGCGATCAGCGGGCCGAGTTCCCGCCGGGTGCGCTCGATGTCGAAGCCGCACGGAAGCAGCGCGATCACGTCGGGGTCCGCAGCGCGGAGGCTCTCCCATTCAAGCCACTGGGAGTGTTTCCCCTTCTCGCCGAACGCGGAGTTGCCGCCGGCAAGCGTGACGAGTTCGGGCACCCAATTGCCTGCGGCCATCAGCGGATCGATCCACTCCACACAGGCCACCGAGGGTCGGTGTTGGATGCGCAGGGTCTGTTCGGCGATCTCTGCGACCCGCTCGCCCAGCGCGGCCAGGTAGTCTCGGCCGCGTGCTTCTACGCCAAGCGCTGATGCAACCCGCGAGATGTCGTTCCAGACTTCTTCGAGGCCGTTGGGGTTGAGAGACAGGACGCGTGGGCGCTCGCCGAGCCACGTTGTCAACGCTTCTTCGACATCGCGAAGACTCGCCGCGCAGACCTGGCAGTGATCCTGGGTGAGGATCAGCGTGGGCCGTAGTTCGCGCAGCTTCTTGGCGTCCACCCGGTAAACGCTCAGCCCGTCTCTAACGAGCTGTTTCACACGATCGTCAATTCCGGCGCTGGCCGCATTGGTGTCGAGCTTGGATTCGGTGAGAACGGGCAGGCGTTCCACGCCGGGCGGGAAATCGCATTCATGAGAGCGGCCCACCAGCGCCTGCTGAAATCCGAGCGCACAGGCAATCTCGGTGGTGCTCGGAAGCAACGAGACGACGCGCTCCATGGGCCTCCAGCGGACGGGTGGGAATTTTCCCTCGAAATCGCCTCGCGAGTTTAGCTGCATCCGAAGGGTCCACACCTACTGGATCGGAGCGCAAGGCCCGGCGGGCCGCGGCACAGCCGATTTTCTGGGGCGGGTCTCGCTAATCCCGATGCGTCGATCGACCGATGGGCTTCGAGGGGTTCGGTTCTTGCTGAACCTTTGACTACGGTGGCCAGATGTACTGCGAAACGTGTCAAGAGCGCCTCAAATCCGGAGCTCGCAAATGCCCGAATTGTGGCCACGCTACCCAGAAAGGCCGTAATCTCGGCTCTGGGTCCGTGCGTGGCACCACAACCCAGACCGCGTATTCGCTCCCTCTTGCACCCCAGTTGGTCGAAGAGGAGCCCAAAGTGGCGGAAACGAAAGCCAAAGAGGCAAAGAAGCAACCTCGGCCGGCAGTCCGGAAGGCCAGCCCCGCGAAGAAGTCGGCCCCGAAGCCGAGCCGCGCCGAGCCGAAATTCGAGCTCAGCCCCGACGGCATTCGCGATCTGCTGATCGCTCGCCCCGAGTGGATCGAAGAGGGCCTATGCCACCACACGGATGGCGATGATGACGCGGCCGGTGCTCGCTTCGAGACGAGTGTGGGCAGGATCGACCTGCTCGCGCGGGATGCCGCGTCGGGGTGGGTGGTCGTTCTCGTCGCCGAATCCGGCCAGGGTAAGGAGCTGATGGGTGATCTGCTTCAGCTCATGGGTTGGGTGAGGAAACACCTGAGCGCTGAAGAGCAGGAGGTTCGGGGGATCGTGCTCGTCGACTCGGCCCCCGAGGATCTCGGGTACGCGGCCGCAGCCGTCTCCGACACCGTCGAGTTCAAACTCTACCGCGTGGGTCTGACGCTCGAGAAGATCGACGTCTAGAGAGGATCGCGGAATCCGGTTACACCGATCCTCGTCGGGAACCGGTGTCACGGTATGCTGCGGAGCTCCCTAGCCTCTCTCTGCTCAATATCTCGTAGAAGGCACTTGCGGGTCCGGTAGAGGGCGATCGACTGTGCGCGCTGCGCTCGGGTGGCCCGGTGCGATTCGGGACGGAAGGCTCGCCGCGAACAATGTCGGGACCGGAGCTGTGCACGAGATGGGGCCGTACGACGCGTTTGTCTAGCTGTGCGGTGGCGTCCGCTACGATCCGTTGAGCGATTCCCTGAAGCAGCAGGGCATTGCGGTCGAAGCGATCGGCGGCGCATTTTTACCGCGCTCGCTGTAATACGCGATCTTGGCAGGGCGCACCCGCGTTAGAAAGGTCGGGCCCGATGCGATGACGCTGTACGCAACTCTTCAGGCGGTCCTGTGGAATCGATGAATCGAAGGGCAGCGTTTCTCTGCCTCGGTACGATGGGCTATCCGATGGCCGGGCACCTCGCGCGCGCCGGCTGCGGGATGACGGTCTACAACCGCACCGCGGCTCGGGCGGACGCCTGGGTTGCGGAATACGGCGGTCTCTCTGCGGCAACTCCGGCGGAAGCCGTCGCGAATGTCGAATTTGCCTTTCTGTGCAGCGGCAACGACGACGACGTTCGCAGCGTGGTCGGCGGCGACACGGGGGTGTGGGCCGCATTGCCAGCTGGCGCGATTCTCATCGACCACACCACCGGATCGGCTGAACTCGCCCGCGAATTGGCCGCGGAAGCGGAACGCCGCGGCTGCGGATTTCTCGACGCGCCGCTTTCCGGCGGCCAGAGCGGCGCGGAAAACGGCACCCTGACGATCATGGTGGGCGGCTCCGAGGATGTCTACGAAGGCGCGAAGCCGCTGTTCGATTGCTATGCGAAAAAGA
>JACZVU010000074.1 GCA_022572485.1 Myxococcales bacterium
GATCGAGGAGAGCCGATCGCGTGGACGTCACGACGGGCCGACGAAATCAGGGAGGAGGAGGCGCGTGGCGCTCTCTCTGCGGCTTCGGAAGCTGCTCCGAGAGTACTGGATCGTAAAGGGCCAACCGGACGCCTCTGAGCGGATTCTCCCGGCCCTCCAGCCGCAGAACTACGCGGCTCGGCACTTCGCGAAGGTGTGCGAGGCGGCTGGGCTCGAAGATCGCACGCCGAAGGATCTGCGGGACACGTTTGCATCGCAGCTCCTGACCGCTGGCGTGCAGCTGGGTTACGTGTCCAAGCAGCTCGGGCATTCCGACGTGAGCGTCACGGCGCGGCACTATGCGAAGTGGGTCGACGACGACGCGTACAGGCATCCCCTCACGGTGGGCGAGGGCGAGGTTCCCGCCGATCTGATCGCGCGCATCATTGAAATTGTGCCGAATTCAACAGGCGACACCGCAGAGGCTATCGAACGTGGATTTTAGCGCTCTCGATAAGTATCTCCCGATGCGGTGGCGCCATGCAGTGGTCTGGCGGCGAGTGCGCGATCGCACCGATGAGTTGGTCGAGGCGGAGCGCGACGGAGACAACGACGCCGATAAGCTAGCGAAGCTGGAAATCGATCTAGGGTTGTTCAGGATACACCTCGAAGAGGAACGCCTAGACCACCTCACACGGAAACTCAGGAGGGATGCCGATCGTCTGCATGTGGACTTCCCCGGCTATCCGATGGAAGCCGATCGTGATAAAGGGGACGAGAACTGGCAACTTACTGTGGCTCCCGGTTTCGTGTTGACAACCACCGGAATGAAGCGCGCGAGGAAGGCGATCCGCGAGGAGAAAAATGCGCGGCGTGAGCGATTTCTTGCCTGGGCACCGTTTTTGATTGGCCTCGTGACTGCGCTGACCGGTCTGCTCGCGGTGATCGTTGCTCTCGTCGCCGTTGGGCGCTGTGGAAGTTAACCGGTGGGTCACCCCACAAGTCACCCCACTACGCCGGGAAGGGCTATCCGGCGTGACTCTCAGTCGAAAAAGGCTTTTTCTTTCAGTAACTTCCTGGACACGCCCCCGTAGCTCAGAGGATAGAGCGTCGGTTTCCTAAACTGACATCACATTTCTGATACCTCTGAAATCAAGCGAACTTAGGGACTTACGCGCCTTCGGCAGGCGGCCAATGCGCGCATTTCGAGCCCAATCCACAACGGTTTCACAACGGCGCGGAGCTGGGATGAAAACCCCGACGAGCCGGCGGAGCCCCTGGCCCCAGCTCTAGGGGCCCCACGTCCACACAATTCCCGCGCGCGGGCGGGAAAAAATGTGCTCGCGCGAGAGAGGTTCTCAGCTCACGGCCCTATCCGGCTCCAGCGGTAAGTGGGCGCACCCCGCCCCGATGGGGTTGGGACACCTCCGCCTGATCCAGTTGAAAAACAAAAGCGCGCGTGGTCGGTGGGCTTTGTCAGCGAGCGCGGCTCCGTCTGCGCTCCAGCAACCCGAGCAGTGTGGCGCCCGCCAGGATAATGAGGCGCGCGGAGGGCTCTGGCACTGGAATCGGCGTCGGATCGAGCGGGTCCAGCGGGTCCGTTCCCATCAGAAGGACTTCTTCGCCGTCGTCGAAACCGTCTCCGTCGGTATCCGGGTTTAGGTCGTCGGTTCCGATCGCTGCCTCCTCCACGTCGAGAAGCCCATCGCCATCCATGTCGGGAACCGTGCGCACGGCATCGCAGCCGCGAAACGGCGTGCCGTCCAGTGTCTCGCCTGTGACGCACGCCTCCATATCGCCAAATTCGATCCCGGTCTCCTCAACCCGGTAGTGCGCCATCAAATCCGTGAAGCCGTCGCTGTTCAAGTCCTCGAAGTGCGGCCCTTGGCTGTGGTCGAATGGGGCACCATCGGGGCCGAAGGCCAGCGTCGTTTCATCCACATCCTCCACGTCGAAGCTGTCCGACCCCAGGATCGCCACCGGAAGATCTCCCTCGAGGGACGGATTGATGGAGTTGAGGTCGCTCCCGGGCTTGATGTCGATGCCAACCGTGATGGACTCGGGGGCGAAGGCAAGGGTTATTGAGCCGGTGGCGGTGGCAGTTTGCGTAGGGGTGGGCGAACCACCCTGGATGATCGCTTGGTAGGAGAGCCTATACTCGGTGCCACCGCTCAAAGTTCCTGTGAGCGAGCCGCGTAAGAGGTTGCGGTCGTCGCCACCGAGTTCCCCGAGCAAGAACGATTCGTTCGGAGTCGCAAGGCTCCGTTGGATGTTCTCAAAGAGGCCGGAGCCCACTCGCCTGTCTAGTTCCACATCTAGTGAGATTGGCCCCCCATCGGCATCTTCGGCGGAGTAGTTGCCACTGAGCATGTAGGTCACGTCTTCATCGACGGTGAAGTAGATGACGCCAGACGAGTTTGCGAACGACCCAGTCACGGGGCCCCGGATATGCTCGAAGGTGATAAACAGGCCGCTGTTAGACAGATCGTAGGCAGAGGCGCTCGTCGCCTCAAGGCTTGTGGCGGGGAGGTGCGTGGCGGCGTGCGAATCCAAGAAGGGGATTGTCTTAGGAAAGAGCTCATCAGCCACGCTGATCGGGCCAAGAGCCCGACTGCTCACCCGAAGGACGCTGGTTTGGCTGCCCGGGTTTAGCGTTACTGTGACGGCCGAGGCCGGCAGGGCGAGCAGCAGCAAGGGGAGACAGCCGAGCAGGCGCATTGGGGCCTCCTTCCATTCACCACCCTTGCCGCAGTGTGTCTCCAACCGACGCAGAAATGCAACACAAATCCTTGCCTAATCCGGCTCCAGAGTTCCGGGCTTTTCCACGAACATTTCAAGCTGGGACGAAAATCCCGACGAGCTTCGGGGCCCCATCGAGCCAGCTCTAGGGCCCCTCCACACAGACAATTCCTACGCGCGGGCGGGAAAAAATGTCCTCGCGCGCGAGGTGCTCTGGTGACACCGCGAAAGGATACCCTCGGCCCGATTATTCAAGCTGACGGTGCCCTATTTCCGTACACCACCGGGAACCGAAGCATTCGAGCCGCTCAACCAGGGAAACCGAGCCGGTCAGGGCACCCAAGACCGCTGCGATTTCCGTCTCTTCCCAGGCGGTATCGGGCGAACCAGGGTGCCCCTGACGAGGCCTGGCGAAGCGACGGGAACTCCAGACGGTGTGATAAGATCGCTATGAATCAGGGTTATCTAGAGGGAAAGCCGTTGTCCCAGACAGAGATATCTCAATTCGCCGAAGAAAGCCTTGAGCGAATCCGACTCCGGCTGTTGGACCTATCCCGGCGAAATCGACTTCTGAACCATCGCGAACGCGCCCGCGACATCCGCATAGTAGATGAACTACCAAATGAGACCTTCAGCGGCCTCACAGATGGTCGTCGGTTCTTCATCGATCCTGTTGCGCCTCCGGAAGATGCAGACCTAGAAGAATCATTAACGAACCAAGGGACGGAAGAGGTACACGCCAACTCGAATTTACCCGATTACGACACGGAGCTGCCTATTCCGGGCGACTCGATTGCCGAAAGGCATCAAGATGATCGGCTTCAGACGCCCTTAGACCCACAGACTCTAGAACGCCGGTGCAAGAGGTTGTTGACGGCCGCCCGAACGGCGATCGAGGAGACCGGTGCGAATTTTCTTTATTTAGCCATCGGGTTCCTCGAGTGGTCCGACGTGGACTACTCGGATCAATGCTTCAGGGCACCGCTAGTCATGGTACCAGTAGAAATTCGCAAAGAGAAATTTGATTCGGAGACAGACACGTTCGCCTACTCCATCCGATTTCTCGAACAGGATATCGAGACGAACCTTTCTCTCTTGGAGAAGATGCAGCGAGATTTTGGCCTCGATCTGCCTGAGTTTGGTGAGGAAGCTGACCCAGAGTCCTACTTCGCGGCTGTAATGTCCCTCACTTCGGCTCACAGCCGTTGGCGGGTTGCTCGCGAGATGATTCTTGGCCTATTCAGCTTCTCCAAAATATTGATGTATCGGGAACTTTCGTCCGAACGCTGGCCAGCCAATAAGCGGCCGTCCGATCACCCGATCATTCGCGACATCTTGGTTGGCGCGGAAGAGTCGGGCGATAGCCACGCGGGACTCGACCTCAGTGAGGAGTACGACATTGATGTGGATGAGCGCTGTGCGAAAATCCCCCTAGTCGTTGATGCCGATAGCTCACAACATTCGGCGCTTACAGATGTCCTGGCCGAGAATCGAAACTTGGTCATCCATGGTCCACCAGGAACCGGAAAATCGCAGACGATCACCAACCTTATCGCTGCCGCGATCGCGCAACAGAAGACCGTCCTATTCGTTGCCGAGAAGAAGGCGGCTCTTGAAGTTGTCCGTTCGCGACTGGATGCCTGCGGACTGGGTGATTTCGTGCTCGAGTTGCACAGTTACCGCACCAATAAAGGGCAGCTACATGCCGACATCGAGCGCCGAATGCATCGCCGGTTTCCAGGCGCCCCCTGGCTGGCTGAGAAGCGGGAGAAGTTTGAGCAAGAGAAGGATCGACTCCTCCAGTATTCCGAAGCCGCGAGAGCACCCGTGGGACCTGATGGTGAGGCGTTTCATAAGATCGTCTGGCGTGCTGGTCGCTACCGGTCGGAAGTATCCGCCGGATTCCCCGATCCTCCTTTAGGCGATCTCCCAATCCTATCCCGTCCAGAAATTGAAAATCGAGCGGCACTCCTGAATGAGTGCGCGCAACTTTGGTCTGAGATACCCGAGACGGCCCGCGAAGCGTGGAGAGGAATCCATCTTGGCGGTGTTTTCGGGGGAGACCTTCGCCACGTAACTGACGTTCTCCACCAACTAAAGGAATCTGCTGAGACGCTGTCTGAATGCTTGAATGCCGCCCGAGATGGAGGGGTTCCTCTATCTGGTGGACTCGCGGAAATTCGTTTTGTATCCAACCTTCCGGATCACGTCCGAAGTGTCCCGATACCTATATGTAATCCCGCTTCGTGGCGCCACCTCTCGGCTCCCGCCGTCCAGCGTGCTGTGGAGTTGTTGCACAAAAAACTCGCGTCTCTTTCGAGTTTCAGGGCTGAGTCGGCTCTCTTGTCTGAGAGCCCGGCAGCAAGTTCTTCCGAACAGCTCACCGAGTTGATGAGGGCAACGCAGACTCTTTTGCAGCTGGCCTTGAGCGAACGCACCCTTCCCGAACTGGAACGTCACCTCACCGATTGTTCTACGGCTAGCGAGTCGGCGGAGCGATTGGCAGGTGAATCTGCGCGTGCCACCGATCTTCTCCGCCGACAAGCGGCTTTTCTTAGCGATTACCGACTCTGTGTCCGCTTGGCAGAGTTGTTCCGCCGCACCCCAAGCGTGGTGAAGACCTCCTTCGATCCCGTGTGGGTCGATGTGGATATCCATGCGATATTTGCTGAGGCGGAAGATTCGGCGTCAAATCTCAGGAAGCGTCACGAGACAGCGCAGAAAAGGTTCGACACAGATTCTATTCCGAGTGTCAGTGAATTGCGTTTTCTCGCTGATCGCCTTGAGACGGTCAGGAACCAATCGTTTACCCGGTTTCGATCCGAGTACCGGGAATTGCGGGCGATTCTCCAGAAGTTTCTCCGGAATAGACGGGATCTTCGGGCATTCGGTTTGCCGAACGACCTTCGCCAGTTGTCCGATCTGATTGAGAAGAGGGAGGAGTTTGAACGTTCCGATCACTTCCGTGCCCATCTGGGTGAAGCGTTCAAGGGGCTTCGCACCGATTGGGAGGAGCTGCGTCAACCTCTCGGCTGGATTTCTGATCTTGTGGCAGAAGTTGATGATCCGTTTTTCGCAAGTGGCCTAATTCGCGATTGGGAGAGCACGGCGACTCGTGCAGAGCAGATCGCGGGTTCTAGCGCCCGTGCAATTGCGGCGCTGGAAGAACACCTACCGCGCTGCTTTGACAACGATCAGAGCGACAAGCCGGTCGATCTGATTTCAACACTCCTCAACGAGCGCATCAAGCACCTCCGGGCATCTCTTCCGATCCTTCGGGCAGCGCAGGCGCCCATGAGCGCCTCAGTCGACAGCATTCACAAGGCAGCCAACGCGAGATTATCACTGATCCGTACCACTGAAGAAGTGGATTCAACCTCCGCTCTCCCCGAGGCTCTTGGTTCCGGTTGGGAGGGCGTACAGACCGATACCGAGTCGATGCTGGAAGCGATCGGCTGGCTCTCGGCGCTCGAAGAAAACGGTCTATCGCGTTTAACCCTGGAGTGGATTTGCTCGCAAGCAGACCCACCTCGACTCGATGAACTCATGGCTCTGGCTCCGTCATGTGAGGCGTTCTTGAGTTGTGTGGAATCCACGAAGTCCAGGATGAACGATTTCGGAGCGGAGATTTCGGGTGATTGGATTCCTGAGTGCCAGGCAGACCTGTATTTGGAGAGTGTCTCTGCCTCCTGCCAGGCATGTATCGATACGAGCGCGCACGCCGGCAAATGGATCGAATTTTGCCGGACTTCAAAAAGGCTGTCGGATTTCGGACTTGTAAATCTTGTGGATTTGATCCGGGAGCACTCGGTGCAGCCGCGCGATGCGGCGTCCTTCTTTTGTGCAGCCGCGTACCAAAAGATTGCTCGGGAGGCAGTTCGAGACAATCCGCTGCTACTCGATTTTACCCGTGCCCGACATGAACAGACTGTCCAACGCTTCCAGGAACTTGATGTGGAGATTCAGCGGCTGAACCAGGCCGATATCGCCCAATTCGTCACCAAACGATCTGTTCCGCGCGGGGTCGGAACGGGACGCGTCCGAGATCTGACAGAGCGTTCGCTGATCGAGCACGAATTGACCAAGAAGAAGCGTCACATTCCCATTCGCCAACTCGTTCGTCGCGCTGGGCGTGCCCTCCAAGCACTGAAACCTTGCTTCATGATGAGTCCGATGTCGGTTGCTCAGTATCTCGCACCAGGTGGGCTCGAATTCGATCTGGTGGTCATGGACGAAGCATCTCAGGTCAAACCCGAGGATGCGTTGGGTTCGATTTTGCGGGCTAAGCAGGTTGTGATCGTGGGCGATCCGAAACAGCTACCGCCGACGACGTTCTTCGATCGGCTGTCGGACGACGAAGATGATCCTGAAGAAAAGGCGGCGGCGGAGGAGAGCGAGTCGATCCTTGAAATCGCTCAACGCGCTTTTCCGAACCGGCATCTACTATGGCACTACCGATCGAAACACGAATCCCTGATCGCCTTCTCGAACAGTCAGTTCTACCACGGCAATCTAATTGTATTCCCCTCGCCTTTTCGAAACCATCCCGATTATGGGGTCAAGCACCACTATGTATCCGATGCGACGTACCGAAAATCGCGCAATATTGTGGAAGCGAAAACTGTCGCTGCGGCTGTACGGCGGCATCTCATCGAACATCCTGATGAGACGCTAGGTGTGGCAACGTTTAACGCTGACCAGCGTGATCTTATCCTGAACGAAATTGAACGCCTTCAGAAGGGCGATGCCGAGCTTGACCGCGCCTTGCGCAAGCAGGAAGAGATGGACAACAAAGGATCCGAGCCGTTCTTTGTGAAGAATCTCGAGAATGTCCAGGGAGACGAGCGGGAAGTGATTTTCATCTCGACTTTGTACGGGCCAGATCCTGATACGGGGACGGTGTTTCAGCGGTTTGGCCCGATTACGGGAGACAAGGGTTGGCGCCGCCTCAACGTGATCTTTACCCGAGCGCGGAAGAGGCTAGAGCTTTTCACATCGATGCGATCTACCGACATCAAGTTGGGCGATAGAAGGGTAGAGGGCGTTGCCGCGCTTAGGGGCTACCTGGAGTTTGCTGAGACGGGGTTGATCCCGGATTTTGGGCGATCGACGGGCGATTCAGATAATGACTTCGAGCTCGATGTGGCGACGGTACTTAGGACCCGTGGCTACGAGGTGGATTCGCAGATCGGTGTGGTGGGGTTCTTCATTGATATTGGCGTGAAGGACCCGGCTGGTAGTGGCTCGTATATCCTTGGGGTGGAGTGCGATGGTGCTACGTATCACTCTTCAAAGTCTGCAAGGGATCGCGACCGAATCAGGCAAGACATTCTCGAGAGGAAGGGCTGGCGAATCCATCGTGTTTGGTCGACGGATTGGTTCAAGAATCGAGAGGCGGAGATTGAGCGCTTGTGGGAGGCAGTTGAGGCGCCTCGAACAGCAAGCGCCAAAGTTACTGTGGCGGATCGTCCGGTTCTTGGTAAACCGGAACAGCAGAACCCTGGGGACGGGTGTGACTCACAGACTCCGGAATCGGCTAGGTCAGAACGAGCCCGCTCCTTGCCAGAAGTGATCAGCTCTGAAGTCTGGCGTAGACTCGGTGAGTGGCTGCTTTCGACGGGCCATCTTTCGCTCGCGGAACGCGGACAACCATTCCTGATAGCAGATGAAACATTCACTGGTGACGCTGATATCCGGCACGGCCGCGAAATTATGCAGCGGGCTATTGACCTCGGATTCGACATCTCGCGCTAATGGCTCTGGGATCGGGAATTGCCATGCTCGCACTTCTCTACCGGCGGCGTCGGCATTCTGTGGAGCGGTAAAGGACACCCCCGACCCGATTCCTCAGACCGATGGTGCCCGTTCTAACTAGACCGCCGGGAAGCGAAGCATTCGAGCCGACTGCGTGAGAATCCCGTCGATTCGTCGACTCACCCGCAACGCCAGGCATCGTCGCAAGTGGTAGTATGCGGGTGTCCCTGGCGTCTCGGTTCTGGCTGCAACGCGCCGCCGGCCGCTGAGCGCCTATACAAGGTGGCACCGTGGCTCGTCAACACGATGCTATCTTAGGCCTCGGAAGGATGTTGTGTCCGACTACAAATGGAAGGCGATCGAACCTCTCTCCGACCGGGATAAAGCGATCGATCTCGCTGGTATCCGGCTCCTCTATGACTCATGGGCGGTAGCTCGAGAGCGGATTGGGAAATCAAGCTCGGCGAGCCTACAGCGCTTTAGCGAGCGGCTAGTCAGGCGCCTCAGCGTCGAAACAGGAATCCTAGAACGTCTCTACGATCTAGATCGGGGCACCACCGAGGCCCTCGTAGCGAATGGCTTCGCAGAAGAGCTCATATCCCGTTCGAGCACGGACGTTGAGCCCGACCGCCTTGTTGACTTCTTGCGTGACCAAGAAGCCGCGATTCAACTCGTGATCGACTGCGTTGCTCAGAATCGGGAGCTCACAAAGTCTGTGATCCACGAGCTACACTCTATTCTCACACAGCACCAGGATACGACTCGCGCTGTGGATCAATTCGGCAACCGCCGCCAGATCCGACTCTTAAAGGGCCAGTTCAAGAAGCAGCCGAACAATCCGAAACGACCAGACGGCTTTAACCACGAGTATTGCCCGCCGATTCAAGTGGAATCGGAGATCGAGAATCTCCTGCAGTGGTTTGGTGAGTATTCGGACGAGGATCCGATCATCGTCGCGGCGTGGCTGCACCACCGATTCACGCAGATTCATCCGTATCAGGATGGAAACGGCCGCGTGAGCCGAGTTCTCACTACACTGGTGTTGCTCCGAGAGAATCTGCTTCCCTTAATAATTGACCGTGATCTCCGAACGGAGTATGTCCGGGCTCTCGAAAGTGCGGATCATGGCGATCTCACGCAGTTGGCCTCGATGTTTGCTCGCCTTGAGCGAGCGGCCATCCTTCAAGCCCTGAGCGTCGATGCTGATGCCGAGATCGCGCAGGAACACACCCTAACTTCCGCAGTCATAGAGACGCTGGCAGCGAAGTTCCGCAAACGGAGGAAAACAAAGTACGCTGAGTTGCGTAAGGTGAACGAACTTGCCGAGCAGCTAAGGGCCCGCACCCGCAGCGCCATCGAACACACGTACAATAAGCTGAAGGAACCAATCTCCCACCTGGGAAACGCCGAGATTCATATGGCAGACGGCGGGCCCGACTGGGGGAATGCCCATTGGTACAAGTTCGAGGTCGTCAAGCTGGGGAACGAGACCGGGAAGTATGTCAACTTCGATGAAGCGCACTACTTCGTCAAGGCCTCGATCCGCGTCGAACGAGAGCGCCTCGTGTTCGTTGCGTCGTTTCACCACGTCGGCCGCGAGCTTTCCGGGATCATGGAGGCCACCGCCTTCGCGCGGCTTGAGTCGTTCGAGCAATCCGATGATCGAGAACGGGTCTCCGGAGACTTCACAGTATGTTCTCTTGAACCGTTTGTCTTCACCTACCGGACCGAGGAAGCTCAGATCAGCGGGCCATTCGATCGTTGGCTCGACACGGCACTCGCACTTGCGATCAAGGAATACGGTGATCGGCTCTAGGCGCGCTCGCTAGCCGATGCGTGTTTAGCATGAGCCAAGCAGGAATCGTTGGGTCGGTTTATTTCACCGAAGAAACTCGTGCCACACCCCCCGAGAGCACGCCAAGGTGCGGAAATCAAATAGAGAATGGGGGTCGGGAGCGGGGGTGCAGGTGGCTGGGAGGCGGGCCACCCCTGCATATTACCGAGGCTTCTCCGCGCGCGTAGTGGATTGAACCGGCTACGATTGGGCAAACAGCGGCGAGGGGGACTGGTGAGCAGTGCGCGACGGGAACAGGTTCGTCGAGCGTCCCGACGCCCAATCGAAGCCTGGGAGGTGCCGCACCTAGAACGCCTGGGGCAGCTCCTTCGGCAGCAGCGCAAGACGGCGTCACTAACGCAGCGCGAATTGGGGAACGCAGCCGAGCTTTCGCTCGGCGCGATCTGCCAGATCGAATTGGGCGACCGTCGAACTCGCCGATCGACCTTGAGGCGCATTGCCCGCGCAATCGTGGGCGCGCGTCCGAATACGCCCACCGAGGACGAGCTAACGGAGCAACTCGCGGGAGCAGCAGGAGCGGCTCTTGCGCCCGAGTCAGGCTACCGCGCGCGCATCGACCGACGGCGGAAGAGGCGAGCAAAACGGGGCCGGTATGGACCTCGCGAGGTGGCGCCGCTGCCAGGGGAGGAGCTGCGAGCGTACCTTGACCGTCTGCGGCGATGGCAGATGCTGCCCAAGCGTGGCGTCTGCTGTCCAACCTGCGGGCAGGAGCTACGCGCCACCTCTGGCTAGAATCACGATCAAGCGCGGCTAGTCGGATAAATCGCCCATAACACCCTCCAAGACGCTACCCCCCGAAACTTAATAAGTACGCGCGCTTCCAGGCCGTCCGGTACACAAAATGAAAGCACGGTGTTGACGTGCAACATTTGGCTGCATAAGGATTGCCTACGAATCGCTAGGAGGCTCACAATGCTGAAGGACAATAAGCCCCTGTTGAAAGACTGCGACGAAGCGGCCCGACTCGATGTATGCGTAAGCACTCTTCGCCGGTGGCGATGGGCTGGTTCCGGGCCAGAGTGGATCAAACTCGGTGGCGCTGTTCGTTACGCGCCCGAGGCACTCGCTCGTTACATCGCTATTTGCCAACGCCCAGTACCGAAGCAGCCGAATACGATTGCCAATACTGATGATCAGCATTCACCGAGCTGCAACTAACGAAAACGCCGCCCGGCCACGGGCGGCGCTCTCTGGAGAAACAAAGTCTGAAATGCATGAACACAGTACACACCTAGACCACGTCGAGCAACGACTACTCGCCTATCAGCTCGGTGATCGGACAGTCTATATACAGTGGTCCGAGCTACTGCGCAGGCTCAGATCGCAGCAGCTCCGCGCCGGCGTTGACGAGAAATTCAGCGGACAGCTGAGGGCACGAAACTCCTCGCAGCAGATCAGGCGGCGTCGTGAGTAAGCCTGGATGCCCGAACGGCGCTCCAGAGATGTTCCCCGGCATTGTGGGCGGCCTCGTGAATCTATCCGCTACCCACACAGAGGCAGCAGCTACTGCAATCGCGGGCCAGTTTATCGTCCTGTTCGGTAACGCTGTGGGGCATGGACCATTCTTTTCCGTAGGCGAGACACGGCATCACCTCAACGAGAATCTGCCCTTGGTGGGCCCTTCTGCGACTGGGCGCAAAGGCGACGGCTTCCAAGTAGCAATAGCTCCTTTCCGATTTGGCGACGCTGATTGGGTAAAGAGCCGGGTCAGGGGCGGGTTGGCCTCTGGTGAGGGGTTGAGCGACCACGGTCGGGATTGGCGGAGCGGGC
>JACZVU010000190.1 GCA_022572485.1 Myxococcales bacterium
GCCGCGAGGCCGCGCCGGGAGGCGGGCGACGCCGGTGCATTCGCCTTTCGATGGAAGAAGAGGTAGGTGACGAGAAGGAGGAATAGAAACCAAACGCTATAGAGGATGCGGGGCAGTCCATCGGTCGAAATGACACCATAATGGCATAACGTATAGGTGAAATTATCGATCAAGATGAACAGGCAGGCCGCCAGGGGAAGCGCGGGCAGCAGTGGCGCTGTGCGGGAAAAGATGTTGAAGCCGAGAGTGGACTCAATAACGCCACTCAGGAGCCGAAGCAGCGCAATTGCGCAGATGAATGCGATGGAAAACAGCCCTGGGGGAATCACGAGTGCGGAGATCTTCTCTGGCACGGCAAGCGAAGACATGAACGAGGGCTTGGTGGCGAAAAAGATCCACTCCATCAAGAAGTAGAAGTAGACGGAGAAGATCGACAACGCGACAGCCACCGAGAATTCTCGCGAAAGGATTTTCAACGTTCTGCTCCAACGTGATGTCGCTGCAACCATCGACTCTTGGCGTTCCGGATCCGGAGCTTCCCGATGCGCAGTCGGAAACTGTGTGACCTTTCAGTGCCCGGGCCGCGGACCACCGGATCGGTCAAAGGTACCCGAGCGCCTTGAGTTCCTCGATCTGCTCCGGGGTGGGTGCGAGTGCCTCTTCGCCCGGCTCGAGCATCTCCACGCGGCCCGATTTGAAGCGATCGAAACGGTCTCTCATTTCGTCGGCGACGTCCGATTGGTGCGCGAACAGGTTCTCCATTTCGCCGGGGTCGCTCTCGAGATCGTAAAGCTCATGCTTGCCGTCGGACGACTGGATCAACTTGTAGGGCCAGTCGTAGATGGCGGTCCGCTGGCGGTTGAAGCGATCCAGCCGAGCGAGCTTCCAGAACGCTGGATAGACGTAATAGTTCTCGCTGATCACGATCCGCTCGCTCGGTTGATCGGAAAATTGTGGTAAATAACGCTTGGCGATCGCTCGAGGGAATCGAGAAAATATCAGACGGGGAATGTCCGCAGACGAGACTTCCCCTTCTACGATCTCTCCTTTCCGTTGATTCGGATACTTGACGATCAGCGGAATCCAGAGCCCGCCCTGATAGACGTCCTTGCCGTGCTCGATGAGGCCGTGCTCGCCAAAGTACTCACCGTGGTCGGAAGTCAGAACGATCATCACTTCTTCGTAGAGCCCCAACTCGCGGAGCCGCTCGAAAAGCGCCTGCATGTACTCGTCTACATTGGCAATCCCGATGTCGTACAAGTCGCCGAGCAGCTCGACCTCGGCCTCGGGAAGGCGCTCCTCGCCGTTGAGTATGCGCTTCATGAGATCGTCGAACAGAGGGTCGGCTTTCCGACTGGAAACATGCGCGAGGAAATCGGGACGCTGGCTCGGTTTGATGACGTTGTAGGGGCCGTGGGTATCCATGTAATTGAGGAAGAGGAAGAACGATTCGTCGCGGTGCGCATCGAGCCACTTGAAGGCCGCCTTATTCAGCCCTTCTCCGTTGACCCGTTTGTTCGCGTAGACGTCGAAGCCCTGGTCGAGCTTCCAGCGGGGATTGAGGTAGCCGGTATTGGCCGTGAACGCCGCCGTCGCAAAGCCCTCTTGCTTCAGCGCCTCCGCGAGCGTCAGGAAGTCTTCAGCGAGCGGGTATTCCCGGAGCGTCTTCTCGTTGAGTCTGAAGGTGTGGGCGCCGTGTTCGAAGGGAAACTTGCCGGTCATGATCGAAGCGTGGGTGGGTAGGGTCCATGGCGCGGTCGAAAAAGCCTTGCGGTAGAGCGTCGCCTGACTCGCAAAAGCATCGATGTGCGGCGAGGTCTCGCGAGCGTAGCCGTAGCAACCCAAGTGGCTGGCGGTCAGCGAATCGAGGGTGATCAGAATGACGTTGGGGGAAGTGGTGATGTCGGCAGGCGCACAGCCCCCGAATAACGTCAGGACGAGACCAGCGGTGAGGAATCGACCGAGGATCCGAGTTCGAACGATCACGGCCAGATTGGAAGGAGATCGATGACCTGACGTCTGTAGTCGGGCATCTCGAGGAAGGAGAAGATGAAGGGACTCATCGCGATGAATCCGAGTGCGAGAGCCGTCGTTGCAACGTAGAAGCTCAGACGCTGATCGCGAAATCGCGCGGGCCGCGTCCAGCCCACATGATCCAACCAAAGCACCACGGTAGTGAGCGCAAACAGCAGGGGCGTCAGGTAGTGGTAGAGAAACAGCGGCCGTTGGACGGGGATCAGCGGCGCAAACGACATCACATAGCCGAGAGCCGGGATCCAGAGCATCCGCGGCCAGGGCTTTTCGGCGCCGCGCAGCCGCAGATTCGTGACTTTGAGGAGCACGACGTTCACCGCCACCACCACGAGCCCGAGCGTCGTTCCCCACCAGAGGACGGGATTGCCGACGAAGAAGAGCTCAGCACCGCCGCCCGACCAGTAGAAGACCGGCCGCGCCATCAACGGCCAGGCCCACCACGGGCTCGAGTGCGGGTGTGCGGTCCGGATCCCCGCGTTCGCGCTGAGCATGGTGCGGTGGATCTCGACGAAATCGGCGAAAAAATCCCCCTTCGGGATTGGCCAGCGAAAGCCCGGGCCGGGTTCGTTGACCAGCCAGAAGTGGACCGCCCAACCTGCGATGTAGACCAGGAGCGCACCCGTGAGGATCCACACAGACTGACTCGCGGCGACTCGAAACTTTCGCCAGCTGGGGCGGACGATGAAATCCAACGCCAGGCACGCGCCGATCATTCCCAATGCGACGAGGCCCGTGACCTTGATTCCGGGCGCCAGACCGGCCAGCAGGCCCGCACAGAAGGCGTATTTGGTGCGTCGGATCCGATCACCGGAACGAAACGCGACCAAGAAACAGCTCAGGGATCCGAATGTCGCAAGCAGGAGCAGGCCGTCCAGCGTAATCAGCCGGGTCTGGATGAGCATTGCATTATCGAGGACGACCGCGAGCCCGCCGAGGAAGGCGGCCATCGGCGAGGCCCCCAACTGGATCAGGAAGCTGAACAGCACCAGCGGAATGAGCGTCCCGGTGATCGCCGGCACGAGTCGGAGTAGAGCCGGCGAGACTTTCGTGATCGGAGTGCCGAGTTTCTTGAAGTCCTGATCGCCGCGATATCCTCCCGCGATCGCTACGCCGGCGTTGAGGAGCTTGGCGTGGGGCGGATGGATGTCG
>JACZVU010000075.1 GCA_022572485.1 Myxococcales bacterium
AGCACACTCGAGGGCCCGCCAGACAACACGATGCCAACCGGCTTCCAGGCGCGCACCGTCTCCGCGTCGACGGTTCCGGAGTGGATCTCGCAGTAGACGCCCTGCTCGCGGATTCGCCGCGCAATCAGCTGGCTGTATTGCGCGCCAAAATCGAGCACGACAATGCGATCCGCTACGAAATCGCGCTGCACGGAGACAGAGGCCATTCGCCGTTATTCCGCTCCAATACCGCTTCCGCAGGCGTGCCACGGAAGTCGGTCGGGTTCGAGGCTGGAAACGATCGAAACTTACTCGATTCGGTAGTTCGGAGCTTCTTTCGTGATGATCACGTTGTGAACGTGGCTCTCCTGGAGGCCCGCTGAGGAGATTCGCATGAACCGTGCGCGGCGGCGCAACTCATTGAGATTTGGCGCTCCGATATAACCCATCCCCGACCGCAAGCCGCCAATGAGCTGGTGGATGTTGTTCGTGAGGCTTCCACGGTAGGGAATTCGCCCTTCGATTCCCTCCGGTATCAGCTTCGAAGCATCCTGCACATCCGCTTGGAAGTAGCGGTCTGCGCTTCCATCGGTCATCGCGCCGAGCGACCCCATTCCACGGTAGACCTTGTAGGAGCGCCCCTGGTAGAGGACGACCTCCCCGGGCGCCTCGTCGGTCCCCGCGAACAAGGCTCCGAGCATCACGGTCGATGCCCCCGCCGCGAGCGCCTTGACGACATCGCCTGAAAACTTGATGCCGCCATCGGCAATCACGGGTACGCCGGCCTTCTGGGCAACCGCCGCGCATTCCAGAATCGCGGTGAATTGAGGAACCCCCACACCCGCGATGACGCGAGTCGTGCAGATCGATCCGGGGCCAACACCGATCTTCACCGCCGATACGCCGCTCTTGATCAGCGCCTCACAGCCCTCGGCTGTCGCTACATTGCCGCCGATCAGCGGGAGGTCCGGAAAGGTCCGGCGCAGCGATACCACCGCATCGAGCACGCCCTGTGAGTGTCCATGCGCGGTGTCGACGACGACGACGTCCACACCGGCATCCACCAACGCCTGGGTTCGCTCGAGGCGCTGTTCGTCGATGCTCACTGCGGCGCCGCACAAGAGTCGCCCGAGCGAATCCTTAGACGCGTAGGGGAAACGCTCGCTCTTCTCGATGTCCTTGATGGTGATCAGCCCGCAGAGCATGCCTTGATCGTCGACCACGAGCAGCTTCTCGATCCGGTGCTCGTGGAGGAGTTCCTTGGCGCGGTCGATTGTCGTTCCGGGCGGAACCGTGACCAGGTTCTCCCGCGTCATGACCTTCGAAATCTCCTGATGGGTGTCGCGCACGAAGCGCAGATCGCGATTGGTGAGGATTCCCACCGCCTTGCCGTCGCGGGTGACGGGCACGCCCGAGATCCGGTAGCGGGCCATGACTTCGAGGGCTTGGTAGACCCGCTGCTCGGGTCGCATCGTGATCGGGTCGACGATCATGCCCGACTCGCTGCGTTTGATCTTGTCGACTTCGGCGGCTTGGGAACTGATCGGCAAATTTTTGTGAATCATGCCGATGCCGCCGTTCTGGGCCAGGCAGATCGCGGTCTCGTGCTCGGTGATGGTGTCCATCGCCGCCGAGACGAGCGGGATGTTCAGGGAGATTTCGCGGGTGAGGGAGCAGCCGAGATCGACGCTCGCGGGAAGGACATCGCTGGCACCGGGCGCGAGAAGGACGTCGTCGAACGTCAGGCCTTCTCGGATGAGGCGATCGCTCATATCGATGCTGTTTCGCTCGCTTGTTACGTGGCAGACCGAGGGAGCGCTGCTTTCGTTCCGATTCGCGGCTCCAATTGGGCATGGAGGCTAGTGCTTGTGCGTAGGTGGGTCAAGCCAATGAGAGCGCTGCGTTTTCGGTAGCGGAAGGGCGAGGCCGCTGGCCTCAGGGAAGAATTCGGATGAGCATTTCGCGGAGTAGCGATTCTGTGGTGCCGCCTTTCCCGATCGGGATCAAGAAGAGCGAACTGTCGTCGAACAGAGACAAGTTTTCACGCAACGCGTCAGCTTCTACGCCGGCGTCTTTCTCGAGCAACAGCAGGTGGAAGATTCGCGCCCGCGGCAGCGTACGCAGCGCTTCGGAGGCCGGGCGGACCGCTTCCAACGCCGCAGAGACGGGGCCGGTAAGAACCATCAGGATCCCGACAGTACCGTGTCCGGCGAGCGGCCAAAGCGCGGAAAAGCGCGGATCGGCGGGTACCTCCACGAATTCGATTCCGACTTCGTCATCGACGGTGAGCCGGCCCAGCACGCCGAGATGATCGATCGAATCGGGTTCAGCGGGGTCTCGCATCGCCGCACCCGGGAGGTTCGCGATCAGCCGGCAGAATTCGCGCGAGGCCGCTGGATCTGCGCCCACCACCAACAGTCGCGCGTCTCGAACCCCGTTCGTGTCGAGCGTGTCGACGCTCATCCATTCCCGCAACCGCGCACCGGGTGCGCGTGAAAACAGGTGTTCGGCGGTGGGCGGTCGGACCTCGCTGGGCGCATCGCGCAACTCGACCATCCCACGCTTGATCAGGGTGTGCAGAGTGCGCAACACCTGGTAGTCGGGGAACGAACAGTGATCCACCACGTCCCCTACGCGCGAATAGGCCTCGAGCACCAGCAGGACCTCTTGGGTCAGCGGGTGAATGACGACCGGTAGAGAGGATCGACGGATCTTCAGATGGACGCTCGCGTCGAGCGACGGCAGGCTGTCGGCACGGAGTGCCCACTCTTGATTTTGTCTCAACCCCTCTTGCAACAGCGTGCGGGTGGGCTTGTCGAGCGTGGGCTTTTCGTTTGTGGCGCCGGGCGAAAATTTGAATTCGCCGCGGTCCCAGGCCAACAATCGGAAGAGTGCTTTCTCGCCTGTGATGGATCCGATCTCGGCGTGAACGATCACGCCCGCTCGCAACACGACCCGCCCGGATTCGACAGATCCGGGCTCGCGGTCGCGCCACAAATCGACGATGCCGTTTTTCTGGCTGGCGTGGAAGAGTTGCAACAGATCCGCCAGCGGGAGCTGGAAGAGCTGCCCCTCGACTCCGCCGACGTCTTCACTTCGGGGTCCACTCTCTGCTTTGCCCTGAGTCCGCTCTTCGACCAAGGCCTGGGCGCGGCGCGCGATTGCCTCGGAGTCGAATGTCGGTCCGACAATCTCGCCGCCGGCCACCTTTCGCGCTGCTTCGATTGAATTGTCAGCGAGATAGATCACGCCCACGCTGCGGGTACGCGGGTTCGCCTGCAAAATTTCGCCGAGCTGCACGCCATCGATCAACGGCAGGGCGAACTGCGCAATCAACACAGCGGGAGGTTCCGACAGCGCAATTTCGAGGGCTGCCGCTCCGTGGGAGACCGCGTTCACGCCCAATCCGAGCTGCTCGCAGGCGGTCGCCAGACGTTTGCCCCGTTGGAAATCTCCGTCCGCGATGAGAACCGTCACGGCCCGTCGCTCCCGGGTCCGTGCAGTTCGTGCTGGGCCCGCAGTGCCAGGTGTTCGACGAGGCTTCGGTCGCAGGTCTGAAAAAAGCGCGTCCGATCGCGCTCCGGAGTATCTTCGCAGATCATCGCGTACGCGGACCCGTCGCCAAAATAGATCAGAAAAAGCGGCAATTCGCCCAGCTCCCGCCCCGACATCCATTGCACCATGGATGTCTTGGAATCGTCGGTGTCCTGTTTGGGCGGCTCGCCCAGGATCGAAATCGCGGTCTGTCCGGAACGTCCACCCAGCGCATCGAGCCCAGAAGCGACCGCCTCGTCGAGCATCTCACCCGGCGCCACAAACAAGAGTGATCGGGTCGCCGATCGCCGGATGGGCTCGGCGAGAACGAACTCGGTGATCTGAGAAACCGTCTCGCGCCGCTCTTCCACCCCTCTCGCGAGCAACGACTTCAGGCATGCTGCCAGCGGCTTGTCGTCGAGAACCCACTCGCGCACCAGGCTCGATCCCTCGTTTGCGATGTGTTGGTCCAGCAGCCGGAGCAGCGACTCGAGTTGGGTTCCATCCGAAGGGTAGCTGGTGGCGGCGACGTGGATCTTGGCACGGGTTCCGGGCCCGAGGATCGCGAGCACTTCGCCGGCCTGGAGCTCGTCGAATACGCGCCGTTTGAACAGGGCGGCTCCCAGCGCATCGGTCTCCGGAAGCAGCAGGAGGAACCGCCCCTGTCCATCGATGGAGAGCAAGTCCGATGAGCGTTGGAGCCGCGTCAATTGGGCAACGGCCTTAGCGATCCACTGGCGAAACGCCACATCTCCAAATTGCGCGCGCAGGCCGTCGAGAGGTCCAATCTCGACCTTGAGGATCGAGAAACAACGCCCGTGGCGATTGGCCTTTTCGATTTCGTTGCGCACGGCAGTGTAGAAAAACTCGAAATTAGTGGCACCTGTTGCGCCATCTTCCACCGACTTCCGCTCCAGAGCGCGATAGCGCAACGCGTTGCAGAGCGCGGTCTGAGCAAATTCGGTGAATTTCTCCGCACAGGACCGATCGAGTGGATCAAAATCTTCTCCGCCGAGTTTGTCCGTCAAGCGGATCAGGCCGATTATTTTGGATTCGTCGCGCAAGGCGAGATAAAGCGCCTCGCGGTCACCCCAATGCAAGGCAGCCGATTTCGCGGTCGAATTCACGAGTTCGGTCGGCAGATCGGCGAATGTCAGCAACTCCTGTTCGTCCTCCACCTGCACCAATCCACGCACCGACATCAGCGCCAATGAGTCGCTCTCCGGATTGGTGGCTACCCAGAGCACCCCACCCTGGGCACCGGCTTCGACGCACACCCCGTCGATAATCCGCTCGGCGAGCAGTTCGATGGTCAGAAAACCGAACAACGCGGTCGCCCGCTGGATTAGGCTGCGTTCGCCCAGGTATTCGATATTTTCATCCAGGAGCTTGGCGTGTTCGTTGCGCAGGCGGCGGTTCTGCAACACGCCTTCCAACGTGCTCGTTAGGGTCTCGCGGTCAAAAGGTTTGAGCAGGTACTCGGAGGCTCCGAGCTTCATGGCATTGACGGCTGCCCTGACATCGACCACCCCCGTTACAACGACGACATCCTGGTCGGGGTCACGCTGCTTGACGCGATGGACGAGTTCGTTTCCGTCCATTTGGGGCATCACCAAATCCGTCACCAGAATGTCGAAGTTGGTGTGCTCCAGGATGCGAAGCGCCTCTTCGGCTCCGGCGGCGGTTTGCACATCGAAACCAGCGTCGGTGAGCATTCCCTCCAGCAATTCGCGGAAGTAACGCTGGTCGTCCACGGCCAGGATGCGCCCTTTGGGCATCCGATTCCCCTCATGCCTGTGCGCGTGCCGCACCGGCTTCTCCGGCTCAGCTCCCGCGCGCTTTCCCCCATCCATGCGCGCCCGAAGGCGCTCCGGTTCCCGAGAAACAATGTTGCGCGTTGTTTCTCAGAAACCCGTCAGGGCCCGAAGTGCCCTGGACCACTAACTGCCGATCACGGCACGTCGTTCATCGGCAATTGGCGCTCCCATCTTCACGATTCGCGACCGCCGATCGTCCTTGAAAGCCTCATTCCAGACTCCGATCAGCGAGTGGGGAGTCGCGTCCACGATCTCGACCCGGATCAAAGTACCCGGCGCGGGCGCAGATTCCGCTTCGGTTGAAAAATTGACGACCCGGTGAAATGGGTCCCGCCCCGAGAGTTGCGTGCCACCGTGGCGGCTCGGCCCCTCCACGAGGACTTCGGTCACCTCTCCGACTCGAGCCCGGTGGGCCCCCAGGGTAAGCGAGCGCTGGAGGTCCTGGAGTTCTTCCAATCGCGCCTGAGCGACCGATTCGGAAACTTTGTCTGCCATGGAAGCCGCCGGGGTTCCCGGTCGTGGCGAGTACTTGAATGAAAACGAATCCGTAAAAAAAACATCTCGAATCAACTTGAGAGTATCGGCGAAGTCGGTATCGGTTTCCCCCGGAAAGCCGACGATCAAGTCCGTGGTGATCGCGAGATCCGGGCGGCTCGCGCGCAGCCGATCGATCAGATTGCGGTACTCGTCCGCGGTGTACCGCCGCCTCATCCGTTCGAGGATTCGGTCGGATCCGCTCTGGACGGGCAGGTGAATGTGCGGACAGAGCACGTCGAGTTCGCCGTGTGCGCGGATGAGTTCGTCATCGAAGAAGATCGGATGCGGGCTGATGTAGCGAAGTCGCGCGAGTTGCGGAATCTCCGCAAGCCGACGCAGCAGGTCCGCAAAAGAGTCCGGCGGGTCACTGGGCGGCAGATCCATTGTGCCGCCGACGTTGCGTTCAGAGCACGCGGCTGCGCGCCGTCGGTCGTGTCGGCCGTAGGCGTTCACAGTCTGGCCGAGCAGGGTGATCTCTCGAACTCCCGACGCGACCAGCTCCCGCGATTCGGCGACGATCTCTGCTCCGGTGCGGCTGATCTCCCGCCCTCGCGTGGAAGGCACGATGCAGAAGCTGCAGAACATGTCGCAGCCCTCCATCACAGTCACGAAAGCGCGGCCGGCGGGATCGCCCACCAGCGATGGATGCCGCGACGGCAGGTCGAAACGATCCTGGGAACGGTTCTCCTCGGTCTGCGAATCGCGGACACCGTGAAGCGCCGCGGCCGCCATCTGCGGAACCCGCCGCAGGTTGTGGGTGCCGTAGACGAAATCCAAGCGCGGAAACCGCCGCAACAACGCATCGCCTTGCTGCTGCGCGACACAACCCGCCACGCCGAGGGTGCGGCCCGGAGCCGATTGCTTCCACTCGCGCAGCTTGCCCAACTCGCTGTAGAGGCGGTGCTCTGCTTTGTCGCGAATCGAGCAGGTGTTGAGGATCACCAGGTCCGCGTCGTCCATCCCTCGGGCCGACTCCCAGCCGTCGTGAAGGAGCAGGTTCGCGACCTTCTCCGAGTCGTGGACGTTCATCTGGCAGCCGTGGGTACGGATCCAAAAGCGCCGGGGAGTGATCAAGAATCCTCCAAACGCCGCGCTTATGGCGCGGCGGCCGTCGATTGAGGGATCTCCTCGTGGCGGGAGAGCCAGCGGGGAGTTGGCGTGAGGCTACCGGAACACGCTCGGGCAGCCAAACGGCGACCGAAGGAGTTTCAAGAGTTGAGTACTTACCTTTATAATCTCGTATAACTATGTGAAATACAATGCAAAATTATCCTATTTTCAGTCGGAATATCTTCGATCACAAATACGGTTTGACTAATGGAGCCGCCCACCGCATACTGATCCCAGCTCATTTTGCGGAGGCTTCCAGACAAGCAAGGCCAACGCTTTCAGTTATGGAGCGGCGGTGGATTTGGCATTTCTGACCGAAATGTCCAACCTCTCACCCCCCATCATCCATTCACCGCCCCTCCATTATTTGCGAACTGCCCCGCCCCATTCGGCGGGGCAGTTCTCGTTTGGGTGGCTGCTTCGGCTGGCCCGCTTCGGACTGCTCAACAGGGCGGCCCGCCACGCGGAGCGCACCGAGGCGCTTGGTAGATTCGAGGCGCTCCAGCTCGCGATCGCGTCAACGCAGAATCAGACGATCGATCCAATGGGAGAGCTGGGCGAGGTTTCGGCACTCCTCCGCAACACCGACAAATGGCGTGTATCGGTTCATCACGCTGTCGCCGAACCCCCAGGCGTTCGGGTTTTCCGGGTTTAGCCAGATGACATTCTTGGCCTTGCTGTGGATTTCTCGCAGGCACCAGGCCTTGGGGTCATTGTAGTTGTTTCGGGCGTCACCGAGGATCAGAACCGTGGTCTTTTTGTCGACCGCAGAGAGGTAATTCTGCGTGAAAACGTAGAACGCATTGCCGAAGTTGGATCGGGTGTAGACGTTGACGACTCCGCCACCCTGGAGCGCCCGCTCAATCGACTGATTGATTTCGGCGCCTTTGAACAGATGGGTCACCTCGCCGAGCTCCGCGACGAAGATGAACGATCGAATCTTGCTGAAGGCCTCCTGAAGCGAATAACAGAACTGCAGCATAAAGCGCGAGACGTTTGCGACGGATGAAGACACGTCACACAGGATCACGAGCTTCGGGCGATCTTTCTTGCGGTGTTTCCAGACCCTTTCGAACGGGATTCCAGCGTGTGACATATTGCGCCGAAGTGTCTGGTGCAGATCCAATTTGCCTCGCTTGATTCGCTTTCGCCGAATCGTGAGGATGTTCTTGATCTTCTGGGCGAGTTGCTCGACGACCTCTCGCATCTTCCGCACCTCGTCTTCAGTGAGGTGGTAGAAGCTCTTTTCGAGCAGTGTCTGCTGCCTGAATTTCTCGATGTAGTCGTGGTTCTGCTTCTGAATTTCCCGCTCCATGAAGTTGCGGACGCTCTTGCGGATCGCATCCATCAACCCATCGATCAAGCTGCCTAGGGCGTCAATGTCGCCTGGCGGCATTCCGGCAGAGCGGAGTCGATCCAACAGCTCGCGAAGTTCTCCTGCTGCGCGCTCGGCGCCCAGGCTCTCCAGGGTTCGGCGACTGAAGAACCCGACCTGGAGGAAGTTTTCGATCCGTTCGACCCCCGCTTCCTCGGCCGCGCTCCGAATCAGCGACTCGAGTTGGCCGAGGTCGCCCGTGAGCATCGCACGCGCGAGGTCCGATAGCACCGCGGATTCGCCCTCCCGGGTCTGCAGCAGCTCGGCGATCTGCCGGAGCAACGCCTCGTAGTCCATCCGCTCGGGCAAGCCCATCGAGGCACGATCGAAGGATTCGCGAAGGCTGTCGTAGAAACCGGACCAGAACAGATCGAAGAGTTCGTTGAAGGTCGACACGTCTGCAGCCCGCTTGATCATCGTGGCACCCAGAATGCCTCGGAAGATCTCGCGATCGGCGATCGAAAGAACTTCCAGCGCTTGAAAGGTATCGAGAGTCTCCGCGGTCGAGACCCGGATTCCGGCCCGGCGGAGAATGTTGGTGAATTCGAGGATGCGTTTTTGCACGACCTGGTGTCACGCCTGGCGGAGTGTGTCTTTCTCGGCTCCCTGCGCGGGAGATGTCGCTTCCGCCCCGGCGTCTGGGCGCTGATCGTCAAGCCTTTTCGCCAGGAGCGTGTCCAATTCGCCCTCGGCTTTCCGAATGTCGCCCTCGTACTTGAGGATCACGTTGAGCGTCTGATCGATGGCGTCGCGGTCCAGCTCTTTGGCGTTCAGCGCCAACAGCGCCCGGGCCCAGTCGAGGGTCTCGCTGATCGATGGTGCCTTCTTCAGATCCAATTTTCGCAGCGCCTGCATCATTTGCACCAGGTCTGCGCTGAGTTTTTTCCCCACTTCGGGAACCTTGGCCTCCAGAATCCGGATTTCGAGCGCTTCGCTCGGGAAGTCGATGAAGAGGTGAAGGCAGCGGCGCTTGAGGGCATCACTCATCTCGCGGCTGTTGTTCGAAGTCAAGAATACCAACGGGCGCTTCTTGGCCCGGATCGTCCCGATCTCCGGCACCGTGACCTGGAAGTCCGAAAGCACTTCGAGCAGAAGCGCTTCGAATTCCGGGTCTCCCTTGTCGACCTCATCGATGAGCAGCAACGTCGGCGTGTCCGCCGTGATCGCGCTCAGAAGCGGGCGTGAAACCAGAAAGTTCTCAGAGAAGAATACGCTGTCTTCTTCCCCCACGCGTTGGGCCGCTTCGCTCACCGTCTTCGCACCGCTCATGAGATCCGAGAAACGCTCCTTCAGGATCTGGGTGTAGAGCAGTTGCTTCGAGTATTCCCACTCGTAGAGAGCTTTGGCCTCGTCGAGGCCTTCGTAGCACTGCAGCCGGATGAGTTGGCTGCGGGTTGCGGTCGCGACCACCTTCGCGAGTTCGGTCTTGCCGACACCCGCTGGCCCTTCGACCAACACGGGTTTTTCGAGTCGCTGCGCGAGGAACACAACCGTCGCGATGTTGAGGTCGCAGATGTAGTCCAGGGCTGCGAGTTCTTGCTGGACGGATTCGACGGAATCAAACAACCATGTACCCATTCTCGATCCGATCCGGCTCGACTCGGGCTCGGAACACTTGACAGTCGACTAACTCATCAAGTGCAAAACGTGTCCGAGTTTTTCCTTCTTGGTCCGAAGGTATTCAAGGTTCTTTTCGTTGGGAACGATCTCGAGCGGCACGCGTTCGACGATCGAAAGGCCGTAGCCTGCGATTCCAGCGCGCTTGCCGGGGTTGTTGGTGATCATGCGCATCTTGTGAATACCGAGGTCGGTCAAAATCTGAGCCCCTACTCCGTAGTCGCGCAGGTCTGCGGGAAACCCGAGGCGCTCGTTGGCCTCCACCGTGTCCAAGCCTTCGCTGTCCTGAAGCCCGTACGCCTTGATTTTGTTCTTGAGTCCGATTCCACGACCTTCTTGGCGCATATAGAGCAGCACTCCGGCGCCTTCGGCTTCGATCATCTTGAGTGCGGCGTCTAGCTGTTCGCCGCAGTCACAGCGCAGCGAACCGAAAGCATCGCCGGTCAGGCATTCGCTGTGAACCCGGACGAGAATCGCTTCATTGGGGTCGATCTCGCCTTTCACCAACGCGAGATGGTCGACGTGGTCGATGGCGTTTTCGTAGACGATCGCCCGAAAATCACCCGCAATGCCAAGCGGCATGCTGGCTTCCGCAGCGCGCCAGACGAGCTTTTCCGTGCGCAGCCGATATTGGATCAAGTCGGCAATCGAGACGATCTTGATGCCGTGTTCGCGGTTGAATTCGATTAGATCGCTCATGCGGGCCATCGAGCCGTCGTCGTTCATGACCTCGCAAATGACGCCGGCGGGCTTGAGGCCCGCGAGCCGAGCGAGATCCAGCGAGCCCTCGGTCTGCCCCGCTCGTCGCAAGACGCCACCCTCGCGGGCACGCAGCGGAAATACGTGTCCCGGGCGCGCGAGGTCGCTGGGCTTCGCGTTATCGGCAATTGCGGCATGCACCGTCGTCGCTCGGTCCGCTGCCGAAATGCCCGTCGTAACACCGTGGCGCGCCTCGATCGAGATCGTGAAAGCGGTCCCGAAGCCCGAGGTATTTTCGTGGTCCGGAACCATCATCGATAGATGCAGCCGCTGGAGCGTCTCTTCAGTGAGCGAGAGGCAGATCAACCCCCGGCCGAACTTCGCCATGAAATTGATCGCTTCCGGGGTCACTTTTTCAGCCGCGATGCAGAGGTCTCCCTCGTTCTCCCGATCGGCATCGTCGACGAGGATGACCATCTTGCCGTCGCGGATGTCCGCTATGGCGGCTTCGACGGAAGCAATCGCCTTCCGGATGCTTTCCGGATTGAACTCGAGGCCGAGTTTCGGGCGGGCTTTCGGCATGGCCGGAGAGGCTCCTGAACGGACCACTGCGACTCCGAGATGCGTGCGGAATCGCGGTTAGGTGGCAACTAACGCTATCAGCAGCCCTTTCCGGTGTCAAATGCAGCGCGCGATCCGAGGCTGGATCTAGGGTTCGTGCGAGGGTGCGCCCGAGCCGATCAGGGTTTTTGAATGTTCGCGAAGACGCCCTTGAGAAACTCTTGCTCGGAGATGCCGAAATTCGTGCCAAATGCGTGCTTGGAATCGATGGTTCGATAGAGGCCAGACAGGAGTTCGCGGAAGGTTTCCAACACGCCCTCACCCCGTAGTGCGATCGCGGGAAAGGTCGGCAACTCTCCCCAGGCATCCTTGATCTCCTGAAGCGGTTTGACGTCGGGTAGATCCCGCTTGTTGAACTGAATAACCTTCGGGATCTGCTCGAAATCGATCCCGTTCGATTTGAGGTTTGCCTCCATGTCTCGCCTCGAATACGC
>JACZVU010000076.1 GCA_022572485.1 Myxococcales bacterium
GCGCGTCGTTCGGGCTTCTGGACGCTGAAGCCGAGCTGATGGAGCAGGCGGCCCACATGGTCGCGGTGATAGCGCACACGGAACTCACGCCAGATCAGCCGGCGGACGCGATCGCAGGTCCAGATGTCGGCTCAACCAGGTGGAGATCTACTTCTCCGTCGTGCAGAGAAAGGCCCTGACTGCCAACGGCTTCCCGTCGCTCGCGGAACTCGAAGACCGCCTCCTGGGCTTCCAGGAGCACTCCGAACAGATCGCGAAGCCGTTCGCGTGGAAGTTCACCCGCCGCGATCTACGCCGCCTGCTCTCCAAGCTCGACGATGGCGCGCAAGACCACCGCCTGGCTGCATAACGGGTGCCGAAAAAATACGTCATCTAACTTACGGGCCAGAGTACTTAGGCTACGAGAAGGTCCGACTTCCCCTGACGGGTTACACCACGCCGCACGCGCCGGCCGAATTCTACGCAGCGTACTGCAGGGCCTCGGATGGCTCGCTGGGTTCCCGCGTTCACGTCGAGTGCGCCAACGCGCGTACGCGGGAGCATGTTCCAGACTGCGCTGGCGGGGGCTGCGTTGCGGGGTGTGGAGCCTTTTCACCAGGCAACGGCCCTGCCCGTGCTAGCCGCCGAACATTCCGCCGTTGACGTGGATCACCGTTCCGTTGATGTAGCTCGCTCGCGTCGCGAGGAAAGCCACGACATCGGCGATCTCATCAGCGCGGCCCATTCGGCCCTGGGGAATCCGGGCGAGTATGCTTCCACGAATTTCTTCAGGGAGTTCCTGCGTCATGTCGGTGTCGATGAAGCCGGGCGCGACCGAGTTGACCAAGATGTCCCGGCCGGCAAGTTCCTGTGCGAGCGATTTGCTGAAAGCATCCAGGCCGGCCTTGATCATCGTGTAGGGAATTTGGCCCGGGTTACCGGTATGCCCCACTACGCTGCTGACGTTGATGATCCGCCCCGAACCCTTCCGGAGCATGAAGCGGCGCAACAGCAACTTCGTGAGGTACCAGGTGCCGCGCGCCATGCCAGCCACGGCGTCGTAATCAACGAGCTTCATCGAGAGCATCGGCGCGTTGATGTTGTAACCGGCATTGTTGACCAGGACGTCGACCCGGCCGGCTTTCTCTTTGAGGTCTTTGACAAGCGCATCGATGTCGTCCTCGGAATTCAAATCGGCGCGCACCGCGAAAGAATCTTTCAACTCGGCGACGAGCTTGAGGGCCGCCTCCTCGCTCGAGCGATAGTGAACTCCAACCCGGAAGCCTTCGGCGGCGAGCGCGCGGCAACAAGCGGCACCGATGCCCGTACCTCCGCCCGTTATGAGCGCGACCCGGGTTCCACCCGATTCTTGGATTCCATCAACCGTCATTTTGATACTCCCGAGATAGGCATCAACGCTCCTCCAGGTCTTGGCTTCGCAGGGTAGTGCGCGGCTTGATCTCGATGCCGACCTCGGCGATCAGGCTCGGGAAATCTTCTCGCCGGGCGATCTTCACGGGAATGTCGGGCGGAAAAGCCTCCTGCAATCGGCGGAAATAGCCCTTGTCGGTGCGTCCCTCAACGATCACGATCAGACCGCGGTCTTCCTCGGACCGGATCAGGCGCCCAGACATCTGCTTCAGGTTCAACAGCATCTTTCCCATCGTATAGCGCCCAAATGCGTCTTCGCCGGCTTCGCGAAGCCGGGTCTCGCGTCGCTTGCGCAATTCCGTCGGAACTTCGAAAGGAAGCTTTTCGATCACGACGGCCTGCAACGCGGGGCCGAGAATATCGAGCCCCTGCCAGAACGAGCGGGCACCCAACAGGATCATCCCGCCGCCGGCTCGCGTAAAACGCTCGATCAGAGCAGCGGGATCATCCAACGCGCGGCGGGGCATCAAGATCTCGTAACCCTCACCGCGGAGCCGCTCGGATAGTAGGTCACTGACGTCGCGCATTCTCCGCAGACTCGTAAACAATGCAAGCGTGCGCCCACCAAGCAAGCGTGCGAGATCGGCGAGCACCTCGGTCGTCTCTTTCACCAGATCTCCTTCACTCTGCAGAGCGACGACACGCATGTGTTTCGAATAAGGGAAAGGACTCTCGACAGAGACACGGGTCACGGGTGGTTCTCCGTGCCGTTCGAGCTCCAACTCTCCGAGCGCTGCGAAGGGATCGTCATCGACGAAGAGGCTTGCGGAGACACAGGCGAGGGTCTCTAGCCGCTCCGCAAAGCGCTGGTGAAAAGCATCCGCAGGAGAAACCGCGCGCACCACGAGACGCCAGCGATCGAAAGGCGGTTCGAGTCGCTCGAAGGCCGCAACCGCATCGCCATCCATGCCCGAAAATGCGCCCCGCAAGGCGTCTGCTGCCGTGCGCAATTCGGCCGTGATGCGCTCGATCACCAACAGATCGTCTTCTTCGAGCCCACGAGATTGCGCCAGGCGATCGGCGGTATCAGCGGCCGCAACCAGGCGCTCGGCAAGCATTTGCGCGAGTTCTGCGGCCTGCGGGAAAACGCGATCCGGATAGGCGGGCAACTGCACTTCGCCGAATTCGCTCGCCCGATCGGCGAGGCAACGCCCCAGCGCAACGAAATCCTGCTGGATCCCGCGCCGCCAGGCGCGAACGTCACCTTCCATCTCGCGAACGCTCGAACGGCCGAGCAGTCCGGCGCCGCGCCTCCCATCGGATGGCCGGCCGAAGAGGTCGTCGATCTCTTCGAGGACTTCGAGCGGCTTCACCTCGAGCGCGTAGACCTCATCGACGACTCCGGCGAGTTCCTGGGCCTCGTCGATGATCGCGTCACCAAAGGTCGGATAGTCGGGTGGCCAACGCAGCAACAGGTCGTGGTTGGCAACCACGAGATGGGCTTTCGCGAGCGCGGCCCGTCGCTGTCCAAACGGACAACTGCGCTCCATCGCGCACTGTTCGCGGGTGCATTGCTCGGCGCGTGTCGTCACCGAACGGCGCAGCAGATCTCGAAGCGGCCGAAAGCGATGGTGCAAACCCGCGGACAGGGTCCCCACCTCGCCCTGTCGGCGGATCCCCGCACACGCAGCCAACGCCGCGTAGGCAAGGCGATCCGTAGCAAACACTTGCGGCTCGCGGCCTTCGGCGAGAACCACAGCAACGCGGCGCGCGCAGATGTAGTTTGCGCGGCCCTTGATCGACAAGGCCGCGAGGTCCGGGTAGCCGAACATCGCTGCGGCTGCGGGGATGTCCTTGGTGAGTAACTGATCCTGCAGCAGCTTGGTGCGTGTCGAGATCACGACCGGATCGCGAACGCCACCCGCGGCGCGCTCCATCACAAAAGGGATCGCCGCCGCTAGATAGGCGAGTGATTTTCCAACCCCGGTTCCACCTTCGATCAACATCCGGCCGCCTGTGTCCAGATTGCGCACGAAGTATCGCGCGAGTTCGAGTTGCTGTTCGCGCACCCGAAAGTTCGGAAAATATCGCCGGCCGCGATCGACATTCGACAGGGCCGCGACGATCGCATCTTCATCGAAGGGAACAGGTTTCTCGGAGGTGGGCATGATCTCTGCGAATTGACTGTGGGGTTCTTCCACGGAAAATTTCACATCACCACAGAACAGCAGCAGCCACGGCGATTCGGGCGCGTAGCTCTCGAGAGCGCTCCTCGCGACCGCATAGCGGCGCTCTCCTGCGCGAGCGCCCGCGGCCGCAGCCGACATCACGCGCATCGTATCGAGCGCATCACTCAATGCCCGATGGTGCTCTTCGCGATGCAACATTGCCCGCGTAAACGTCTCGAGCCGCAAATCAGCGGAATCCGGATGCGAGATCGCGAGAAAATCCTGGGTGTCGAGATAGCGGTATTCGCTCAACGCAGTCGAGACGAAGCGACTCAAGAAGGAGCGCTCGAAATCCGCGTTGTGGGCGATGATCGTCCGCCCGTCGAGTACCCGCTCGATCCGCTTCGAGATCTCGTCGATCGTTGGCGCGGCTGCCACATCCGCGTCGGTAAGGCCTGTTAGATGTGAGATGGCGAGCGGCAGGGGGCGCTGCGGCCGAACCAGGCTTTCGACCGTCGTGATCGATCGCGCGCCGGGTTCGACGAGTACGGCGCCGAACTCCAGGATTTCCGCCGCGGGATCGCCGGAAAGACCCGTCGTCTCGAGATCGACAATCGCGAGTGGCCCCGTTGCGTCGACAAAACGCGACAACGAGTCCACATCGATTCCGAGCTCCGCTGCGGACCGCGTCGCCACGAGCAGCGGCGAAAGCAGCTCGGGATCCCATTCGGTGAATCCACTCATTTCACCGACGATAACCCGCTCCTCGTCCGCGCACCGCGGGGTCTACCCTGTTTTTGGAGCTCCAGACAAACACCGGCAGCGTACCCGTCGCACGCCGCCGGCATGCTCGAGACTGGACCTGGAGGCTCGCCTAGGAGCGCGATCCCAAAATGGGATCGCGCGACGCCGCACGCGAATCCAAAAGATTCGCCCGCTAGAGAGTCCCGCAGAATACCGCGACACCCGTTTCCGACGAGGATCGGTGTAACCCTATTCCGCGATCCTCTCTAGTTGCTGAAGTCCGAACGCCGGTTGTAGCGGTAAGCAGATTCGTCGTGGCCGGGGACCGCGGGCTTCGCCTCGCCAAAGCTCACGATTTGCAAGCGCGAACTGGGAACGCCGAGATCGATCAGATATCGCTTCACCGCCATCGCGCGGCGCTCACCAAGCGCGAGATTGTACTCTTCGCTACCACGCTCGTCGGTGTTTCCCTCGATGGTGATCCGGCCCCAATCCGCATTCACCTTGATGATTCTCGCGTTTCCGCGCAGCACTCCAGCACTCTCGCTTCGAATCGCACTCTTGTCGTAGTCGAAATAAACGGAGTCGAGATCTCCAATGGTCGACGTCGAGACTGACGATCCCGCTCCGAGTGAACCGTCATCGAACTCGCTTCCCGTTCCAGTACCCTGAGCACTTGCATCGTCAGCGCTCCCCGTGAGTTTCGATGCGCAGCCCGCAGATCCAAGGGCAATCGCCCCGATCACGATCACGATCGCGCCAAATCGCCACCTCATCGCCTTCCTCCTTCGGAATCTGAGCGTTGTCCGCAACCCCAGCGCCAACGCCTACGTGGACTGAAGTTGCTTACTCGGGCGCAAACCCTCCAACGGCTCTACTTTCAAAATAGCAGCGCACCGGAAAAGTCTGGAGCCCAATCTCGTAAAGCTCTCCAAACGGGAGTTTGGGGAATAATTCGACGCCCGCAAGCCTCGAACAGAATGTTGGGGAATCGGCCAGGCCGATCGCGACCTTGAGAATCGGCCGCCGACTCCTAGATCAGACCCATGTGGAGCAGATACTCCGCGACGGAAAGCGCTCCCTTTGCGGCACCAAGCTTGGTGTTGTGAGACAGGAGGACCCACTTCACCCCATTTTCCAGCACCGAATCTTTGCGGATTCGACCGACCACGGTCGTCATGCCACCGTTCAGCGCACGGTCGATCCGCGGCTGTGGCCGATCCGGCTCATCGGTCACCCGAATGATCTCCGGGGGGGTGGAGGGAAGCCCCAGCTCCACGAACTCCCGGCCGAAAGCTCGCAGCGCGTCCGCAACTTCGTCCAATTCAGCCGGCCGGCCCAGGCTCGCGGTCACGCAGAGCGTGTGGCCATCCCGGACATTGACTCGGGTGCAGGTTGCCGAAACCGGGATGTCGAGCGGGACGATCCGATCCCCTTCGAGCGTCCCGAGAATTTTCGAGGTTTCGGTCTGCACTTTCTCTTCTTCTTTCGGGATGTAGGGCAGGATGTTGTCGAGGACGTCCATCGCAGCGACCCCGGGGCTGCGCCCCGCGCCGGAGAGCGCCTGCATCGAGGTGACGATCGCGCTGCGTAGCCCGAAGGTCCGAGCGAGCGGCGCGAGCGCCACCACCAGCCCGGTCGTGGTACAGTTGGGAATCGGCGTCACGAAGCCCTTCCAGCCTCGCTCTCGCTGCTGACGTTTGATCAAGATCGCGTGATCGCAGTTGACGCCTGGCACGATGACCGGAACATCGTCCTCGTATCGGAAGGCCGACGAGGTCGACACCACTGGTACGTGTGGAGCAAATTTCTCCTCCAGGGCTCGGGCTGCGCCACTTTCGACGGCCGAAAAAACCAGGTCGACCCCGTCGAGGTCCAGCTCTGCGGCATCGACCACCGTCACCTGAGAAAACGACTGCGGCAACTCTTCCTCGCACGCCCAACCCACATGACCGTCGGGCGACGTGATCGCATCGATATAGGGCTTGCCGGCGCTGCGCTCGCTGGCCGCGAGCGCAACGACCTCGAACCACGGGTGCTGGTCGAGGGAAACGAGAAATTGCTGTCCGGCGACGCCGGTGGCGCCGAGGACCGCGACACGGCAGCGCGGGTTTCTACGCACTGGCTTCTTCTCCTCGAACCCGGCTCCGCCGAGGTGCGACCAGGCGGATTGGAAGCGGACACTCTTGAATAGCAATTTTCGGCGGTGTGATCCAACCGCGGGCGCCTACACGTCCGGCGAATCAGAGGGCGTGATCTCCGCAATGTTCCGCGAAACGCAGCCGGTCGCGCGCGGCTCGCTGGGAAAGCCTTCGACTTTCCTTGCATCGTCGCGAGCCCCCATTCTGCGGGCTTGCTCCTCAGAGGTCACGAGTCGAGGGATTCGAGGGCGGCGGATTCGAACTCTTCGAGGTTCTGGTACCGGCAACTCGGAGTGCCCTCAGCGGCGAGGCTCTTGATCGATGGGGCAGAAAGTGCGGGCGCGAGCGCCCGTTCGATCGTCGAGGCCCATTTCATCGCCTCCTCACCGGGTTCCGCATCGAGTCTGCGGACCTCGAACGCGCTGCCATCCGGCCCGGAAACCCGCTCCACCACGAGGTCGAAGATGATGGTTCGAACACCCTCGGGCTCGCCAATCTCGGCGGCCAGTGCCCAGCGGATCAGCGCCCATTCGACGACACTCGGATTCGCGGGATCACCGTGGGCAATGCCACGCTCGCAAAGCTTCGGATTCACAAGGAGCTGCACCCGATAGCGTCTCTGATGCCCATCGAAGGCGAGCTGTAGCAACGAGGTATCCCGCATCTCGGATGCATGGATCGGCATTGCGAAGGCCCCCCTTTACGCCCTTACACGAGCTCGGCGGCTCGGCTCAGGCGACCGCAAGACGGGCGCACCACCCCGGGTCGATCGAGCGCGCCGGAATTCGGAGGCAGATTCGATACCATCACCTCAATGCGAGCCCCCGGCCCCCAGGATATCTACGAGATCTACTGTTATCAGTGTAATGTCACCGCTCCGGTCGGGACCCCGCGCTGCATTCACTGCGGCATGCGGCTCTCCCGCACGCAGAACCCGCAGCGGGCGGCATTGGCGACCCTCATCGGGGCGGAAATCACCGAAGCGGACGAGGAAAGAGAAGAGCTACCCGCTTCGATCGGATCCGTCGCGCCAAAGATTGCGATGTGGATTCTGCTTCTGATTGGCGGCTTCTTCTACCGCTTTTGCAACTGATCGGCCGTGGCGGCTCCCCCGAACCTCCAACTGGTGCTCCTCCGTTTTTCGGGAGACATCGGGACCAAGGCGCGCGCAACGCGCTCGCAATTCGTCCAACGGTTGGTCGCGAACCTGCGAAACGCCCTCCTCTCAGAGGGTATCGAGCCTCGCATTCGCGACACCCATAACCGGATTTTCGTCGAGCTACCCAACGCGGCCTGTGCATCGGTCCTGACCCGGGTCTTCGGCATCCAGTCGATCTCCCTGGTCGAACGGCACCCCGCGGACAGCATCGAACGACTCGTCGACGCCGGCGAAACATTGTTCGCAAAGCGCGTGGCCGGCAAGCGCTTTGCGGTCCGGGCGCGCAGGGTCGGAGATCGCTCGAAGATCGCCCTGCTTCCGTCGGACATCGAGCGCGCACTGGGAACCCGCCTGCTCGCGGGCTCAGCAGGAGTCGATCTGAGCAACCCCGAAGAAACAGTATCCATCGAATTGATCGGGAGCGACGCCTACTTCTTTCCCGAGCGCCTTGCCTGCCACGGCGGGATTCCACTCGGAGCGAGTGGACGCGCAATCGCGTTGCTATCGGGTGGCTTCGATTCTGCGGTCGCGGCCTGGCAGCTGTTGAGGCGCGGCGTTCGGATCGATTACGCGTTCTGCAACCTCGGCGGCGAAACCCACCAGCAGGGCGTCCTTCGGGTCGCCAAGGTGCTTGCCGATCGCTGGTCCTACGGCGACCAACCGCGCCTTCACGCAATCGACTTCGGGATCGTGACCGAAGAACTGCGAGCGCGAACCCGAGCGCGCTATTGGCAGGTGCTTTTGAAGCGCCTGATGGTGCGCGCTGCCGAGATTCTGCTTCGCGAGCGCTGCGCGTCGGCGATCATCACGGGAGAGGCGGTGGGCCAGGTGTCCTCCCAGACACTGCCCAATCTCGCAGTGATCTCGCGGGCTACGGCCGAAACGATCTTGCGCCCGCTGATCGGCTCCAATAAAGAAGAGATCATCAACACCGCTCGCCTCATTGGCACCTACGATCTGTCCAGAATCGTGCGTGAATACTGCGCGATGGTGCCCACCCGCCCTTCGACCGCGGCGACCCTGGAAGCCATCGAGGCAGAGGAAGCCAAGATTGATCTGTCGATCGTCGAGGCCGCGGTGGCGACGCGAAAAATTTTCAAACTCCGCGAACTCGATCTGGAAACGCTGGAGATTCCCGACCTCGAGGTGAAGCGCATTCCGGAAGGTGCCACGGTGATCGACCTGCGCTCGAAGCCGGAATATCAGGGTTGGCATTGGCCCGACGCGCTGCACCTGGATTTCGCCCGAGCCCTCAAGACCTATGCGAACTTCGACCGCAACAAAACCTACGTGCTCTACTGTGAGATTGGAATCAAGAGCGCACACCTCGCCGAATTCATGCGCAAAGAAGGCCTGCAGGCGTTTCACGTTCCGGGCGGTTTAAAGACACTCCAGAAGATGGAAGCCCACACCGCGAACGAATGATGGATTCATTCGGGGGTTTCGGTGGCAACCTTCCCGAGAAACCGCAGGGCAATTGCGTTGAATGTCTCGCTCTCGTCGATGTTTACCATGTGACCCGCTCCCGGAATCGTCTCGCGCTCCACCCGAGGCAAGCGGGCTGTCATAACATCGGCGGCACGCAAAAAAGCACTGTCCTTTTCTCCCACAACGACCAGCGCAGGGCAATCGATCTCGGAGAGTTCATCGATGATCGACGCCACAGGGGCGGCGATCTGCCGATGGAAATGCACGAGACCGACGGGATCCTGACAGGCGATCGCACGGGCCGCAGCCTGGGCGGCCGGTAGTTCCGGGCGGAGGCCGACCAAGGTAGGAGCGGCTCGGCTCTTCACGAAGGCGGACGATCCTTCGTTTTCGATCAGCGACGCCGACTTCTCGCTCAACTCCGACCAACGCGCTCGGGCCTCTGAATTCTTGAAGCCCGGCCCGGTAGAGGCCAGGATCAGGCCGCGTACCCGCTCGGGGCTTCTGCGCGCGAAGTGCAACGACGCCAATCCCCCGAAGGAGATTCCTCCCAGCACGGCCCGCCTACCAGGCGCCGCCCAATCGAGCACATGGCCGAGGTCGCCCAGGACGCGATCGAACGTGTAGGCGGCGGGATCATCGGGAGATTCAGAACGACCGTGTCCTCGATAATCCCAGAGGATCAGCTGCGCGCCGGCATCTACAAAAGTCTCGACTTGCGGACGAAAGTTCTCGCAGGTCGTGCACAGCCCGTTCGAGAAGATCACAGGAATCCCGGAACCGTGAGACTCCGCGTAGAGACCGACGCCATCCTCGGCGATTAAAGTGGCCATTTAAAACCTGCGTTCAAGCAGAGGGCTGCTGCGATCAGCGCGACCCGCTAATCGGATTCGGAAACTTCGGCGGCGTCTATGCACGCTTTCAGTGATGACGCCATTTGCTCGATCTGATCTCGCATCGGCACGCGAATCGCAAACTCGGGAACGAGCGCCTTCGTCCGGCCAACCATCTCCAGCGTCACCTGTGTCCCATTGCCTCGCTTTGCAAACAGAACGGCTCCCGAGAGTTCTTGCCACACCCTTCCATCGCAAACCTTCTCGAAGGATATCCGGTCATCGGGAAGAAAGTGAAAGTGAAACGTCGCGACACCCTCCCTCCCGAGTGCGTGATAGTGCGTTCGGGTGGTTCGCCGATTGCATTCACGCTCTACGATCTCGGTCTTTGCATCGGCGAATAGGCTCATGAGGGTTTCGTCTCGGGTCGCAATGCGGAAAGTGAAGTCCGGTGGTCGGTCGACATCAAACTTCTTTTCAAGTCGCACGACGAAACCTCTCTTTCCGGCTCGACGCTACCGGATGTCGAACACGAATGGCGGAACCAGCGCCGGCTCTCCCGCCGGAACCGCTTCGATCCAGGCCTGCACCCGCCCGGCAAGGCCCTTCAGCGGCGAATCCGGTATGACTTCCAGGGATATTCGCCTCAGCGTATCGGTCAGCTGTTCGGCGAGCGAACCGACCTTGGGATAGGGAACCAGCGCGACATCCGCGTCCGCATCGAGGCCGAGCGCCCGCTTGGCACGCAAGACCGCTTCGCTCAGGCCGCCGAGTTCGTCAATCAGGCCATGCTCCAAGGCCTGCTCTCCCGTCCAAATTCGCCCCTGAGCCACCTCGTCGACCTTCTGAAAATCGAGCTTGCGCCCGGCAGCGACCCGTTCAACGAAGAGCCGATAGATCGCTTCGACCTCGCGATCCATGATCGCAGCGGTCTCTGGTGATAGCGGTTGCGAGATAATCAGGAGATCCGCGTGCGCCCCTCGCGTCATGCTTTCCACGTTGATATCGAGCTTGTCGAGAAGTCCCTTCAACACCGGTCTGAGCGCGTAGACTCCAATCGAACCCGTCACGCTACCGGGTGGAGCGAGGATCGCGTCCGCACCAGCAGCGACGTAGTAGCCGCCCGACGCCGCGACGTTTGAAAACGAAGCAATCAGCGGTTTCTCACTCTGCTTCGCAACTTCCAGGGCTCTCCAGATGATGTCCGCTGCGAGCACCGATCCGCCGGGACTGTCGATTCGAAAGATGATTGCGTCGATATTGGGGTCGTCGGCTGCCGCTTCGAGAGCACCCGCCACGGTGTCCGATGCCATTATGGGGTTTCCCCTGGAACCCGTCCTCCCCCTGCCGACAACGACATTGCCGCTTCCATAGACCAACGCGAACCGAGCGACGGGATCGAATCCCAGGCTCGCGGGATCGATCTGCGCGTAGTCGATCGCATCTACGATTGGCCCATCGAATGATGCGAGGAGTTCGTCGAAGAACGCGATCTGGTCGACGAGATTGTGCTTGACCATCTCCGGAGGCGTCATCGGCGCACGGTCAATGACGGCTCGTACAGCCGCGGAGGTCATCCCTCGACTTTCCGCAATTCCGGAAATGAATTGGTGGTTGATGGAATCGAGGAGAGAGTTGGCAGCCTCGCGATAGGCGTCCGACATCTCGTCGCCAGTCAGCGTCTCAACGGCACTCTTGTATCGACCCGCGCGTGCAACATCAAATTCGATTCCAAATTTCTTCCACATCTGACCGAGAAAGAAATACTCGCCCGCGAGACCGACGACGCCACCGAAACCGGCGGGAGCGATCTGGACTTCGTCAGCCGCGCTCGCCACGTAGTACTCGATATTGGCGCCCAACCCGGCGACTTCGAGATACGCGATCGGTCGGCGACC
>JACZVU010000077.1 GCA_022572485.1 Myxococcales bacterium
CGCGGTGCAGGGAGGCGCGCGGTCTTTCGTGACCCGACTCCACGGCAGCGAGACGAACGTGATCGGCCTCCCCCTCGATGAAACCGTCGAGCTGCTCGGCGAGGCCGCCCAGCAGCTTGGCGAAACCGAACAGGGGGCGCCCACGTGACGTCCGGCCACGAGATCGAACGCCGGCTAGCGTCTGTGCGCGAGCGCATGGCGGCTGCCGCTTCGCGGGTCGGTCGCAAACCCGAAGAGATCACGCTGGTCGGTGTGGCCAAACGAAAGCGCCCCGAGCTGATCGTGGCCGCAGTGCGCGCGGGGCTGCGCGATCTGGCCGAAAACTACGTCCAGGAGGCAGGTGCAAAAATTCCGGCCGTAAACGCCGAACTCCGAAGTGCGGGACTGGCCGCGCCGCGTTGGCATTTCGTCGGGCAGCTCCAGCGCAACAAGGCCCGAGAAGTCGTGCGCCTCTTCGATGTGATCACGAGCGTCGACCGCGAGCCACTCGGAACGGAGCTCGAGCGCCGCGCCGTACAGGAGGACCGCCGACTCGACGCGCTCCTCCAGGTCAACCTCAGCGCTGAGTCCCAGAAGGGCGGCGTCGAGCCCGGCGCTCTTCCCAAGCTCCTCGAGGCCAGCACGCGCTGGCCCCGATTGCGGGTCGTTGGATTGATGGCGGTACCTGAAGCCACGGAGGATCCCGAGGACAGCCGAGCGGCCTTCGCGAAGCTTCGCGTGTTGCGCGACGAACTGCGTGGCGAACCGGGCGGGAAACACCTATCTGAACTCTCGATGGGAATGACCGGCGACTTCGAAATCGCCATCGAAGAGGGAACCACGATCGTGCGGGTGGGGACGGCGATCTTCGGCCCCCGGAGTGAATCATGAGCTTGGCGGACCGACGAATTGGCTTCATCGGTGGAGGCGCAATGGCGGAAGCGCTGGCCGGTGGACTCATTGCGGGCGGCGTCTCTGCGACCCAGATCCAGATCGCAGAGCCCCTGCCCGAGCGCTGCGCGCAGCTCCGCGATCGGCTCGGCGTGGCCGCCGAGGCCGACTATGCGCAGGCGGTTCGCGGCAGCGATCTGGTCGTGCTCGCCGTCAAGCCCGACGTCGTCCCGACGGCGTTGACAGCGCTGCGCGCGGAGGATCTCGACCTGACGCGCCCGCTGTGGATTTCGATCGCGGCCGGCGTCCGGCTGGAGTCCCTCGAGGCGGGGCTTCCCGCAAAAGCGCGGATCGTTCGAGCGATGCCCAACACGCCCGCGTTGGTTCGCGCGGGCGCCACCGCGATCTGCGGCAACGCCCAAACCGATGCTTCGGACCGGAGCGACGCGAGACTGCTCTTCGAAAGCGTGGGGTTCGTCTGGGAGACCGACACAGAAAATCTACTCGACGCGGTAACGGGTCTGTCGGGCAGCGGCCCCGCCTACGTGTTCCTCTTCCTGGAGGCGTTGATCGATGCCGGCGAGGGCGTCGGCCTGCCGCGCGAAGCCGCCGAGCAGCTGGCCATCCAGACCGTCTACGGGGCCGCGAAGCTCGCGTTGGATGGCGACAGCAGCCCGGCGCAGCTCCGCGAGCAGGTGTCATCGCCCGGCGGAACCACGCTCGCCGGCCTCGCTGAGCTCGAGCAGGGCGAGTTGCGGGAAACCCTCGCGCGGGCCGTTGCGGCTGCCACGCGCCGCTCCGCAGAGCTCGGACAAACCTCCTGAATCCACCCCCTCGAGTTCGCAGGGCGCTAAAGATTCCGGGCAGTTCGGTCGATCCCCTGCCGCAGTACGAAGGCGGGATTGGAGGCAACCTTGCGAATCACACCGCTCGACATCCGAAACCACACCTTTCCGCGCAGGGTCGGAGGCTACGCGCGCGGCGAAGTCGACACGTTCTTGAAGATGGTCTCCGATGACTACGAAGAACTGCTCCGAGAAGCCCAGGTGCTTCGAGAGCAGCTGATTCGACTTGAGGCCCAAGTTGAAAGGTTGGCATCCAACGAGCTGATTTTGCAAGAGACTCTGATCACCGCACAAAAGCTCAGCGAAGACCTGAAGCGGACGGCGGTCAAGGAGGCCGAGATCCTGATCGGGGAAGCGGAGGTCAAGGCCGAAAAGGTCCTCGATGCCGCACATCGCCGTACCACGAGGCTGGCGGTCGACCTGCGTGAGATGAAACAGCTCCGCACCCGACTCGCGGCATCGGTCCGCGCGACCATCGACACCCACCTCGGGCTGCTGGATGCGCTCGCCAAAGAGCCGCCCGATGAACCCCTGCTCACCAGCAGCGTCGCCTTTCTCGTGAGCGGCAAGCCCGACTCGACCGGCCCGGGTGCGTGAACGAGATTCGCGCAGGCCTCGGGCCCGCGCGAAGTCAATCCGGCGTCGCTTGCTAAATCCACGTATCGCTCCCGTTCTGAATCCACGCAGCGCTCCCATGAATCTACGTATCGCCCCCACTCGGGATTCATGTATCCCCCACTCGGGATTCACGTATATCGCCCCCACTCGCGGAGCGGCTTCTGGGGTTGGCGAGCGCCGCTCGCGCCGATTAGCCTCCCGGCCCGGGCCCGATAAGCCCGATCGACCAGCCCCCCGCAAAGCGGAGCAATGAACCCGCGCTGCGCGGTCTTTCAAGACCGAGCAGCGCCAAGAGATGTCCAATGCCGATCTACGAATACGCATGTGAAAAATGCGAGAGCGAATTCGAGGCAGAGCAACGGATCACGGACGATCCGATCAAGAGCTGCCCTCGCTGCAAATCGAGGAAGGTCAAACGATTGATCTCGAAGACCTCCTTCGTCCTCAAGGGCGGCGGCTGGTATTCGGACCTCTACTCGTCAAGCGGCGCAAAAGACGACAAAGCCGACAAAGCCGATTCGGGCGAAGGCAAGGCCACGAGCAGCTCGGCGGATTCGAAATCGGAATCCAAGAGCGAATCGAAAAACGCGGACACTTCCAAGGGAAAAGGCAAGCCAACCGGGAAAAGCAAAAGCAGCAAGGCGGTGGCCTGAACGCGCCCGCTCCTTTCGTCGACCCCTCACTCGAGCGCAACGGGTTGTTATACTGGCGCCCCTTTTTTTCGCGGAGGCAACACGCCGATGGCAGATCAGGATCAACAGACGATCGTCGTGGACGGACTCGCGCTCGCGCAAGACATCCGCAAGCAGCTCGCCGAACAGGTCGGTCAATACGCCGCAGCGGGAAAGCGAGTACCGTGCCTTGCCGTGGTTCTGGTCGGTGACGATCCCGCGAGCGCTTCTTACATCATGGGCAAGCAGCGCGCCTGCAGTCGGATCGCTATGGATGCGATTGAACGCCGCCTGCCCGCATCGGCCTCCGAGCAGGATCTGCTCTTGGTGATCGAGGAGCTGAATCTCAACGACGCGGTCGATGGGATTCTCGTGCAGCTGCCGCTGCCCGAGGGAATCTCGGCCAACAAAATCGCCGCTGCGATCGACCCCGCAAAAGACGTCGATGCTCTACACCCGACCACGGCGGGAAAGCTCCTGATCGGCACACCGACCCTCGCCGCCTGTACCCCGCTGGGCATCATAGAGATCCTCGACCACTACGGGATCGAGATCGAAGGGGCCCACGCGGTGGTGATCGGGCGCAGCAACATCGTGGGCAAACCCATCTCACTCATGCTCCAGCGCCGAAACGCAACCGTGACGATGTGCCACTCGAAAACCCGCAATCTCCGCGAAATCTGCCAGCAGGCCGACATTCTCGTGGCGGCCGTCGGTGTTCCCCGCCTGGTAAAGGCGGATTGGATCAAGGCGGGTGCCGCGGTGATCGACGTGGGCGTGAGCAATATCGATGGCGAATTGATCGGCGACGTCGATACCGATGGAGCCATGGGCATCGCGAGCATCGTTACCCCCCATCGTCGAGGCGTCGGCCCGATGACGATCACCATGCTTTTGCGCAATACCCTGGCCGCCTACCGCGCCCGCACGGGCGAATGACGTCGCTGAAGAGAACCCCCCTCTACGACACCCATCGGCGCCTCGGGGCGCGCATGGTCGAATTCGGCGGCTACGAACTGCCCGTCCAGTACACGTCCATTCGCGAAGAACACCGCGCGGTCCGTGAAGCCGCGGGGCTCTTCGACGTCTCCCACATGGGCCAGATCGAATTCGAGGGATCCGCTGCCATTGCCACCGCTGATGGGCTCTTCAGCCGCAACCTGGCAGGGCTGGAACCGGGGCGGGTCCAGTACGGACTGTTGTGCAACGAGAACGGTGGCGTCGTCGACGACATCACCTGCTATCGGGTCGCCGAGCGGTCTGCCTTCTGGTGCGTAAACGCCGCGAACATCGAGAAGGATCACCGTTGGATCCTCGATCATGCCGAATCATCCGTCGGTGTGCGCAACGCGAGCGACGAGACCGGCCTGCTCGCCCTGCAGGGGCCCGCAAGCGAGGCCATTCTCTCCAGGCTGGGCTCGCCCAAGGCGGCTGCGCTGCACCGCTTCCGGTTCGCGCGGATGGAGGTCGCGGGTTGCCCGGCCTTCGTCTCGCGGACGGGTTACACCGGGGTCGACGGCTTCGAGATCTACCTCAGCAGCAGCGACCTAGCGCAGCTGTTCGAGGCCCTGCTCGGCGAAGGGGCAGCGCTTGGCTTGCGGCCCGCAGGGCTGGGCGCCCGCGACACGCTTCGACTCGAGGCCGCGCTTCCCCTGTACGGCCACGAACTCGACGACGACACCTCGCCGCTGGCGGCCGGGCTCGAGCGCTTCTTGGATCTCGAGCGGGGCGGATTCATCGGCGCAGACGCGATTGCCCGCGATCGAGACGCGGGCCTCAAGAGCCGGCTGGTCGGCTTCGCGCTCGAAGAGCGCGGCGTCGCGCGAGCCGGCTGCGCGGTGGCACTCGCGGGAAAAACCATCGGCAGGGTTACCTCGGGTGGGCCCTCCCCAACCCTCGGCAAGTCGATCGGTCTGGCGTACGTTCCACCCGAGATGGCCAAACCGGGCAGCAAATTTCAAGTGATCGTGCGCGATCGAGCCTTGCGAGCCCGTGTCGTTAATACACCCTTCGTCTAGCCGAGCCCGAGCAGCAGCTGGAGGACATCTTGGAGTGCACAATCCCCGCTGAACTGCATTACACGAGTGGCGACGAATGGGTTCTTTCCGGGGACGATACCATCACGGTGGGCGTGACCGACTTCGCCCAGCAACAGCTCGGCGACATCGTTTACGTCGAACTCCCGACCGTAGGCGATCCGCTTGCCGAGGGCGCGGCATTCGGCGTGATCGAATCCGTCAAAGCGGTGTCGGACCTCAACGCTCCAGTAGCCGGCGAGGTCGTCGCGATCAACGAAGCCCTCATCGATCATCCGGAAATCATCAACGAAGAGTGCTACGGAGAGGGGTGGATCATCAAGATCAAACCCTCCAACAGGGAGGCGCTCGACTCGCTCCTCAGCGCGGACAGCTACCGCAAGAGTGTCAGCGAGCGAAATGAGTGATCCAATTCCCGTGATTGAAACGGCAACCCGCTGGAGCATCGCCGCCTTCGCAACCCTGGCGCTCGCAACCGCTTGCAGCCACAGTGACGGCAGCCCTTTTAGACCCTTGGATCTGGTGGTTCCGAGCTACAGCGATGATGACTTGCGTCAGCTCGGCATGGATGCCGATCGCGAGATCCAGAAGCAGGTCGAGATCATCTACGACCCGATCGTTTCGGGTTATCTCAACGAACTCGGGCAGGAACTCGCGAGCCTGATCGAGCCCCAACCCTTCATCTATCGGTTTCGGATCATCAAGGCGCGCAGCCTGAACGCCTTTGCGCTTCCCGGCGGCTACATCTACATCCACAGTGAAACACTCATGCGAGTCGATAGCGTCGACGAACTCGCGGGTGTGCTCAGTCACGAAATCGCCCACGTGCAAGCACGGCACTTTTCGAGGCGAGAAGCGAAGACGGCGCTTCCGGGCCTGGCCGCACGCGCGATCGGCATGGGCGCGGCTGTCGCGGCCCAAGAACCGGGACTCGCGGCCGTGGGCGAGGGTGTCAACATCTCACTCAAAATCGGATTCACGCGGGAGTACGAAGCGGAAGCCGATCGGCTGGGTGCAATCTGGATGACGCGCGCCGGTTATGACTCGGTCGCGCTGACGCACTTCCTCGACAAAATCCTTCGATCCACAGACGGGTTTCCCGACTACCTGCCCCCTTATCTCGCCACGCACCCTTTCCCCGAGGACCGGATTCATGCGATCGAAACCGCTGCCGAAACCCTGCATCCCAAGCAGGTACCCGATCCGGAATTCGCCGCCGCGCTGCCGCGGGTGCAAGCGCGGTTGGCGCTCTTGCTGAAAACCGGACGCGCCAGCCTCAGCCAGGGCATCACGCAATCGAGCGACCCGCGAATCGAAGAGGTGATGCGGCAAGCGAAAGAAGCCGCAAAACGCGGAGATCGTGACGGTGCGCTGCTCTTGCTGGGCCGGATCGATGGGCTCGAGCGGGCGGACCCCCGGATCCCCTACCAGATCGGAGAGCTTCTCTACGAAAGCAAGCGATACGATGAAGCGGTGGCCAACTACCGTCGCGCGATCCAGTTGGACGGGTCACGCGCGCTGGTCTTTTTCAAGCTCGGCATGGCGTCTAAAGAAGCCAGGCAACCGCAGCAGGCCGTCTACGCGTTTGAGCAGGCCGCCCTGCGTACCGGCGAGGCCAGCGAACTGAGAAGGCGATCCGAATGGGAGATCTTCAAACTCACCTTCGCGCCCATCAAAGCATCCGGTTTTGCGGACGCTTCACTCTCCGATGCGATCGCCGCCTCCGCGGAGTCGGCCGAACCGGAGTTTTCGACGCAAGTCACCCGGATCGCCTGGTGGGCCCAGCTCGGATCTAAATTCCGGCAATACGCCGATCGGTTCGTCGTGCGCTGGATCGAGCCTTCGGGCGAAATCTCCCAGGAAAAACCGGTAAAAAGACGTGGCACCGACCGGATCGGCTCGGTATTGAATTTTGGCGACGAGAGAGTGGCTGTCGCTGGGCGTTGGACGCTGGAGCTCGTACTGAAAGACGACGTGATCGACCGGCAGGTGATCGTGATCCGCCCGCAGCCGAGCCCACCCTCCAGCCGCTCTGACGATCGACCGGGCGGCGCCTACTTTTGAAGCCGCTGGCGAGCAATCTCGACCCAAGTTCCCGAGGGCTCCAATTGGAGGTAGCGCCTCCAGTGGCCACGCGCCTTCCGGCGCAAACCGATCTTTTCGTATACCAGGGCCAGGCTGACGTGGGCGTCTGCGAACATCGGGTCCGCGCCCAACGCGGCTTTGTAGTGCCTCAGCGCCATCTGGTAGCGGCCTTCTTCTTCGAGGAGCGTCGCAAGGTTCAGATTGGCTTCGACGTGGTGGGGGTCCATCTCGAGCGCGCGCTTGAAACAGACCCGCGAACTGGCCAGTCGATTCTGATTGAAATAGACCGATCCGAGGTTGCAGTGCGCGTCGGCACAATCGGGGTCGCATTCGATCGCCCGTTTGTAGGCCTCGATGGCTTCCGCGTAGGTGTTGCGGTGCGAATCGAGCTTGCATCCCTGCTCGAACCACCTCGCGGCCGATTCCCTGCGCGAAGCGTTCGTTGCCGGCACACACAGCGCAACGGGAGAACCCGTCCAGGTTGGACCGAACTCCAGCACGAGCTGTCCGTTGGGCTCGATCAGAACGCCATTGTGCCGAACCACGACGCGCCGCGATCCGTCCAGCCAGGGCCGCAGCAAACTCAGCGGCCGATCGACGTCAGGCATTTGCTTGCGAAACGCGTCGACGCTGCGGCGGATTCGGCGCAGCGAAACGCCACGATCGAGCAGCGACAGCACCGAGCGAACGGTGACGAGGTCGCGAAACTCGAATCCACTGCCTTGGCGGCGCGAACTTCCGGAATCACGAGCAACGCCGGGCTCCAGCAGCGCAGTGCGCTCCCAGTACTTCAGCCGCGCGCGAGACACTCCGGTAATCCGCGCGACATCGTCGAGCGTGTAGGTCCCCACCGCGGTGGAGAGTACCTCGACTCCGCGGCAACGCCATCCAAAACCGAGCCGATCCCTGGACCACACCACCCAAGCCCCGCGAGCCGAACCGCCAAGCCCTTTCGACTGCGCTGCACCGGGAGCGCTCTTCGCGTAAGCTCTCCCACGGAAGCGATTGTCACGCTGGTGCGGGCCACGGACTTCAAATCCGTAGGAGGATGTGGCAACACAGCCTCGGCGGGTTCGATTCCCGTCCGCTTCCGCCACACCCCGGCTTCGAAGACACCCCTCTCCCAAACGGCCCACCCCGGCGCTGAAAAGAACTCCGGAACGCTGTGTTACCCTTTCGATGAGGGTCGCTCGAGGTCCTCTGGGTTGGATCGAAGTGACTCTACAACCAACGGGAGAGCATTCGATCGATGGCGAAAAACCCCTCTGTGGTCATCCATTTCAAAGAAGTCGAGCAAAACGAACCGCTAAGGGAATCCATCCAAAAAAAGAGCCAGCACCTCGGGAATGAATTTCACGAGGTCTCCAAAATCGAAATCAGCGTGGCGCCGAACGGGGGCGGTTTCATCGCGAATGGGCACGTGACCGGCAAAGGGGTCGACGTCGCCACCCAGGTCGAAGCCAGCGAACTCGCGCCCGCAGTCGATTCGGTCTTCGACAAAGTCGAACGTCAGCTTCGCAAACTTCACGACAAGCGAATCTTCGCCCAGCGCCGCGAGGCACAGCGCGATCCAGCCAAGCGTGCGAAACCGAACTAGGATCGCTTGCGCAAAGCGGCCCCCGTTAGGGATCGAGCGCAGCAGGCCACCGCGCTCAGCGTGTCGCAGGCGATGAGTTCACCCCCGCCGTGAGCGTACGCAGGGGAACGCGGCAATTCACGTTCTTGAGATTGTGGGAGCGCGCATGCTCGATGGCGATGTGCGATGCCGGCGTTCAGATCTCCTTTCGCTCCGCCTGCCGCAGCGCTTCAGCCGCATAGCACTCCTTGCCAGCGCGCTCCGCCGCTTCAGCCAACGCTTTCCATTCTTCGGATTTCGGCGGAACACCCATCGCCGACGCCACCGCCCGGAGCAAAAAGCCGTCACCCGCTTCGATCGACCGGGCGCGCAGCACATCGAGTGGCTCGGTCACCTCTGCCTTGATGAAAAACGCGATGGCGTCCACCTCGAGCCCCTCTACGAGGTAGGCCTCGGCGTAGCGCAGCGCTTGGGCAGCGCTGAGCTCGCCCTCGATCAGGTGCCTGCGCTCGATCGGTCCCGGTAGCTTCGTTTTGCCCACAATCCCCCCACGCGCGGCGCGCTCAGTAGCGCGGAATGTCCGCGTCCACCGTCAGCGACCACGCTTCGATCCCACCCGTCAAATTCGTCACGCGAATGAAACCGGCATCGCCGAGCAGTTTGCAGGCCTTCGCGCTGCGCCCACCGTGGTGACAGTGGACCACGACCGGGCGTTCCTTCCAATCTCGGATTTCCGCGAGACGGTCTTCGAGTTCGCCCAGTGGAATCAGCTTCGAACCTTCGATCCGCGCGCGCACGAACTCTTCGGATTCGCGAACATCGAGCAGCAGGAAGCCATCGCCGCGCGCCTGCATGGAATGCACGGCAGCAGCCGACAGCTCCACGATTGCAGCCTCGCCTTCGTTGGTAATGCCGCAGAAGCCTTGGTAATCGATCAGCTCCGTGACCGTGGGCTGATCGCCACATACTGGACACTTCGGGTCCTTCTTCAGCCGAAATTCGTTGAACTCCATCCGCAGTGCGTCGTATTGAATCAGCCGGCCGTAAAGTGGCTCGCCGATTCCAGAGACGATCTTCACGGTCTCCGTCGCCTGGATCAGCGCGATCAAGCCCGGGAGCACGCCGAGCACGCCGCCCTCCGCACAGGACGGCACCGAGCCCGGCGGCGGCGGCTCGGGGTAGAGACAGCGATAGCAGGGGCCGTACTTCGCGTCGAAGACCGTGGCCTGACCGTCGAAGCGAAACACCGAACCATGCACATTCGGTTTGCCGAGCAATACGCAGGCATCGTTCGAGAGATAACGGGTCGGAAAGTTGTCGGTGCCATCCACGATCACGTCGTAGTCGGCAAAGAGTTCCAGCGCATTTTCGGAGCTCAGCGCCAGCGCGTGGGTATGAACCTCGACATCCGGATTCATGGCTTGGATCCGCTCGCGCGCGACTTCGACCTTCGGCCTTCCGATGTCCGCGGTGGTGTAGAGGACCTGCCGCTGGAGGTTGGAGGCGTCGACCCGATCGAAGTCGATGATGCCGATCACCCCGACCCCCGCGGCCGCCAGATATTGGGCGAGCGGGCAGCCCAGACCACCAGCGCCGATCAGCAGCACCCGGGATTCGAGCAGCCGCATCTGCCCTTCGATACCGATTTCAGTCAGGCTGAGGTGCCTTCGATAGCGATCGAATTGCTCGGGCCGCAGGGGCGGTTGGGAATCGGACATCACACAAACGCTATCCGAGCCAAGCCGCGTCTGCGAGAGTCCGTCGAAACGGATCCTGCGAGGCGCGGCTGCGTACCGCTACTCGTGTGGTTTCTTCTTCGGAGGCATCACGACGACCTTGTGGGCGACCCGGGGCTTGTCGACCATCTTCCAAGACACGCTCACCCAATCGCCCTTTTCGATCGCCTGCCAGCTCTTCTTCACGCCCGTGACCGTCGTGGCGCTGGAGCGCCTGAACGACACCTGGTCGCTCCGGCGGTTGACGATCACCATCTTGTTGTCCGAGACCTCGATGACCTTCCCCGAAAACTCCCGGAACCCCGCGGAGGCTGCGCTCGAGAGCATCAGCGCCAGCGTAACCGCGACGAGTGCGTGCACCGCAATCCGGCCCGAGACCTTCCGCATGCCCCACTCTCCTCGCCTCTTGAACCGCGTGATTCGGTGGTGCCGGAGGCGGGATTCGAACCCGCACGACCGTGAAGCCGGGGGATTTTGAGGTCTCCCCGACCATCCAAGTGATTGTAATCGGTGAAGAAATGATGTGCACGATGTGCGGCACATCAAATCTCCAGATTGACACAAGCGAAGCCGATTCAGGAAGCGAGCGCAAGCGGGGAGATGCGAGTGAAAACGCAAAAGAGGTAGCTACCGAAGAACGTCTACCTACGTGGCGAAACCTACTGGTGCGACGTCACCGTGAACGGACGACGCATGAGGCACGCCGCTGGCGAGACGCCGGAAGAGGCGGAACAACTCGCGCTGAGACTACGAGCTGCGGCCGCTCCGCCCGCCCCTTCTCTTGACCTGCCACGCGTTTCGAAGCGATCACCCTCGACCCGAAATGCGAACCGATCGGCCGCGGCGCGCGGTGCAAGGCGATCAGTCATGGCTTCTTCGTGATGTACTACGGCCCAGAGTTCGTGGCGAAGAAGGTTCAGGACTGGATCGAAGAGCGACCTATCGGGGCGCGCTTCATCGAGCCTGGGAGTCCTTGGCAGAACGGGCATAACGAGAGCTCCAACGCGGTGTTCAGAGACGGCTGCTTGAATCGCTGGCTATTCGAATCCGTCCGGGAGGCGCGAGAAGCCTCGGAGAGCTGGCTTCACGAGTACAACCACGAGCGACCCCATGGGTCGCTCG
>JACZVU010000078.1 GCA_022572485.1 Myxococcales bacterium
CGGGTGAGGACTGTTCGCTTCTTCATCATGCACCTCCTGGTTGTGCCACTGGTACGCCCGTGAGACGTTCAAGTGAGATGACCAGCCGATGTGCACCGGCGCTGGCCTCAACCAACGCGCTTCGCGCCTCGAGCAGGTCCGCTTGAACGGAGCCCCACTCGAAGTAGCTGTAGCGACCTTGTTCGTACCCCAGGCGCGCCTCTTCGAGTGCTTTCGTTAGGCCTGGAACAATTATGTCGCGGAGTGTGTTCGCGCGATGGAGGTGGCGTTGCAGCTCTTGATAGGATTCGAATAACGTTGTGTGTACCCGCACACGGGCGGCTTCTGCATCGGCGCGTGTGCGCGCTAAGGCGGCCCGAGACGCGGAGATCTGGCCCTGGGTGCGGTCGAACAGGGGAAGCGGAAACTGTAACTCAGCTACGAGTGCGACATCATCGGTTGCCTCGTAGCGGCGGATGCCCACAGTCGGCCGCAACGTGGGCCAGCGCTGCGTCTCGGCGAGGTGCTGGATTGCTTTCGCGAGGCGTTCCTCAGACAGAAAGCGCGCAATCCGTGGGTTTTGTTCAATGCGTGCTGTAAGGCTGGCGAAGGATGGGGTCGTCGGAAGCGTTAGAAGCTCGCCATTGACCTGCGAGAATGTTGGCTCTCTCTCCCCCCACTGCGCAGCGAGCCGGTGGTAAGCAGAGGACAGGTCGTGGGCGACGTCGTCCTGGGCGAGCCGCGCGATTGCAAACTCGGCTTCGGCGCGCGTTAGCTCCGCGCTCGGTGCCTTGCCCACCCTTACCCGCCGCTTTACTGCGATAACCGTGTCCTCAGCGAGTGCAACCGCCTCACCTGCGCTCCGCATCTGTGCCTGATTCGCCAAGCTACTGAGGAACTTCAGCGCGGTCTCGGCAGCGACATCTAATCGCAGGATTTCAGCATCGGAGATGAGCAACGCTGAGCGCGCTTGCGCCGCATCAACGCGACGCCTGCGAAGCCTTTGCTCTAGGACCCATTCGAGACTGAGCGTCGTCTGCGCGCTGTCGAGGCCGTTATAGATGCCGCTCCCGGCTGCATCTTCGATAAGCAGATTCAACTGGGGATTTGGGAGGAGGCCCGCTTGTTGGACCCGACCTTCTTGCTCCTCGAGTCGATACCCGAACGCTGCAAGCTCCTTGTTGTGCTCAAGCGCCTTAGCGAGCGCCTCCTGCAAGGTAAGCGTTCGGCTCTGCGGCTCTTCTGTCTGAGCACGCGCAGTATTAGAAAACACATAGAGCGCTGGAAAGAGGGCGAGGGTAGTGAGGAGCGCAAGCCTCAAGAAGCATCGCGCGGCGCAGGCTGTAAGGCGGGGGTCCGGGGCTTCCGCGCTTCTCCGGATGCAGCGAACTGCTGTAGTTGGCAAGTATCTCTGTTGCATTTTCCAAGTCCTAGACAAACGTCATGTAGATGTGCCGCGCCGCTCGCTTCTCCTCCAAGAAGAGGCAAGCGAGCGAGGCGTCGCGTTGGATGCTGTGCGCCATAGCGCGCAGCCCTCGTGACGTCAGCTAGGACAGCGGAGGAGCTCGAGGTCTGGAAGGTCCGCAGGCACCGGGACTGGCACGATCCGACACCTCCCAATCGACTCGCGGCGACCAAGTGGGCGAATGAGCGCTCTGAGTCCGTGCAGCGCTTGTCAGCGCGGCGCGGGGCTCGAAGCGCGGGGTCGTCGTTGAGACAGCGAAATCTTCGGCTGGGTGGGCGTGGCCATGACCGCCACCTATCGCGGAAAGTTCACTTGTTGCTTGATGCTCCTCGTGGAAAGTGGCGTGGTGTTCACTGTTGGTATGCTCGAAGGCATGAGAAACATTCCAGATGCCGCCTAGTGACCATGTCACGAGGAGGGCGAGAGCCGTCCAGCCGCGCGGAGCTCGGCAACTCACAGGCTCCATCCTCACGCCGCAACTCCTTCGTGGTTTGTGCCGCAACCCACCTCCACCGTCAGGTGCGCGATTTCAAGGCGCTCGGCCAGCAGCTTCTTGGAATGCTGCCACTGCTCGGGCTTCTGCTCATGCATGACAGGAACCAGATATCAAGGCGCTCGCCCTCGCCATGGTCCAGCTCATTTCAGATACGCCCGTACGACGTCGACGAGCTCATCAGCCGCCTCGAGTTGTTCTTTGGTCGGTTTTTGCGCAGGGTCTATCACATGCTCTCGTACGTGCCCCTCTAAGACCTGCGCCATCAGCCCGTTTAACGCTCCTCTCGTTGCAGCAATCGTTTGGAGTACTGATGAGCATTCGTCCTCTTGTTCCAAAGTCCGTTCAATGGCCTCTACCTGTCCTCGAATGCGACGAACGCGGTTGAGGAGCTTCTGCTTGTCTCGGGTGAGGTGAGCCACGAACAGGATAATATACTCCCCTATACTTTCTGCAAACCTTGTGACACGTACCCCCTTCGCCGCGAACCCGTGAGGTGGCCTTGTTCCCGGATAGAGGACACCTTGGTTGTGTGGTCCAGGCCTCCTCGGTCTGAGCCCTTTCTTCGAACTTCGCGGGGCTCACGCTCCCGATCGTCGAATGTCGTCAGATTCGGTTGTAGAAGATCTCGATGTACTCACCGATGGCGTCACGGGCCTCCTTCCAGAGTGGATCAAAGGTGGTGATAGAGCAGCTCGCGTACTGCTTACGTTCAAGGGGTCGTCGCAACATCTCATGATGGGGGAGTTGCGATGTTGAGGGTCTGCAGATAGCGCTCGCGTATGTGGTGGATTTGGTCGAATTGATTCCCGAAGATCCCGGGGCGCAGCAGCTGCTCGCCGAGATCCGATCGCGCCTGAGCGGAGAACAATAGGGTAGGGGGTAGAGGTGCAGAGGCTTCGAAGCATTGCCAGCAACTTGCTTTCTGTGGTGATCAGCCTGCTGGTGCTCGCGATCCTGCTCGAGGTGGGTCTGCGGGCGGTGTTTTTTTCAGCGGATCCGCGCGTGCTCGTCTATCCGCCGGTCGCGAACGAGATCAACGGCCTGAGGGATTCCGACTTCGATCCGGAAATACCGCCGGGCGAATTTCGCATTCTCGCGTTGGGGGCATCGGCGCTCGTCACGCGGAATTTCCAGCCGCAGATCCAGGCCTTCCTCAACGAGAATCCGCTGTTCGTCGAACAGGGCTTGAAGGTCCGCGTGGTCTCCGCGGGCGTTCCCGCGCAGATGACCTACGACTCGCTCTGGAAGTACCGCTATTGGTACGACGGCTACGACTTCGACCTGGTGATCTTCTACCACGGGATCAACGATGCGCGGGCCAACAACTATCCGAGGGAAGTCTTCCGGGACGACTATACGCAATTCAGTTACTACCAGCGCTTCTGGCCGGCCTTCGACTGGATCGATCAGCATCCCCGGCTCTCGCGTTCATTTTTCGTCAGTTGGGTGGTGAAGCTCGCGCTCAGCGCGAACTCGATCCTTGCGCCCGAGTTTCAGCGAAAAGCTCCATACAACAACCCGCAAGACGATCCGTGGCTGGCGGAGGCTGGGGATTTGAAGACGCCGCCGGTATTCGCGAGCAACGTTGAGGCGGTGATGGCATTGGCCGAGTCGCGCGATCAGGCATTCTTGCTTCTCACCTACGCCTACTACGTACCCGATGGCTATTCGAACGAGCGCTTCCTCGCGCAGGATCTCGACTATTCGTTTGCGCCGGAAAGCGTTGCGACGGAAGTCTGGGGATGGTCCCATCACGTCCATGCGGCGATCGAGGCCCACGGCGCCGTGATTCGGGAACTTGCGGCTGAGCATTCCGAGGTGCTCTTCTTCGACATGGAGCGCTTCATGCCGAAGGACGGCCGGCACTTCATCGATGTCTGTCATTGGACGGATCTGGGTCAGGAGGTCTTCGCGTTGGGGATCGTCGAAGCCCTGCAGAGCAAGCCGGAGGTCGTTCGGCGCGCGCGGGAGCGGCGCTGAGTCAGGGGTGCAGCGCGACTACCAGCGCGTGCGCAGCATGAGGCTGCCGGTGCCGCGATCGAAACCGCCGCTCGAACCTCCGCCCGAAGCGGTTTTGGAGCTGAAGAAGCCGTATTGCAGCGCGACCTCGAGCCAATCGTTGATCCAGTAGCTGAAGCGGCCTGCGGCGCTCCAGATGAATTTCGCTTTTTCGCCCTGTGAATCTTCGATGCCTGCGCTGACTTCGAGGTGATACCAGAGCCCGGGGGTCAGTTCGTCGTAGGCGCGAATCCGACCCTCTCCCGAGTGATAGTTGTTCGGGTTGAAGTAGCCGTTGAAGAGCAGCTTCTTGAAATCCATCCCCGTGTAGCGCAGGGTAAAGTTCGTGCGTGGGTCGTTCCAGACGCGCCTTTCCACTTCGGCCTGCCACCAGGTCTGTTCGTTGCCGTCCGTGTAGTCGCCCCAGCGAAAGCGGCCCGTAATCCGCGTCTTCTCGTCGGGCATCATGTCCAGAGAGCCCGTCGCGTAGGTGGCCTTGATGTTCTGGCGCAGAGAGATCGCGTTGTCGAACGTGGTTCGACTGGAGCCGACGTCGATGCGGAAGAAATCGTTCGGCCACAAGGTCAGCCAGGTGTCGTAGGTGAACGGGGCGCTGTCGCCTCCCCGTTTTTCGTCGATGACGTCTACCCAACCGGTGCCGTTCCACTCGACGGCGTCGTTGAACCGATGGCGGACGTGCAGGCCCGGGCGGTAGACGAAGATGTCACTGGCATTCTCCGGGTCGTACCGGTAGGTGTGAAAGCGCGGCCCAACCGTCGTGAGTCCGTCATTGAATTGGAAGTCCTGATCGAGTTCCCAACCCGTGATGCGCAGGTCGTCGCTCTGATGGGACTCGCGATATTCGAAGCGCGCCTCGGGTCGCTGGCGGTGCTCGAGTTCGCCCAGCAGGCGCTGCGCGTTTGAATCGCCCGGCGCGACCGCGAGGTGGTTGCGCAGGATCTCCTCGGCGCGGTCGGGCCGTCCCATCCAATCGAGCGACTGTGCGAGCAGCGTGATGCCTTCCGAATCATTCGGATATTGGGCGAGGAAGCGCTCGAGCTGCTCCACGGCCCTTCGATGCTGTCCGCGCCAACTCTGCACACGTCCCACACTGCGCAGCGCATCGAGGTCGGCAGGGTTGGCGGCGGCCAGCGTCTGGTACTCGCGGAGAGCCGGTTGTTGTTGGTCTCTCCAGGAGAGCGCCAGCGCGAGCCCGCGCCGTGCGCGCGTTGCCTCTTCTGGCGAGATCCCCGGTGTGTCGAGAATTTCGCGGTAGAGGGGAATCGCGTCTTCTCCGCGCCCGGCATAGCTGAGTTGGTCCGCGTACTCGCGGAGGCGTTCCGAGTGCTTTGAGGGGTCCTCGCGCATCGCGTGTTCGAAGGCTTTGATGGATCGGGTGTGCTCGTTCGCCTGCGCGGCCTCTCGTGCGGTGGCGAGCCACGCGTTCGCGGCCGCCTCTCCGGCCCATGCCGGGGGCGGCGCGGCCGCGGAAAGCAGGCACAGGCCGATCGCCGCGAGAAGAGATTTGCGCAGAGCACTCACCGTGTGTGCGTCTCGTTGTTCCGGCTCTCCTCGGTCATCGTCCGCCGCGTCACCACCCAGTCCGCACGACCGAGCATGTGATCGTAGATCGCCACCAAGGAGATCATCGCCTTGAAGAGCGTGAAGAAGAAGACGAACACCGCGTAGCCGATCCAGCGCAAGGGGTGATGGCGCATAAAAGCGTTCTTGGCCGCGACCGCGGTCTGGTAGGGGCCGCTCGCGAGCGTGACGATTGCGGTCGTCCAGAGGTACCAATGAGAGGTGAGCCCGATGTTGCCCTGAAGCAACAGCAGGCTCAGCAGGATCGGATAGATCTGCAACGCGAAGATCGGATAGATCTCGCGGTACAGGAGCAGGTAGGTCCAGTAGAATTTCTGGAAGGGGCTCAAGTGGCGTGATTTCCAGAAGCCCACCTGGTATTTGAGGCTCACCTCGAGCCAACCCTGCGCCCAGCGCTGACGCTGATACCAAAACGCGCGCAGGTCCGTCGGGGCGAGCTCCGTCGAAACGATGCTCCGGTCGTTGAGAATGCGATGGCCGGAGAGCAGGGCGCGAGAAGAAGCGTCGATGTCCTCGGTCAGCATCGTGGGGTCGAAGCGGATTTCGCGGAGCACTTCGGCTCTCCAATAGCCGTTGGAGCCGCCGAAGATGCCCGTGTCGACGAACAGCGAGCGCGCTGCGTGGCACACGCCATAGACGCACTCGAATTCGACGGCGATCATCTTCGTCATGAAGTTGGTGTTGCTGTTGCGGACCACATTGCGCCCCTGGACGATGTCGTAGCCGCGTTCGAACCAGCGCCAGGCGCGCTTGAAGCAATCCGGTTGCGGGTGGTGGTCGGCGTCGAGGATGCCGACGATTTCGCCCGTCACAAGGGCGAGCGCCGCGTTGATGTTCTCGGCCTTCGACTCGCTGCCTTCCACGTGAAGCAGCCGAAGCGCTTCGTGGCGTGCTTCGAGTTGCTCGAGCTCGTCCTCGATGGGCAGTCGAAGCGGGCGGTTGTAGGCGAGAATCAGTTCGAAGCCGGCTTCGGGCCGCTGGATCTTGTCGAGGATCTCCGTAAGCGTTTCGATGATGATTTCCTGCTCGTTGGGCAGGTACGCGGCCACGATGAACGTACAGCGCGGCAGCGGGCGCGTTGGCTCTGGGCCGTGTGCACCGCTCACACCGAGCATTGTCTTTAGTTTTCGCTTCCAGCGCTCGGGCGGACTGGAGGGTTGGCCGGCGTCTCCCGCGTAGCGCCGGAAGATCGCCGCCGAGGTCTCGTGGCAGATCATCAGCGCAGTGATCAGGTAGACGGTCGCGACAACAATGTGGAGCCCGAACAGAGAAGCTCCGCCCACCCGCAAGTAGTAGTAGAGAATTGCGGGCATGCCGATGACGACGACGTGCGTAAAGATGATCTTGTCCCAGCCGATGCTTCGTCTCACTGGACCCCTACCGTGTTGCGGTGTGGATAGTCGGCCCAGCGGCTCGGGCTCGACCGAGTTTACACGCCTCAACGCAACCGGCTGCAGCCTCGAATCGGCTGTTGGGGTTTTCCACTTGATGTTGCAACGGCCTCTCGTGCACTGATGGAGGGAACGTATTTCATAAATGTGGGCTTTTCACATCAGTATTTTGCTGTTTCGTGAACTTCTCTTGCAGAATGGCGCTCCCTTATCGAGGGCCCCGCGGCCGCACCAGCGGCGTGGCGGTTGCCCGCTCCCGCTCGCCCCTTCCACCGACTGCCCACCCCGATTCGATGTCTGTGCGCTGAATCCAACGTCATCCCCAAATAGAGAAGAGCCGCCGCGGGCAGCAGCAGGGCGAAAGCGGGTGGCCGTCGATAGCGCAGCGCGCTGGGCCGGAAGGTCCATGCCATCGCGAGCCACGCGGACCCCGCCAGAAACGTCGCCCAGACGTTGCCGTGGGCGGGAAAGCTCAGCACGACGAGGGGTGGCGAGAGGAAGACGAGTGCCATGCCGGCGACGGCGATCGCGAGCCTCCACGCCGAGTGTCGGAGTTGCGTGTAGGCGCTTCGCGCGACCATCGCCCAGATCTCGCCGAGCCCCGAATACGGACGCACACAGCACTCGGTGTCGCTCAGCCCGACCCAGACTCGGCCGACCGATTTGAGGGCGGCGCCGAGCGCGCAGTCATCGATGATTTCTCCGCGGATCGATTCGACTCCGCCCGCGCGTTTCAGGGATTCGGCTTTGACGAGCAGGCACCCGCCAGCCGCGCCCACGACGCGTGAGCGCGGATCGTTGATGCGCGGAAATGGATAGAGCATCTGAAAGAAGTAGACGAATGTGGGGATCAGGAGCTTTTCCCAGTGTGTCTTGCAGTGCAGCATGACCATGAGCGATACGAGGTCGAGTCCTTCGGCTTCGGCCTTGTAGACCATCGCGCGCAGGTTGCCCGGGTCGTGTTCGACATCGGCGTCTGTCAGATGCAGGTAGGTTGACTCGGGCCAGCGCGCTTCTGCGGCCCGTATGCCCGTGTGCAGCGCCCACATCTTGCCCACCCAACCGCCGGGCATCTCTTGGGTCTCCACGACCTGAAGCCTTGAAGCGGCGGGATGATCGCGGGCAAGCCGACGTGCGACGTCGCCAGTGCCGTCGTCACTGCGGTCGTCTACCAGAACGATCTGAAGCTCACCGGGATAATCCTGGGCGAGCAGTGAATGCAGCGTTCGCTCGATGACGTCGGCTTCGTTCCGTGCGGGGATCACCGCTACGATCGCGGGCCATTTTGCGAGCGCATCGTTGGTGGGCGCCTCTGCGTGGAGCCGCTGGTCGCCCTGCCAGAACCGCCCGTTGAAAAAAACCAAGTGGATCCAGGCCGCGAGAGATCCCGCGCCAAGCCAGGTGAGAGGCGAGTCGAAAGGCAAGTTGGATCAACCCTGTTTGAGCGCGTAGCTCTTGCGTCCCGGTCCCCAAGCAGGCACCACGCGTTGCATCGAATTCCGAGTCCACTCAGTCCTGCCACGACCTGCAGAATGACCGGGGGCGTTACTTTCGCTTCAGCTCGGTCCCGTGTTGCGAGATGAAGGTTCGGATCTCGTCTGTCATGCCCAGAATCGTGTCCCACTCATCGGCGTAGAACGTGATCGGGAAGCGCCGAATGCCGTAGAGCGAAACGGCGCCTTTCTGGCTCACCTGCAGGCGCATCTCCCTGGGCCGCTTCGTTTTGAGGGTTTCGTTCTCCGCGCGCAGCCGCTCGAGTTCCGCTTGCATTTCTTCGTTGGCCTCGGCCATTGATTTCCCCCCGTCATCTCTCAAGCGAATTCTCATCGATCTTGGGCCCGGCGTCGAGATCTGATGCGGGAATCTTGGCGCCTGGCTTCCAGATAGGTCTTCGAGCGACTGGGATCTGGGCCGGACCCGGGTTTCGCGCGAATCGGGGAGCTGACCCGTGAGCGCCTGGCGGATCCGGAAACGGAAGTGCGGGAGGCCCGGGTGATCGACCTGGGCGTCCAGCTTGAGCTGGGGATGACGGTCACTTCCATCGGCGCCGATAAGGTGCTGTTGGCCTGCGCGTACACGGGTCGCAGACGCGAAGTCGAAGCCGCCAGCGTGGTGATGGTGACTTCGCGGGTGCCCACTGACGCGCTCTAGCACGAACTCGCGGAGCGTATCGACGCCGCGCGGATCGGCGACTGCCTCGCGCCGGCCACGATCGCCCACGCCGTTTACGCGGGCCACCGTTACGCGCGCGAGATGGATGCGGATCCCAACGACGACGTGCCGTTCCGCCGCGAACACGCGCTGGTGCCGTTGGAGGGTGTGTCGTAGGAGATCGAGGGCGGATCGCCTTCCAGTTTTCGCTTCAATCCGTTGACGTGTGGATATTGCTGTGGGTCCAGCGGTTCAGCAGGGGCGCGAGCGCGAACAAGCTGATCGCAGACACGATTGCCGCAATCGCAATCTTCCCAAAGACCTCACCGTAGATCCCGATGGTTTCGATCGGAGGCGGAATTCCATGCGATCCGCCCGCTTCGTGTTCAACTCCGGTGAAACCGGCGATGATGCCCGCCAGATAGCTGGAAAAAGCGGTGGCCAGAAACCAGGCACCCATCACGGTGCTCACGATTCGCTTGGGCGAGAGCGTCGTGACCATCGACAACCCCACGGGTGACAAGCAGAGTTCCCCTGTGGTCTGGAGCAGGTAGCCGATCAACAGCCAGGACATCGCGACCATCCCGCGCGAATCTGCGGTATGGGCGCCGTACCAGAACGCACCGAATCCGAGCCCCAGTTGAAACAATCCCAGTGCAAATTTGGCGGCCGTGCTCGGCTCCCAACCTCTCGGGCCGAGAAAGGCCCAGAGCCCCGTCAGGGCGAGCCCGAATACGAGAATGAAGATCGGGTTTGCGGCCTGGAAGATCGTGGCCTTGATTTCGGAGCCCCCAACGCCCATCCCCACGTCTTCTTCGCTGATCTCCCATTCCACCTCGGCCTTGCCACTGGCGCGCGCCGCGTCGATGTCATCGAGCACGATCAGTCGATCGCCGAGCCGGTGGCCCAGCTGCTCCTGGTTGAGTTCGATCGTGATCGTGGATCCGACCTCCGAGGCCTGGATGGTGCGATCTTCGAATACGCGATCGACATTGCGGTCCGTGAAATTATTCACGGAACTGCCTGCCTGCTCGAAGAAGGACCAGAAGAGCATCGAGTAGAACATCAGGATCAAGATGACGAACAAGCGCTGGCGCTCGACGGTGTTCGAGCGGAGTGCCTCGGCGACGAGTGAAATCATCGCTGCGCCTCCGAAGAGGAACAGCAGCCAGCCGGCGATCTTATTTTGCTGTACGAGCAATGCGAATAAGGGGATTGCGATCGCGATACCCAGATAGACCGCGTAGTCAGCGCGCAGGGCCCCGGCGACTTTTCGCTTGAGAGCGCCGAGATTGGGTGGCGCGCCCGCTTCGGAGGGTAGGCCTCCCCGGGCCAGTGCGACGCATGCGATGATGGCGCTGGCGACCAGCGCCGATACGCGCAAAAATTTCAGCCCCGGAAACCGTCGTGCTCATCGCCGAGGTTGCACTTGCCGGTAAACGATTCATCGGCGGTTTCGCCGCAATGGATTTTGGCCAGGACAAAGCCATTTTGAGCCTGCTCGCGGTGCACCCGAATTTGCGCCGCCACGGCATTGGCGGCCAGCTCCTACGTTGGCTGCACAAGTCGGCGCGAATAGCGGGCTGCTTCGACATTGAACTCCAGGTGCGAGCAAACAACGTCGCCGCCCGAGGATTCTACAAGCGCCTGGGATATCGAGAAGTGTCTCACCTGCCGGGTTATTACTCAGGTAGAGAAGCGGCATACCAGATGACGCGCAACTTGGCGAAATCGTGAAGCCCTCCTGTAGAAAACAAAGTAGAAGACAAACTTTCTTCGGACGATTTGCGACAAGTGCTGAAATAGTTGCGTGCGCATAACACCTAGGTAAACCCGGCAGGCGTGCCGTAGAAGTACCCCTGCCAGCCAATCACGGGGAAATACACATGTTGAGAACCACTATTTTTCTGCTCACGTTCGCCTTGCTCAGCGGCTGTGTTGTTGTTGCCAACGTCGACACCGGCATGCCCTGGTGGGGGAGTTGGCGGGAGGAAAGCCACCAGCTGACCGCCATCGACAGTATTGAGTTCGATGCCCGTGGGACGCTCTACGTCGTGCAGGGGAACTCAAACGATTTGCGTATGGAGGGCCACGAACGAGCGTTGCAGCAGATGAAAGTCTACGAGCACGACGGCGTATTGATCGTTACTCAGCAGAACGACGATTTCCGCTGGTGGGGCGTCGAGAGGCGCGGCCGCGAAGTCATTTTCTACCTGGAGATGGAAAATCTGACGTCAATCAAACATCGCGGACACGGCGAGATCAACGTTGGGCCATTCACAGTCCGCTCACTCGAGGTTGAGTCCCGTGATCATGCGGAAACCAATTTCAGCTCAATCAACGCGCGCCAACTGGAAATACGGGCCAGCGAACACTCCAATATCAACATCGAAACCCTGGATACCGACAGAGCACATCTGGTTATCGTCGATCAT
>JACZVU010000079.1 GCA_022572485.1 Myxococcales bacterium
GTGGATTGAAGCAGGGGCGCGGGTGCGAGCTGCCAGGGGGCGTGATGGAGCTCGATGAAGAACGCGGTCGTGGTGCCGGCCGTGATGGTTCCGCCGATGCCGATGCCACGGGTGCCGTTTTGGGTGAGGTCCACCTCGACGGTGGTGCTGCTGAGGCAACCGACAAAGAGCAGGCAGATGCGCGCGATCCCCGCGATCGGAAGCGTGTTCTGGCTCAACTTCGCGGGGCTCGCCGTGGCGCCGGAGAGGTCGAAGAAGAAGCCGCTCTGGCCGCTCACGCCTTGCAGATCGTAGGACTTGACCAGGGCGGTGACGACAGGGTCCGTGAACAGGACCCGGTCGCTATCGCCGTAAAAGATGGGCCCGACCTGGAGGCTGACGAGCCGGTCGCCGCCGGCAATCGGGTTGACCGTCGCAACGCCGACACCGTTGAGGTGGACGGGAGCGGTCGTTCCATACTCCACGGTGAGGATCGCCTGGACGGACATCACCGTCGCCCCCGCTCCCCCGGCGGCTCCAACGGCCAGCGCGCCGATCGCGCCCACGAAGCCGATGACCGCATGCCGTGTTCGCGCCGCTCGACTCGTGCTTCGGCTCGGTATCACTTCGGCACCCTCCCGCAATCGCAACCGCACCCGAATCGCTGTGTGACGCCCGTAGTCTAACAGTTGCAGAATCATAAATATCCAACCTTTTGGGCGACTCCTGGGTTCGATACAGCCGAACCGGAAGGCCGGCACGCGCTCTAGACGCGCGCAAGGGTCATTCTATACTGACCCCTTCTTCCAGGAGCCGGAACTCGACCCCTACCCATGGCCGCTTGCGAGCCCACGTGCAACGCGACTGCTGCGAGGATCGAGCCGCTGAAAATCGCGGCTGTATTGGGACTCTTGGTGCTGGTCTCGGCGCAAAGTGGTTGCAGCGCTGACGACGACCGCATGGCCGAGATTCGCGCACTCCAGGACGCCGGCCGGTTCGCGGACTCGATCGATGAACTGCGTGGAGTTCTTGCCAAAACGCCGGAGTTTCCCGAAGCCAACTATCGCCTCGGCGTTGCGCTCGCGCGAACCGGAAACCCGAGCCGATCGGTATGGGCGCTGGAGAAGGCGAGCGAGGCGAGCGAATTCTCGATCCCGGCCAATCTTCAACTCGCTTTGGTTCAATCCAGGCTCGACAACTTCGAAGAATCAATTCGCGCGAGCGATCGAGTGCTCGCCGTCGACCCAAACCATCGAGAGGCCCGCAGCCTGAACGCGCAGGCCCACGTCGGTGCCCGCCAGCTCGAAGAGGCACTGATCGACACGAGCCACCTGCTCGAACTCGATCCCGACGATTACTCGACCCTCGTCGTCCACGCGACGGTACTCGCTGAACTCGGCCGGAAGCGGGAAGCCGAGGCCGTCCACGAGCGCATCAAGGCGGTCAGCGAGGCGAGCGGCGACGAGGACCGCGCGGGCCGCGGCTGCCTGGCCCCACCGCTATTCGCGAAGGATCACCTCGGGGATTTGGAGCGAGCCGAGGAACTCTACGAGGACTGCGCGTCCAAATATCCAGGGAACCGCGTCGTGATCGGCCACATCGCGAGCTTTTTCGACTACGTCGGAAAACCACAGCGCGCGATCGCGTTGCTGGAACGCGCCATCGCGGAGGCGCCCGAAGATCTCGCGCTTCGCTCCGCGCTCGCCACGCGTCTTGCCCGGCTCGGCCGCACGAAAGAAGCGGAATCCGTACTCCAGGAGGCCGTAGATCGCTTTGGTATCGAGGCGGCTGGGGATCAACTCGTACGCCACTACAGGCGCCAGCGGGATCCGCAACGCGCTCTCGAGGTGATCGAAGAGATCGTGTACAAGACGGGCGACACGGGAGATTCGCTTCAGTTCATCCGAGCGGATCTGCTGGTGGATGTGGGCGAACTCGATCGCGCTGAAGAGCTCGCAAACAACTTCGAAGAGGCCAGCTACACGAGCATGATCCGCGGGCGCATCCTGCTTGCACGCGGCGACGCCGAAGCTGCGCTGGCGGCCTTCGACCAGGGCATCGCGAGCTGGCCCAACAACGCTGGCGCGCGCTACCTCGCGGGCATTGCCGCACTTCAACTCGGAAATTTCGAGCGGGCGATCATCGAGCTGCGCGAGTCGGTGCGCGCCGACGATTCCGCTACAGAGGCTGCGCGAATCCTCGCGCGCCTTTACTTCGATCGGCGCGAATACACCCAGGCAATCGCTTTTTCGGCAATCGCACAGCAACGCAGTGAGCCTGCCCAGCGCGCTGAAGGTCTCAAACTCGACGCGCGGGCGTTCGCGGCGCTAGCGGAACGCGACCGCGCCCACTCCGCGATCCGTGCACTCGCCGCGTTGCCAGGGCGAGAAGGAGAAGCCGCTGCAGAACTCGCCGCGGTCGAGCGAATGATGAGCGGCTCGGCCGCGGCGATCGCCATCGTCGAGAACCTCGACCTCGATCTGCGAGACTCCGCCAACGAGCCTGCATTGAGATCCCTCGCGAACGACTTCGTCGTCGTCGAGCAAGCGGATCGAGCGATCGCCACCGTCGACCGTGCGCTGCGAGCGCGACCAGACAGCGCCTCTCTTCACGCGCTGATGGGAAGCACGCTCGCACGCGCCTATCGGTCGACCGATGCGCGAAGCGCGTTCAAGCGAGCGCTTGCAATCGACGCCAACCACCCGGAGGCATTGGGTGGCATGGCTGCGCTTGCGGGTGCAGGGGGCGACACCGAACGCGCGGTCGCGCTCTTCGATCGCGCCGCCGGGGTCGATCCGGGCAACGAGGCCTACGCGTACGCTGCGGCTCAACTCGTATTGGCCGCTGGAGACTTTCATGCCGCCGAAGCGAGGCTGAGAGCGATCGTCCGGCGGTCCTCGGGTCACCCGGGAGCTCGAAATGATCTGGCCTGGTTGCTCGCGACCGAGGGAAGGAACCTCGATCTAGCGCTTTCCCTTGCCAGAGAGGCCAGCCGCCTGAACCCGGAATCCGCGACCCTCGACACGCTCGGATTCGTGCACATCAAGCGCGGAGAAGATGCGGAAGCCGTCGATGTCCTCGAAAAAGCGATCGCAATTCCCGGTAGCTCGCCAACCGTCCACTATCACCTCGCGACGGCCCTGAGCAGGTCCGGAAACACCGAACGCGCGCGCAAAATGTTGAAGCGCGCGCTGGCAGGAGGCGACTTCCCGGAAGCAGAGGCCGCGCGGCAGCAGCTCGCGGATCTCGATCCTTCCTGAAGGTCGGCTACCGGAGGGTTGCCAGCTGAAACAGGTCAACGAATGGCGACGACGTGAACGGTGGCGCCACTTCGCATCGCGGTGCTGACGAGCGTGGCCGCCAGCGCGAAAGGTGCGGACACGAACAGCCAGAACCACAGCCACCCGCGAATTCGGAGATCGTATGGAGGCGGTACACTGGGCAAACGGCGGTGCAAGAGCACGTAGAGACCGTTGCGCGGGAGCGAAATGAGATGTGGCGCGCGCCGACTGCCCTCACGAGCCCTTCGATCAGGGGTTGGAACTTCCGGCCAAGCTCCCCGTAGTACTCATCGGGGTAGAGGGCCCGCAACCGACTGGGGCTCGGCATCGGGTGAGAGCGCCCGAGCCCGCACTCCGTGCAGACGACCACTGCCTCCTCCATTCCCTCCACTTCGAAACGTCGAACCACTGTTTCGGCGGAGCAGCTCGGACAAGGAGATACGCGCTCGGTGGTGCGCGGAAGCGCCGAGGCACAAACTTCATGTTGATGGAGAGCAACCGCACCGGCGTTGGGGATTCGTCTGCTCATCGGGTCAACGGAGCGTGCGGTGCGGGCCGCTCGAGGTTAACAGATGCCACGCGAGACTCCTCGCATCATCACGGTGGGCCGGGACCGAAGATCTAAGTGGGCGACTCCGCGAGCTGATCCCGTGGCGCGCGGGCCCATACATAGCGCGCAGCAGCGCCGGGCAAGAAAGCGATCTCCGCGACGGTTTCAAAACCCGCCGCCAGAAGGCTGGCGTGAAGCTCAGCTAGATCCGGAAGTCCGTAGAAGTTGTCGTGCGCGCGGAGATAGAGATCGAAGGCCGCGGTATTGGCGGAAAGGCCCATCAGCCGGGCTGCTGCTCGGTCCGAGAGGACCGCAGTCTGGATCGCGAGAAGGCCACCGGGTACGAGACGCGAGAAGATCCGATCAAAGAGTGCACGGCGGACGTTGGGCGCGAAGTAGTAGAGGTTGTTGTTGAGCAGGATCAGATCGTAGGAACCGGTGGCGAGATCCAGGCTCATGAATTCGCCGACCCGAACTTCACTGCGTCGCGAAAGATCCGCCGCCTGCAGGTTGCGCACTGCGATCTCCGCGACCTCCGCATCTTGTTCGATTCCGACACCGTGGGCGTCGCGGTAGCGGCGCAACATTCCAACCAGATAACCCCCGTAGCCACAGCCAATGTCGAGCAGCCGCCGGGCAGCGCGCACATCCGGAATGCGACCGAGCGCAGAGAGGGCTTGTCGCTCGACCAGCTGAGAAATTTCGGCGGCGCGCCGGCTTTCTGCAGACGAACCGAACTCGGGCCGCGCGTCTCCTCTGATCAGATCCGGCATCCGCTCGAACAGCGGCCCGTAGCCTTCGATCGTCTCCTCGAGCAGAGCGATCAGCGGCTTGGAATCGGGTGTCTCGAGCAGCCATTTCGCGAGGCCGTTAATCTGGTAGGCGCGATCTCGTTCGCGAACCATCCGGATGAGCCCGTGAGAAGCCGCGGCGCGGAGCCAAGCCTGAAGCAGATCGGGAGCGAGCTGCGAATCCTGCGCGAGTTGATTGGCTGTCTTCGGCTGGCGAAGAGCCTCGAAGAGATTCGTACGGATGCCCATCCGCAGCAGATGCGCGCGCGAAAAAGAGGCCAGCGTCTGAAAGAACGCCCTCTCCCGCCACTTCGGAAAATATCGGGTCATCCGAGTTCTAGATTGGCGTAGCGCAACATCACCGTCTTCAAACCCGCACGGTCGAATCGGATCCGGAGCTTCTGACCCGGTCCAGAACCGATGACCCCGGCCACCGTTCCGATACCAAACACCGGGTGTCGCACCCGCAACCCGACCGCGATCGACGATCCGTCAGCGGGCGCGCTCTGATCGTACGAGTAGTCGCGCTCAGAGTCCGTGTCGATGGGTACGCGGACTGGTTCGGCGAGCGCAGCATTGGGAATTTCGTCCAGAAAACGCGAGGGCGGCGAAGAGGTGCGCGAGCCGAAACGGTGGCGCTCTGCCGCGCAGGTCAGGGTGAGTTTTTCCATCGCCCGCGTCATCCCCACGTAACACAAGCGGCGCTCTTCCCTGATCCCGCTTTCGTCACGAGCCGAAGCCGCGTGCGGAAAGATCCCCTCCTCCATTCCCACCATGAATACGATCGGAAACTCCAGACCCTTTGCGGAATGGGTGGTCATCAGAGCGACGCAATCATCGAGCTCGTGATAGGCGTCCAAGTCAGATACGAGAGCCACCTGATCGAGAAAGCGCTCCAACGCGGAGCGTTCGTCGTCAACCACTGATGCGTTGACGCGCTCGAAGTCCTCGGCGGCCGTCAGCAGTTCCCGCAGGTTCTCCAGGCGCGCATCGGCCTCGGGTGTGTCCTCTTGCTCCAGGCAGGACGCGTAGCCGGTTTGGTCGAACACACGTGTCAGCGCATCGGCCGGCGACCAGGCCGCGACCTCGTTGCGCAGCGAACGAATCAGGTCGAGAAACGAGCGCAGCTTGGGCGGAACCCGTCCGCCGCCCTCTCCTTCTGCGACCAGTGCAACCGCATCGAACAGGCTGATGCTGCGCTCGATGGACAGCAACTCGGCTCGCTCGATCGTGGTTTTGCCAATTCCGCGAGCGGGTTTGTTGATGATGCGCCGGAGCGAAGCGGCATCCGCGGGGTTGATCAGAATCCTGAGGTAGGCGAGAGCGTCCTTGATCTCCGCGCGGTCGTAAAATCGAACACCCCCCACCACGACATACGGCATCTCGTACTTCAGCAGTTCTTCCTCGAAGAGGCGCGACTGATGATTCGTGCGGTAGAAGATCGCGAATTCGCCACCCCTGCGGCCTCCCTCTCGGACCGCAGCGAGGATTCGACGCACCACGTAATCGGCCTCGCCCCGATCATTCTGGGCGTGGTAGATCTGAATCAAATCACCACCATCCCGCTCGGTGAAGAGATTTTTGCGCAGGCGATCGACATTGTTTGCGACCACACCGCTCGCAGCGTCGAGAATCGGTTGAGTGGAGCGATAATTGATCTCCAGTTTCACAGTTTTCGCACCCGGGTAATCGCGCTCGAACTCCATGATGTTTCGGATGTCAGCGCCGCGCCAAGCGTAGATGGACTGATCGGGGTCTCCGACCACGCAGAGATTTTGGTGCTGACGGGAAACTTGCTGTACGAATTCGTACTGGACGCGATTGGTATCCTGATATTCATCGACCAATACGTACTGCCAGCGCCGCTGATAATGAGCGAGCACGTCCGGAAAGCGTTTGAAGAGTTCGGTGGTGCGGAGCAGCAGATCCCCGAAATCGAGAGCGTTGCTGTCAACGAGCAGGCGCTGGTAGCTGGCGTAGATTTCGGCAGCGGTCTCGGAATCGAGATCCTCCGCTGCCTGCGCCGCGGCCGCCGGATCCAAACCGTCGTTCTTCCAGCGGTCGATCCTCCATTGAAACCGCTTGGCCTCTGAGACCGAAGAGTCGAGTCCGTGGCGTTTGAGGGCGGCGCGAATCGTGCTGCGGGTATCGCCTTCGTCGTAGATCACAAATCCGCGGGAATAACCGAGGTGGGAAATATCGCGTCGCAGGATCCGAACGCAGGCCGAGTGGAAGGTACTGATCCAGAAATCCGCGGTCGACATGCCGAGGATCTTCTCCACTCGTTCGCGCATTTCGCCCGCGGCCTTGTTGGTGAAGGTCACCGCGAGGATGTTTTCGGGTGGGATGCCGCACACTCCAACGAGATAGGCGATGCGGCGGGTGAGCACTCGGGTCTTGCCACTGCCGGCACCGGCCAGCACGAGGACCGGACCTTCCGTCGTCTCGACGGCGGCGCGCTGCTGCGGGTTCAACGATGTGAGCATCGATTCAGCCTGCAAGCGGATTGTCTCCCGGGGCGCTACGAAACATGCTCGGAGGTAAGCAGAGTTTCAGGATAATTGACAACCACCACTGGCTCAATGGGAAGTTCGCAGATGCCGCTCTATTCGACCGTAACGCTCTTGGCGAGGTTGCGCGGTTGGTCGATGTCGGTTCCCTTCAACACGGCGATGTGGTAGGCGAGCAGCTGCAGGGGCAGAACCGCGATCACCGACGTCAGGTATTCCCCGAGGTCCGGGATGTAGATCACGTCGTTTGCCTTCTCGGCGATTCCCTCGTCGCCTTCGGTCGCGATCGCAATCACTGCGCCCTCTCTCGAACGAACCTGTTCGAGATTGGAAATCACCTTTTCGTAGAGAAACCCGCGATTTGCGATCACGACGACCGGCATGTTCGCGTCGACCAGCGCAATCGGGCCGTGCTTCATCTCTCCAGCCGCGTAGCCCTCGGCATGGATGTAGGAAATTTCCTTGAGCTTGAGCGCTCCTTCCAACGCGATCGGATACATGATTCCACGGCCCAAAAAGAGAAAATTCGTCGAGCGGAAATACTTCTGGGCGATCTGGCGGATCTCACCATCGAGTCCGAGCACCCTCTCGATCAATCTCGGGAGCCGCATCAGATCCTGCAGGCGCTCGCGCACCTCCCCGCGATCGAGCAAGGCACGCGCAATCCCGAGTTTGAGGGCGAGCAAGTAGTGGGCCACGATCTGGGTGGTAAAGGCCTTCGTGGACGCGACGCCGATCTCGGGCCCCGCGTGGGTGTAGAGCACGTCATCGCTCTCGCGGGCGATCGTCGATTCGTGTGTGTTGCAGATCGAGATGACATGCGACCTGCGCTGCTTCCCCTCGCGCAAGGCCGCCAACGTATCTGCGGTCTCCCCGGACTGCGATACGGGAATCAACACGCAACTTTCATCGAGCGCGGGCTTTCGATAGCGGAACTCACTCGCGAGGTCGACTTCCGTCGGGATTCCGGCAATCTGCTCGTAGAAATACTTTCCGACCATGCACGAGTAGTAGGCGGTCCCACAAGCCACGAGGTAGATCCGGGAAATGCGTTCGGCCTCTTCTCGACAGATGTTGATGCCATCCAGATCGACGTCGCAATCCTCCTCGGCGACCCGGGTTCCGATCGTGTCCATCACCGCTCTGGATTGCTCGAAGATCTCCTTTTGCATGAAACGGTCATAGCCGCCCTTCTCCGCCGAAACGGGATCCCATTGGATCGCCATCGGCTCGCGCTCGAACGAGCACCCCTCGGAGTCGATCAGATCCACCCCCTCGGTGGACAGCACCGCAAACTCGCCGTCCCTCAACGAGATCATCTGCCGCGTATACGGAAGGATTGCAGGAATATCGCTCGCGAGAAACGATTCTTTCTCGCCGAGTCCGAGAATGATCGGGCTGCCACCATTCTTTGCGGCAACCACGCGATCCGGATCGGTGCAAGAGATGACCGCAAACGCGTAGGAGCCCGCGAGCCGCAAGCACGCAGCGCGCGCAGCCGTGAGCAAGTCTTCTCCGGCCTCGATGCGTTGATCGATCAGATGCGCGATCAGCTCGGTGTCCGTGTCGGATTTTATGGTCCGTCCGGCGCTCTCGAGTTCGGCCCGCAGCTGCCGGTAGTTTTCGACGATTCCGTTGTGGACGATCGACACCGATCCCGAACAATGCGGGTGGGCGTTGCGCTCTGACGGCTTCCCGTGGGTCGCCCAGCGTGTGTGTCCGATGCCGACGTGACCCGCAACCGGGTTGTCGTGCAGCACTCTCTCGAGATTCACCAACTTGCCGAGCGCGCGACGAACGAGGATGCGATCTTCATCGAGGACCGCCACGCCCGCGGAGTCGTAGCCGCGGTACTCGAGGCGGCGCAAACCATCGATCAGCACGTCCATCGCCGGACGCTTGCGACCGATATATCCCACGATTCCGCACATGCTGCACTCCTCTGGCCGCGCGGAAGAGGCGCTAGAGAGTCCCGCAGAATACCGTGACACCGGTTCCCGACGAGGATCGGTGTAACCCTATTCCGCGATCCTCGCTAGCCCGCCTCTTCCTCGTCGCTTCGCGTCCGCCGCGAAGCATCGCCCGCGCCGCGCCGCGCCGCCCAGCCCTCGATGTTTCGGTGCTGCGCTCGCTCAACGGCAAGCGCAGCCTCAGGAACCTCGCTCCCGATCGTGGATCCCGCCGCTACGGCGGCGTTTTTCCCAATCGTGACGGGCGCGATCAGGTTCACGTTGCAGCCGATCTTCGCGCCTTCGCCGATCGTCGTTCGACCCTTCTCCCGCCAGTTGTAGTTGACGGTAATCGCCCCACAACCAAAACTCGCTCTGGCCCCGACATCGGCATCCCCGATATAGGAGAGGTGATCGGCTTTCACGCCGTCGCCAAGCACGCTGTTCTTGATCTCGACGTAGTTTCCGATTCGCACTCCGCGCCCGAGCACGCTGCCCGGGCGAAGATGGGCATTGGGTCCGATGATGGCATCATCGCCCACGTCGCTGGATTCGATCATGCAACCGGGTTTGAGGTGCACCCCACCGCCGATGCGGCTTTCGCCCTGGATCGAACAACCCGGCTCGATCACGGTGTCTTTCCCGACCTCGACACCCACATCGATGTACGTCGCTCCCGGATCGACGATGGTGACACCACTGAGCATTAGCTGGTCCAGCTTCCGGCGGCGAATCACCGCGGCGGCCTCCGCAAGCTCGACCCTCGTATTGATACCGATGGCTTCTTCGGGATCCGCCATCCGCAGCGCTTCGACCCGCAGCCCGTCGCGTACCAACAGGCCGACCAAGTCGGTGAGGTAGATTTCGCCCTGTTCGTTGCGATCACCAATCTGAGCCAGTGTTTTCCAGAGCAATTCTGCCGAGAGCAGATAGACACCCGTGTTGCGCTCGCGGATCGCCAATTCTTCGGACGTAGCGTCGGTCGCTTCGACGATGCGCGAGATGGATCCTGTCTCCTCGCGAATCACGATTCCCGGGACTTCGACCTCGGCGGTCAACAAGACCAGGTCCGCCTGGGTTTCGGCTTTGGTCGCAACCATCTGCGCGAGGGTTTCGGGTCGGATCAGCGGCGTATCGCCATAGAGGATGAGCACGTCGCCGTGAAACCCCTTGAGGGCCTGCTCGGCCTGCACGACCGCGTGGCCGGTCCCGCACTGCTTTTCCTGTAAGACGAAAGTCGCGCGCTCCGCGAAAGCCTCACGGACGCGATCCGCGTCGCGACCCACGACCACCACGAGCTGCTTGGGGTTCAGCGACTCGGCAGCCGCGAGGGAAAAGGAGAGCATGGGCCGCCCGACGAGTGGGTGCAGCACCTTGGCGAGCCCAGATTTCATCCGGGTTCCCTTGCCGGCGGCCAGAACGACGACCGCGATGGAAGGCATTTTTGAAGCCATCGATTCCCTCTTTCGGCCTCTCGCCGCTGAAATCTCACCCAATCTTGTCCAACGCTGCGAGATCTGCTCGCGGGCTCCAGAAGCGCCCTCCGCTGGCCGCACGTAGCGATCAGGGTACTCCGCCAGCCAGATCCGGGGTAGAGCGGTTCCCCTTGGGGCTCACGACGGGCTCCAAGCTTGCGGGACTTCGAGCACCTTCTCTAGATTGACCCCGGCAGCGCGTTCAAAGAGGTGACCTCATCCACATCGATGGCAACACCCGCGGTCTGAAGTCCAGCCAGGTACGCAGGCTGGAACGACTCACCCGGCGCCGCGTTCCGGTCGAGCACGTCGTCAGCCACGAACTCGCTCGCGAACTTACGGAGATCAGTTTCGAGATCGGCCGTCAGGTCGGAGTCCTGGTCGATCGTCGCGGCGAAGTGACCCATGTGATATGCGGAACTTCGAAGTCGATCGAACTTCCCGACTGGGGGCGACTGCGGGCCGGCCCCGGCCGCCTTCGCGGACTGCGCTGCATTCATACGCATCTTAGAGACGAAGGACTCGATCGAGATGACCTAACGGACCTCGTGCTGCTGCGCCTTGACGCGATGGTCGCGATCACGATGGACGAGCATGGTCTGCCGAAATTGGCTCACGTCGGATCGCTGCGGCCCGTTTCTAACGGTGGCGACCCGGTCGAACTGCTCACACCCACGCCGCCCGCAAACCTGGACATCGATTTCCCGGCGTGGATTCGCGACATCGAAGACGAGCTCGGCCGCCTGGATCGGACGCGCGAAATCGGAAGCTCCGAGGGTGCGATCTTGGTTTCGGTCTCGGCGGGCCGCTCTGCGGACGAACTCGAGACCCACCTCGCCGAGCTCGTCGAACTCGCACGCTCGGCCGGCGTAGCGGTCATCGATACGGTCACCCAGCAGCGCAATCGCGTCGATCCGCGCTATGTCATCGGTCCGGGCAAACTCCAAGAGCTCGTGCTCCACGCGCTCC
>JACZVU010000080.1 GCA_022572485.1 Myxococcales bacterium
CGGACACTGCCGAAAACCCAGCTTATTCTTCCTATGACCGTGCCACTGGCGGGGGCCCAGGGGCTGGTCGTTTTCAGGAAGGACCGTTAGCGGATGCGCGGGCTCACATGGAGGAGGCCGGGGACGAGGGAGGGAGGATGTGATGTCGAGAATCATCGCTTTCATGGCCTGCGCAAGTACGATTGCGTTGACGGTTTCCTGCTCGATCGATCCGAGTGATGAACGGCCCGGACTCGGCCTGTCTGGTGAGGTGCATCATCAGGAGGTCGAGGATTGGTCATTTACCTCGGACTCCGATGAGATCTTTATCGAGACGGTGACTTCTTATTGGATCCCCCACTCTGTGACGGCCTGGTGTGTGACCGTGGGGAACGAATTGTATGTGGCCGCAGATGACGCAAACAAGAAGAGCTGGGTCGCCAATGTCGCCCGCGATCCGAATGTCCGCCTCAAGATCGGAGGCAAAGTCTACGAGCAAAAGCTCGTACCAGTTACAGACGCCGCGACGATCGCCTCCATCAACAGCGGGTTTTCCCGAAAATACGAATACGAAGAAGAAGCCGATGACGATATGACGGTCGGCTATTGGCACGTGGTCGAACGGGACTGAGTCCGGTCCCCGTGGCCGGGGCGTCTAGCGCGGGCGGCCTCACGGACCGCGAAGTGTTCTGATTGCATCGCACGTCTCGAAGTGCGCACCGCCGAGCGTCGTTGCTCTCAGACATGCGCTCGTGTCTCCCGGCGCAATCGCTGTGTTCTGAATTCGATAGTGCGAGAGGAGATCCGTGAATCCATCGCCATTCACGTCTTGAAGGTGGTCCTCGAATACGTCTGGCTTGCTGAGATCATGTGAGGGGGAAGCCGCGGCGGGTCCAAAAGTCAGCGTTGTCACGTCTACGTCCATCACGTCGAAGCCCTCCGAGCCCAGGATCGCTACGGGGATCTTCCCCTGCCTGACCGGATTGATCGGATTGGAATCGCTGCTGGGCTTGATGTCGATCTCGGGGCAAGCGGCCGGATTGCACAGGTTGAAAAGAACGGTGACGTTGTGGCTGCCGGCATTGGCGGTGACGAGGTCGGTGTCTCCGTCGGCGTCGAAATCGGCCACGGCGACGGAGGTGGGGCTACGGCCCGCCGCGAAAGAGACGTTGGCCTGGAAGCTGCCGTCCCCGTTACCCAGTAGCACGCTCACGTCGTGGCTGTCGTAATTGGCGGTGGCGAGGTCGGGGACGCTGTCGCCGTCGAAGTCGGCCACGACGACGGAGGCGGGCCCATTACCCGTCGCGTAGGAGGCGGCGGCCTGGAACGTGCCGTCGCCGTTGCCCAGCAGCACGCTCACGTTGCCGCCGCTCTGATTGACGGTTGCGAGGAGTGGCCACGACGCACATCGCCCTCTTCGCGCTGACGAAGATCTCACGCTCATCTTCACCTTGCAAGAAGATCGGAGAGTCTCGAAGGAACTGACCCTCCACTACCGGCGCGGGGTCTACCTGATCGAGCCAGCCCCGAGACACTCGAGCTGCGCGGCGAGCGGTGTCGAGTCCACGCGTACGCCGATGGCCGCATCGAACTCCGCCACCGCGGACGCAGTCTTCCCTTCCACTCCTTCGACGAGAAGCGCCGTGTCACCCAGGGTGACATCGTGTCCAACAAGCGGCTCGGTGCCGTGCTGGGAAAGATCCAAGCCGATCAGCGAAAACGAGACGCGGCTCTCTTGGCCAAACCAAAGGTCACGCTTCGTGAGAAGCAGCGAATCCGAACTGCCAGAGCCCAGGCGGATGCTCTTCCTGCGAGCCTCTAAACCCTTGTCAACCCGACATTTCTAACTTGGTTTGACAGATCAACCGACCGGGTGAAACGCTCCGCCCGCAAAGACGCCGTCGCTCGCTTCCAACCCGTTGGGCACCCGCTCCCCGTCCCAGACCACCGCGCGCCGCAGTCGGACGCCGGGGCCGAGCTCGGCACCCGCGCCAATCACGACGTCGCGGTCGATGCGAGCGCCCGCGCGCTGCGCGTCGGCGATTGCTTCTTGATAGGAGAGTTGAATCGGGTCGAGGTTGGCGGCGAGGTACTCGGCCGGCGTTCCTACGGGCTCCCAGAGGAAATCGCGCGACGCGAGGATTTCGCCCCGGATGTCCGTGGCGCCCGAGGCGAGTTGGGGGGCGATCCAGTGATCGAAGTGGCCGAAAATTTTGCGCTCGGGAAGCGAATCGAAAGCCCGGGCTGCAACCGCGTTGGCCCACGCGTAGAGGCCCGCTCGGCGCTCGCCACCGAGATCGAGGCCGCTGCCAATGCGCCGCAAACGGCCCTCCGAATCGACTCCAATCGTCCCGAAGGCTTTCTCGCGTGGATCGCCCGCGCGAAGCAAGAGCGTCCAGGCGTCACCGCGCTCGCGGTGGGTGGCTACCAGCGCAGAAAGATCCGCGTCGAGCAGCATGTCGCCGGAGAGGATCAGGCAGGGGTCGCTCTCGCGCAGAAAATCCGCGACGCGCCGGATGCCGCCCCCGATGTCGAGCAGCTCTGCTTCGATCGAAAAGCGCAGATCGATGCCCGCCGGACAGTGGCGGCGGGCCGCGTCCATCAGGATGTCGGGAAGGGGATGGACATTGATGACGACTTCCGTCACGCCGTGGCGCGCGAGCAGCGCGAGCGAGTAGGCGATGAGCGGAATGCCGCGCACGGGGAGGGCGGGTTTCGGGCGGAGCTCGGTGAGTGGCCGAAGCCGGGTTCCCAGCCCGGCGGCGACGATCATCGCTCTCACGGAAGCTCCGGAATTGCTTGAATTAGGTCGTTCAAGTCACTGTACTCTTTAAATTTTAATGAAACGCGATGAGCCGATTTTTGGAGATAGCGGCGCGTTGCCGGGAGGTATCGCAGGTAGCGGTCGTCCCCCTGCTCCGCCGCCACGGCTCGGAACAGGGCGTGGTCCTTCCCCTTGCGGGTGATCGTGAGCAGGTCGAAGCGCAACCGAAAACACTCCTCGTCGGGGCGATCTGGCAGCGCGGTGCGCACGCGTGTGAGATGTGCGTCGACCGCGGCGTCGTCGAGTTCGAGGTAGGAATCCCGCAGCAGGCAGACCAGGTCGTATTCGGGTGGGGCCATGAAGGCGCCCTGCAGGTCGATCATGACGAGGCGTGCATGCTGCTCGCGCGCTGCATTTCGAGAGGAGTCGGCGACGTGAAGAGCGGGTTTGACGAGGTGAAGGTTGGTGCTCTGCAGGTCCCGGTGGGCGAGCCGCTGTGGGGCTTCGCGCATCACTCGAGCAATTCGCTCGAACGCATCGTGGACCACCTTGGCCTCCGCGGGGCTCGCCCCGTGATCGCCCCCGAGGCTCCATCGCGCAAAGCGCTCCGCCTTGTAGTGAAAGTGCGCTGCGCTGAGTCGCCGCTGGAAGTTCGCAACCCGACTGCGCGGCTCGATCCGCTGGAGTCGCGGGGGCAGCTCGCATGCCTCGGTGTAGTAGCGCTCGAGTTCTCGATCGCTTGCCGTGCGGGCGAAATCCGCGAGCGAGACCTCGCCCAGATCTTCGAGGAGCTCGACTCCTCTCGCGGGATCCGCGGCGTAGCGTTGGGGCACCGGAAGACCGCTGGCTTCGAGCAATGCGCGGATCGGTTCGAGGGGGGGCTCGGGGAGGGCGTCTGCGGGTCGCCGGCTTGGATCGTCGCTGGCTTCGATGCGTGCGATAAGCGTTTTCGGAGTCGATTCGTTTTTAATTTCAGCTATTTCGAGCCACACTCTTGAGAATCTACGAGAGCCGAGTGCGCTTTGCAGGCGCTCGATTTTGGAGACGGCGACTCCGAATCGAGCGCCGATGAGGTCTGCGATGACCGCGTCGGATTCTGGATTGGATCGGCTTGGGCTCACGCGGATTTCCTGGGTCGCGCCGGCTCCGGAGTCTCCCCCGACTCCGAACCACGCATCAAAAGAATACCCGGCACCAGAACAGCGAGGCGAGCGCGCCGGCAATATCCGCCGCGACGCACGCGAACACCGCGTGTCGGGTGGCTCGGAGCCGGATGCTTCCGCAGTAGAGCGCGAGCACGTAGAAGGTCGTCTCGGTGCTCCCGGACAAGACAGAGACCAGGTAGCCGACGAAAGAGTCCGGACCGTAGATCTGCATCGTTTCCGTCATGACTCCGAGCGCCCCCTGGGCGGACAGTGGACGCATGATGGCCATCGGGAGCGCTTCGGCTGGGAATCCGATCAGCGACGTCAGGGGTGCGATGGCTGCCAGTAGGATGTCGAGCGCTCCCGACGCGCGAAACACGCCGATTGCGACGAGGATCGCGACGAGAAATGGAATGATCATGATGACGATCTGAAAACCCTCTCGCGCTCCCTCGATCAGAGAATCGTAGACCTTGACCCGCGCGCTCAGCGCGTAGAGTATGATTCCGACCGCCAGCAGCGGCATCAGCCAGCTGTTGAAGATTCCGAGCAATCCCTCTCGCGTGTTGCCATCGGCTCCGGTCAGATCGCGGGCGATCATTGCGACGATCCAGGCCGCCACCGCTAGCATCAACGCAACACCCCAGCGCGACAAGGGCCGTGTCTCGGAAGTCTCCGGCAGCTGGATTTCCTCGGGATCCGTTTGCGTTTCGTTCGAATCCGCGGGGAAGCTGGCCGTGTAACGGTCGAGCGAAAACATCCGCCGGCGCGCGAGAAACTTGGCGAAGACGATTGCGGTAGCCGTCGAGCAGAGGGTTGCGAGGATCGAGGGAAGGAAGATCCCGCCGGGGTTGGCCGAGTCGAGGCTGGCCCGGACGGCCATGACGCCGGTTGGAATGACCGCGATCCCCGCGGTGTTGATCGCGAGGAAGAGGGCCATGGAATCCGTTGCAACGGCCTTGTTGGGATTCAGCTTCTGTAGCTCCTGCATGGCCTTGAGGCCGAACGGAGTCGCTGCATTGCCGAGCCCGAGCACGTTCGCGGACATGTTCAGGATCATCGCGCTGATGGCGGGGTGATCTGCTGGAATTGCCGGAAACAGCCAGCGCATGATGGGGGTGAGCGCGCGTGCGATGTTCGCCATGACGCCCGCGTCGCGAAGCACGCGCATGAATCCGAGCCAGAGCGCCATCGTTCCGATCAGCCCAAGCGCGATGTTGACCGCTTGGCGGGCCGAATCGAAGAGGGCTCGGTTGACGGCCGGCATGGTGCCGTTGAAGGCCGCGGTCACGACCGCACCTACGAGGAGCGCGATGAAAATCGCGTTGAGCACGACCCCCCTCCGGACTCGTCTGCCGAACTCAATTGCCGCGCGGCAGGCTCCCGGATAAGCTGGGCCACGTCAAGCGCGTCTCCCGGAAGCCTCCCCCAGCTTCTCGGTGCTCGTGGCGCCAGCGGTGAGTTCTTTCTCTGGCAGATTCGTTCGAGAGTTCGAGCAGCCGCAGGAATGAAGCCGGCAAGAACCGAAACAGCGCCGTAGAGCGGGCCCGAAACACCCGAGGAGAGGATTCATGCGCCGCGTCTGGAGCGGAATCGCCGCAGCACTCGCGCTGTCTCTGGCCGGATCGGTTGCTGCGAAGGATCTCTCGGCCCGCCTCGACGCGGCGCTGCAAAACCGGGCCCTGAGGGATGCTCGCATCGGTGTGTTGGTCGTCGCGCAGAAAGAGGGCCGTGTGCTCTACGAGCGCGGGCCCGATCGGGCGCTGATTCCGGCGTCGAACCTGAAGATTCTGACCGCAATTGCAGCGCTTTCCGCGTTTGGGCCCGCACACCGATTCGTCACGGAGATCTACGCGGACGCGCCCCCGGATGCTGAAGGAGCCGTCGACGTGCTCGCCGTCCGCGGAAGCGGAGATCCGGCGCTGACTTCGGAAGAGTACTGGCGGTTGGCGGCCGACCTGCGCTTGCTCGGGGTTCGCAGGGTCCGAAAGGGATTGCTGCTCGACGCGAGCGCGTTTGACGGCGAACGCTGGCATCCGAGCTGGGGAGAGACTTCGGCGCGGGCCTACCACGGACCCGTCGCCGCACTGTCCGCGAACTACAGCGCCTTCTCGGCCACTGTAGGAGCGGGGTCGAAGCCGGGTGATCCGGTGCGCGTCCTGCTGGACCCACCGGTTGCTTATCTTCGGCTCAACAACCGCGCGACGACGGGCAATCGAAAGGCCGCAACGAGTCTCGTGGTGGATCGAAAACCCGCCAGCCAGGGGGAGGAAGTCGTCGTTTCAGGAGTCGTCCGCGCGGCGAGTGAATCGAAAATTTATCGCCGAAGTGTGTTGGATCCCGTTTTGTACGCGGGCTCGGTCATGCGCGCCTTGCTCGAGGCGAATGGAATCGCGGTGGAGGGTGAAGATCGCCTCGGGGTCGTTCCCGATTCGATGGTGCCGCTGCTCGAATTCAAAGGGAAGAGTTTGGCGGACGTGGTGCAGCTGTTTCTCAAATACAGCAACAACACGATGGGGGAGATGCTCGTCAAGGCGCTCGGTGTTCGCGGTGCTGGTGTCGGTAGCTGGTCGACAGGGATCGCGGCCGTGCGTGAAGAACTCGAGCGGCTTGGCATCGATGTCGCGGGGCTCTCGATCGTGGATGGCTCGGGGCTCTCGTATCAGAATCGCGTGACGCCGCGCACTCTGGTATCCGCGCTTCGCGTTGCGAAGGTTTCGTTTGACTTCGGCCCGGAGTTCGTCGCTGCCCTGCCGATTGCCGCTGCGGACGGGACATTGGAGAAACGGGCGGGGAGTGCTGCTGACCGAGTACGGGCGAAGACGGGCCTTCTCACACGAATCACTTCGCTTTCGGGCTACGCGATGTCAGCCGATGGCCAACCGCTTGTTTTCTCGATCCTTGTCAATGGATTTTCCGGCAGCGATGAAGTGGCGATGGATGCGGTGGATCATTTTGCATCCCAATTGACGAAGAGCCGGATTCTCGGCACTCCGGATCGCGATCAGGGTGCTCGGTAGGTAGCGAGTACCGAGCCGGAGTAGACGACGGGTAGCGCGACGCCGCGCCGGATCTTCGAATCGATGCGGCCCGGCCCCCAGTTGTAGGCCGCGAGCGCCGTCGCCATGTGTCCGTAGCGACTCTCGAGTTGCTTGAGATAGGCGATGCCGATCCGAACGTTCACCTGCGGATCGAAGAGGGTCTGCGACCCGCGCCAGGGAATATCGAGCTGCGCGGCGAGTTCTTCACCGGTTGGGGGCATGATCTGCATCATCCCGATGGCGCCAACGGGAGAGAGTGCGAAAGCGTTGCCGCGGCTTTCGATGTGGATCACCGCGATCGCCAGATTCGGGTCGATTCCGTGAATCTCGGCCTCGCGTACGATCGTGGCGGCAACTTGCGCGATTTCTGTGTCGCTGAGCCCCGAACGGCGCTCCTTTAAATATTGGATGGCGCGGTCGAGCATCGGGTCGGTTGCGCCTTTCTCGTTGCCAGGCGCTGGCGGTGCAAGAGACACCGGAGGCAGATCGTGCGGCGAGAGAGGCACCGAGAAGTGGCCGCAGGAAAGCGTTCCAAGTGCGAGGCACGACAACGATGCGAGCAGTCGACGGATCATAGGGGTTATCCGAGGCCCAGGGGCGAGATGCCGAGCGCGTCGATCGCCCTGTAGTTGTTGATGACTGCGTAAGCCGTAGAGGCGACCACGAGGCCGAAGAAAGCCTTCTTCGCGAAATCGGGCAGGCGGCGCGTCGTCAGCAGAAAGGCCACCGCGGCGACGGTCAGGAGGCTGTCGACGAGGAGCCCCGGGACGAGCCCAAGGGTTTGGAAGAGCCACTCTGAGATCGGGTTGGCTTCCGTGACCTGCCAACCCGAGACGGGTCGGCGTAGACACAGGTAGGTGGTCCAGTGGTCTGCGGCGGAAAGGGCCAACGTGGTGATTGCGAGTGCGTGCACCAGAACTCCTCAGTTGGGACCCGTCGCGATCGCGGATCCTAGAGGGGGATTGAGCAAGAAGCGTGCCTCGGGCGGGAGCGGGTTCGCCGGCCCTATGAAAATCGGGCGCCTAGAGTGTCGGTTGCGTATGAAATTCGGGCGGGGGAGCCCCCTAGGCAGGGTCGGGTGTGGGAATTTATTTTCCCTTTTAGCTACAGCGAGGACCCGCGATCCGGCTGTTGCGGTCTGCGATGCGCAAGGCGCGCCGTGGCGTGGGGCGGGTGTGGAAAGAGGGCCCGGCCAAGCAGCTGGGCCCTCTTTGTCATTGCGATTTGCCTCCGAGCGACTAGCGCCCCTTTCGCATTTTACCTTTGCCCAAGAGTAGCCAGTCGATCGAGATGTTCTCTTTGAGCGCCAGCGTGATCAGGAAGTCTGTGTGGGGTGTCGTCCCGCTCTCGTATCGGTTGACGTTTTGCTGAAACACACCCAGATCACGCGCGAATTGTCGCTGCGAACGGTCTCCGCGAACGGTCGCAAGCCTGTCGGGAAGCTTCCGCTTGAGACGCCCAACTGCAGCTGTTGCCATATGCTTGATTCTCCTGGTTTGCGCTTTACGACCACGGCCGCTCTCGATCGGGCGGTAGCCGTAACTCCCATCATCTAGTCGCAGTCAGCGTTTTTGTTGCGCGTTTCTATTTCTTGTACCTTATTTCCGGCTGAGACTGAGAAAAGCGCGTTGGTTTCTAAGGCCCGCAGTGCGACATCACAAACTCGCGTCGCATGCGAGCGGCGCAGTGTAGGCTTGAAGAGGGCCGATAGCAAGGGGCAAGGCCTCGATTTCGACTGAAACTTGCGCAACGCGGCTGTTTGCCGCAGCTGTCATGCCGAATGTTTTTCGCTTTACCGACGGATCGTCACGATTGCGTAAAAATGGGAACCGAAGCCAGTGCTTTTACTTAGGTCAACCTCGGAATGTGGGATCGCTCTTGCTGTTTCCCCAATCTAGAGTCAACCTAGTGTGTTGCCCGATTCGTTTTCTCATCGAGGCGCTGGCTTGCGCGGCATGGATCATCGCCTTCGAGTGATCGGAGGGCGTTTGTCGGGCCGACGCTTTTGGGTTCCCCAAGGCGAGGTTCGACCGACCTCCAGCCGGGTTCGCGAGGCTCTCTTTGGCCGCCTTGAAAATCTGGAAGACGTGCGCGTGCTCGACCTCTACGCGGGTAGCGGCGCGCTCGGAATCGAGGCGATCTCTCGCGGCGCAGCGGAAGCGACCTTTGTGGAGCAGGAAGCGCAGGCCTTGGGGGTGTTGCGGGCGAATCTGACAGCACTCGGAATCGATCCGATCGTGTCGGTGCTTCCCGGAGATGTGCCGGTGATCGTTCGCCGCCTCGGACGTGCGAAGGAGCGCTTCGACCTCGTGCTGATCGACCCACCCTACGCGTCCGAAGAGCCGACGCGAGCCTTCAAGGCCCTGGTCAGCTCCGCGGTTCTGTCTCCGGGCGCTATGGTGGTGCTCGAGCGCGACAGGCGTCATCCTTCGCCGAACGTGGAAGGACTGTCCGCAGTTGATGAGCGACGCTACGGCGACACGGTCGTGGCTCGCTTCATCACAGGGCAAACCGAATAAGGCAGGAAGGTCATATGGCCAATCGAGAGAGTCGAGAAAAAGTTGCTGTATTTCCGGCCAGCTTCGATCCGCTCACCAACGGCCATTTAGACGTGGTAGAGCGGGCACTTAGAATCTTCGATCGGCTCGTCCTCGCCGTGGCCTTCAACACCGAGAAGGAAAGCACCTTCAGTAAAGAAGAGCGACTCGCGATGCTCCAATCCGTATTCGGCGATGAACCGCGAATCGATGTAACCGCTTTTGATACCTTGACGGTCGATTTCGCGATGAAAATCGGAGCCAAGGTCATCATCCGCGGATTGAGAGCGATGTCGGACTTCGAGTACGAATTCGAGATGGCGTTGATGAACAAGCACCTCTACCCCGAGGTCGAGACGGTATTCATGATGTCCAGCCAGAAATACCTCTACGTCAGTTCCTCTAGGCTCAAAGAACTCGTCCGACTCGGCCGATCCGTGGAAGCGTTCGTTCCTGCGGTTGTCGCCAAGAAGCTTCAGGAGAGGCTTGGACGGGCGACTCCGGCTTGAATCGGTGATCCGACACGGGCCCGAACCCCTTCCCAGGCTCGTTGTTCCTCCGGCTGGGTTCCGTTAACCTCGCATCTAACAAAGGGAATTCTCAAGGCCTTGCCCATGGAACAGCGACGCATCTTGGTCGCAGTCACTGGTGGTATCGCGGCGTACAAGATTCCGGAGTTGATCCGGGTTTTGCGCCGGGCGGGCGCTTCCGTCCGCTGTGCGATGACACCTGAAGCCCAGCAGTTCGTCGCTCCACTGGTTCTCCAGACGCTCACCGGTCATTCGGTGCAGACGGACCTTTTCGATGCCTCCCAAGAGGGAGAGATCGACCACATTGCTCTGGCCGACTGGGCGGAACTCGTGATTCTGGCGCCGGCGACCGCCAACACCCTCGCAAAGCTGAGTTGCGGACTCGCCGATGACCCCGTATCCGTCGCGCTGCTGGCGACGCGAGCGCCGGTTCTCGTAGCGCCCGCGATGAATGTGAACATGTGGGAGCACCCGGCTACGCGCAGCAACGTGGAGGTACTCCGGCAACGCGGTATTCGCACGATCGGCCCCGAAGCCGGAGAACTCGCATGTGGTTGGGAGGGTTCGGGACGGATGTCGCAACCCGAGGCGATCGCAGCGGAGGCCGAGTTGTTGCTCGGATCCCGCGATCTCGAAGGTGAGGTGGTTCTGGTTAGCGCTGGCGGAACGCGCGAGCCGATCGACACCGTTCGGTATCTGGGCAATCGGTCTTCGGGCAAGATGGGTTTTGCGGTCGCTGCGGAGGCGGCGCGGCGCGGCGCTGGTGTCGTTCTGGTGGCGGGCCCGACTCCGCTCGCCACGCCACCAGGAGTTCGTCGGGTGGACGTTCAGACCGCTCTCGAGATGCGCGATGCGATTTTCGCTGAATTTGACGGAACGACCATCACCGTCATGGCCGCAGCGGTTGCTGATTTTCGCGCAGCCCATCGTTCCAAGTTGAAGATCAAGAAAGAGGATCTCGCCGATGATTCGGGTTTGACACTGGAGCTGATCCGCAACCCGGATATCCTCGCGGAGCTGTGCCAGAGAAAAGGTGACCGCATCGTGATCGGATTTGCGGCGGAGAGCCATGATTTGGTGGCCTCCGCGCGCCGAAAGATTGCTCGCAAGGGCTGCGATCTCCTGGTCGCAAACAACATTAGCACCGAGACTTCGGGCTTCGATGCCGACGACAATATCGTGGTCTTTGTCTGGCCCGATGGTCAGATTGAACAGCTGCCGTCTCTGCCCAAAAGAGACGTGGCCGCACAGCTGCTCGACCGGGTTGCGAAGTTGAGAGGCGGACACCAATGATGCTGCGCGGGTTGGCTGCCTTGCTGCGGGCCGTGGCGACCTCGCTCGGGATGCTCGCAGTGTTCGCGGGCAGCGCGGCGGCGGGTCACATCAACGTCATTACGATCGACGGCTCGATCAATCCGGCGTCATCTGACTACCTGCAGGGCGCGATTCAGCAGAGCGAATCCGACGGCGCCGAAGCCCTGCTCATCGAGCTCGATACGCCGGGCG
>JACZVU010000081.1 GCA_022572485.1 Myxococcales bacterium
GAATCTTCGTGATCGAACGCCGCGGTGGGGTTCGCGCATCGCCCCATTTCTACAACTCCGAAGACGAAATCGACCGGCTCCTCGCAGCGCTTGATTGAGCGGCCGCTGCAGCGGCCGATCGCAGAGGCGATCCCCGCGGCTGATTGACGATGCCTGGGACGAGGCTTAGGATCCGCACCTCGCCCGGGTGGCGGAATTGGTAGACGCGCTAGGTTCAGGACCTAGTGGGGGCAACCTCGTGCTGGTTCGATTCCAGTCCCGGGCACCAAGGCGCTACGCATCAAAAACCTAGCAGCAAACCAGATTCAGGACCTCGTGGGAGAGGCTCCTGCGTGTAGAACGGTCGTGCATTCCCGATGGCGATTCAGCGGGCCTCTTCTGTTTGCGTGGCGGATTGCTCGGACGCGGTGACGAGGGGGTGTCGGGCTCGAACCCCATGTCGCCCGACACCCCCTCGTCACCGCACCCAAGTGACGCTCCTTTCAAGATGGGACCCTTCGATGCGGTGGTTCTCTTCCACGCATTGGCAGTGGCCTGCGAGGGACCGGAGCGCGAGAGCTGCAAGCGATGCACGCAATCGCGACGAAGTCTCGGCATGTCGCTCCCCTCGCTCGCCGAATACGGTGATAATTTCGATACCGCTTGCTTCTAATTCGGCTCGAACAGATTCCCAGCTGCCCAGTTGAAGTCGTCCGGTGCGACGCGGTCCTGCCCCCCGCTCACCGATGCCGAAGCACCGCTCGCCAGGTTTCGATGGCCTCCGCTGACCGACGAGAATCGACCGCTCGCCTCGTTATTGGTTCCTCCGGTGACCGATGCATGCGGGCCAGTGATCCTGTTGAATTCCCCAGCAACGAAACCGCCAAAGCTGCTGTATGAATGAAGTTCGCCCACAACCAAGTTGTGAGACCCCGTGCGGACTTCACGCGGGAACCCACGGACGGATATGCGCTCGTTGTAGCCCACAATCAGGTTCCCCAGCCCGGTGAGGCTCTCGCAATTGGGGAAATCAGGGTCCATGGGCCCGCAGTCTTCGCGGGTGCTCCCAAATCCGCTTCGTACGTGGACGTTGGCCCCTTCGATGATCCAGTGCGGTCCGGACAGGCCGTTGATCACCTCCGTCTCGACGCGCACGAACTCAAGGATCGCGGAGAGTTCCTCCACCTGCGCCTCGAGTTCGGCGACACGCTCCGCTAGGCCACCGGAATGGGGCTGAGCAGACGCATCGAGCGAGACGGGGGTTAGAAAAATAAGAGCGACGGTAAGGATGCGCATGGACGCCTCCGAATTCCCCCGATCGAGATCATACACCCCATATAACAGGCAACAGACCTACCCTGGGAAAGCGGGTTTCCGGCTTCAGGTTCCTGCTTGAATTGACGATACTAACTATTGATAATAATTAGTAGATCGTGGTATTCTGCCTTTTGTACGGAACCCGAGGAATTCCAAATGAAGCATCTCAGCGTTCCCGTCTCTGAAGACCTCGACGACAGCATCCGCAAGCGAATGTCTGAAGGCGGTTTTGGGTCGATCGCCGAGTACCTCCGCCATACCGTCCGCCAAGACCTCGAACGCGCCGACCAGGCCAAGCTCGAGCACCTCCTGCTCGAGGGTCTTGAATCCGGCGAGCCGATCGAGATGACCGACGAGTGGATGCAGGAGCGACGCCAGACCTTAACGGCTCGGGTCGCCGAGCGACGTGGGAAGAAGGGTGCGTGAGACGTATCCGCCTCATCACGACACCGCGTGCTCAGCGCGACATCGATGAGCACGCTCTCTTCATCGCGGGTGAGAACCTCGACGCCGGCCTTCGTTTTTGGGCGCGATCGACCACGCTCGTGCCGAGCTTGTTCGTCATCCGGAAATCGGGGCAGCGCGGCGATTCGACTCCCCTGCCCTTTCCAAACTGCGCGTCTGGCCCGTTCCTCGGTTCGAGCATTGGCTGATCTTCTACCGACTCGACGACAACAAATTAACGGTGGTCCGTGTGCTTCACGGCGCACGAGACATCCCGAGCATCCTCAAGAAGTAGAGATTCCCGGCTACGCTCTAACCCGGGTTCCCGGGGAAAAGCCTTTCTCCCCTTCGCTCCCTGACTCTTCTCGTTGAAGGAGATCACGATAGGTCCGACGTCGCGAAGCGATCTGCTCGTCAGCTTCGGAGGAGCGGCTCGTGCGTGGAGAACGGTCGTGCATTGCCGATGCGATTCAGCGGGTCTCCTCTGTTTGCTCGGGTTGGTTGCCCGGGTGCGGTGACGAGGGGTTTGAGCGCGCAGCCCTTGTGTCCCACTCCCCGAGCAGCGGATCAGGCGCTACGCGGATCGTTCCAATGGCGTGATCGCGCGGGTTCGACTCCCGTCCCGGGCACCACAAACGAAGCTTCTCGGCCCTTGACCCGCCCCCGACCGCGCTTAGCCTTGTCGGATCCCCCCACCCTGGGAGCCGTGTGGCCAAAAGCGACAAAGAGACCCAGACCCGCCTCGTAGCGGGCCCGGAATCGCTGGAGATTCCGGCGATCCTGCCGGTATTGCCGGTTCGAGACGTGGTCGTGTTTCCCGGGGTTACGGTCCCGCTCGCGGTCGGGCGCAAAAAGTCACTCGCTGCACTCGAAGAGGCGGCCCAGAGCAATTTTCTGATCGTGGCCAGCCAGCGCGACCCCGCCACCGAGGATCCCGGATTCGACCAACTCTATCCGGTTGGATGCGTGGTGCGCGTGATTCGAGTCATCGATGCGCGCGGCCACGGCAAGCAGGCCATCGTCGTTGGCACTGTCCGCACCCGTCTCAGCCCGCCGATCGCGGATTCACCGGCGCTGCGGATGCGGACCGACGTACTCGAGGATGTCGATCTGGATCCGAACGTCACCGATGCGCTGTGGAAGAAAGTGGTCGCACTCGCGCATCACGTCATCGATCTACACGACGATTATCCCGACGAGTGGAAGACCTTCGTTTCGGGAATTCCCGGGGCTGGGCTGCTCGCAGACGCGGTCGCCTCCACGCTCCCCCTACCCCCCGAAGAGAAGGCCCTGCTACTCGCAGAGATCCATCCGACGCAGCGGCTCGAGCGGGTTGCAGCCCACCTCGAGCGCGAAGTTACGATCGCAGAAACCCAGCGCGCGTTGAACCAGTCGCCCGACTCGGACGACATGGAGCCGGGTAGAAGGGAGCGGTTGCTGCGACGACGCATGCGCGAACTCGAAAAAGAACTCGGTGAAGCGGATCCGAGCATCCGAGAAGCGGAGGAACTCCGCGAGAGAATCGACAAGGCCCATCTGCCCGAAGCCGCACGCGAACAAGCCGAGCGGGAACTCAAACGATTGGCCGCCCTCCCCCAGCTTGCACCCGATCGGCACCTGATCCGAACCTACATCGAATGGATGGCGGATCTTCCCTGGTCCGAGGAGTCCGAAGACAAACTCGACTTGCCGGCCGCGCGTAAAATCCTCGATGCCGATCACCACGACCTCGAAAAGGTCAAGGACCGCATCCTCGAATTCCTGGCAGTTCGCAAGTTGGCACCCGATGCAAAGAGTCCGATCCTGTGCTTCGTCGGACCACCAGGTGTGGGCAAGACCTCTCTGGGCCGCTCGATTGCGCGCGCAATGGGTCGAACTTTCGCTCGGGCTTCACTCGGCGGTGTGCGCGACGAAGCTGAAATTCGCGGCCACCGGCGCACCTATGTGGGCGCCATGCCGGGCCGAATCATCCAGAGCCTGAGACGCGCCGGCACCCGCAACCCGATCTTCCTGCTCGATGAGATCGACAAGCTCGGTGGCGACTTTCGCGGCGACCCCTCTTCTGCGCTGCTCGAGGTCCTCGACCCCGAGCAGAACCATTCCTTCAGCGACCACTACATCGAAATCCCCTTCGATCTATCGCGCGTGCTCTTCATCGCCACCGCGAACACGCTCTCGACGATTCCGTCCACATTGTTGGACCGAATGGAAGTCATCGAACTACCGGGCTACACCGAGCGGGACAAGCTCGTGATCGCGCGCCACCACCTGGTTTCGAAGCAGATCGAGGCGCACGGGCTGCCGCCAGATCGGATCCGCGTAGGCGACGATGCGCTGGACAAGGTGGTCCAGGAATACACCCGCGAGGCCGGTGTCCGAAATCTCGACCGACACATCGCCACACTGATGCGCAAGGCAGCGCGCCGCATCGCCGGCCAGAGCGAGGTGCCGATGATCGAAATCAACGCCGATTTCGTCACGGATGCCCTCGGAGCGCCACCCCACCTACCGGAGACCGCGGAGCGGACGGTGATGCCGGGAGTCGTCGTCGGCCTCGCCCATACGAGCCACGGCGGGGACATCCTCTTCGTCGAGGCAACACTGGCCCGCGCGGGCGAGGGTGTGCGGCTGCGCCTGACCGGCCAGCTGGGAGAGGTGATGCGCGAATCGGCGGAAGCGGCTCTCTCGTGGGTGCGGGCCAATGCCGAGAAAATCGGCGTCGACCCCAAAATCTTCGATGGCTGCGAGATCCATCTCCATGTGCCCGCCGGAGCCGTCCCCAAAGACGGGCCGTCGGCGGGAATTACGCTGGTAACGGCGCTCGTCTCCACCCTGACCGGGCGCAAGGCGAGCGGAAAGATCGCCCTGACGGGTGAAATTTCGCTGCGAGGGCGCGTGCTGCCCGTCGGTGGGATCAAGGACAAGATCCTCGCCGCGTCCCGAGCCGGCATCGATACCGTGATTCTCCCGCGGAGGAACGAGAAGGATCTGGTCGACGTCCCCGAGGAGGTGCGCGCTCAGCTCGAACTGCGCCTGGTGGACACCATCGAAGAGGTTCTCGAACAGGTGCTCGGAGGCCCGCACTAATCCCCGAGCGGGTTCCCGGCCAAATTTTGCGCTGTCTGGCCTCGGCCGACGCGCAGCTCGCCAGGAGCGCGATCCCAGCATGGAGTCGCGCGACGCCGCAAGCGAATCCGCAGGATTACGCCAGCTACCGAGACTCGAGAGCGTCGGCATCGACCGCCTCGTGAAGCTCCTCGAGGAAATTCGGCAGCGCGGAGGTCACCCGGTTCCAGTTCGGAATCTGGGGCAGCCCCATCGGATCGCGAACGAATCCCAAACCCGCCGCCCTCAACGCGCGCGAAAAAGTCTCCACCGCCACCTCTTCCTCATGGCGGTCGAAGACGAGGCCATTGAGGGCCGCATCGTGGCTGTAGGAGGCGATCGCGTCCTGAGCCATTCGGGTGTAGGCGGCCGTCAGCGTATTGAGGAAACCCGCGTCGAATTCCACTCCGTAAGAGGCGAGGTTCCAGATCAAAGACGACGCGATATCATGCACCATTCGGTGAAGGCCCTGACTCGCGTCGTGTTCCGACAATTCTCGGTGTTTGTGATCGTAGTTCTCCACGAGCTCCACCTGGCAGATCCGCTTGAGCGAACAGTTGCGATACACCTCCGTAAGCATTCCCACCTCGAGCCCCCAATCGCTCGGGATGCGATTGATGCGCGCAAGCTCGGTCGTCATCGAGCATTCCCCGGCTAGCGGAAAGCGGAACGACTCGAGATATTCGAGTAGCGGGTGAGTGCCGATGACTGCCCGCAAGGATCGAAGCAGCGGCCCGGCGAAGAGGCGGGTCACGCGTCCGTTGAGGCGATCGGTGACGCGACCGTAATAGCCTTTGGAAAACTCATAGTGAAGATTGGGATTCACGGTGGGATAGCAGAGACGGGCCAGCAACTCGCGGCGATAGTTGAGAATGTCGCAATCGTGAACGGCGATGACCCGGGATCGATTCGTCGCCAACAGATAGCCGTAGGCGAGCCAGGTGCTCCTGCCCTTGCCGTCGCTCCCGGGCTCGAGCCCTTCCTCGCGCAGGACCTCGAGTAATGCCTGGACGCGCTCGCCACTGTTCCACAAGAGCACCGGAGATTCGCCGTCCAACGTCGTGACGCCATCAAAAAGCGACCGCATCTCTTCGTAGTCGGTCCGCGCCGTGGTCCCCGAGATGCTCACGACGATTTCGCTCAAATAGCGAACTCCGCGCAGTGCATCGACGATCCCCTTAAGGGCCGGCCCGCGAAGTTCCGAGAACAAGCACGGCAGCACCAGCGCAACCGGCCGCGTACGGGAATGCTGAAGCAGCTCGCGTTCGAGCCGCTCGACATCGGGCGTCCCCAGTCGGTGAAGCGTGGTGATCGAACCGCTCTGATGAAAATCGGCCATCGGTGAGTGGACACTCGCACCCGCTCCACGGTCGTGTCAAGCGGGCCGGCGCACCGGCGAAGCCAGGGGGCTCATCGCCAAATCGATCCCAAATCGATGCAGCTGATTTCACTCCCGCTCGTGCGCGAGAGCAAACGCTCGGATTCAAACCGGTTTAACCGGTTTCGGTCGTTGTCACTTCGTCGAGCATGTCGATTGCCGCAGGGTCGATTTCGACGAATTCCAGCCCGACATCGAGGGTCATCGGGTCGATCTCTGTCGACCAGGCCACGCGCCCTATCGCGATCACCGTTTGATCGCCGATGCTGAATGTCACCCGGAGAACCGCGCCCAGTTCGATCTCACAGCCAACCGCCTCGAAGCGGATGCCTCCGGTCGACATATCGCGGCTGACTCCCAACAGATCCCGCGTGTCGACTGGAGCGAAGGAGATCACCTGATCCGTTCCAATTCTTCGGTACTTGCGTCGTTCTTCGTCGTCGGGCTTTCCCATGGGACAGACGAACCTCAAGGGGATCGTTGAGCTACACGCCCCGTTTCGTCCGTTGTCACCCGCCCCTTGAGTTTTGCTTTAGGCCCGCCGACGCTTGCCGGAAAAGAGGTCGAGTTGGCGCTCGGTGTCCTCCGATCTCTGGAGACGCCCGAGCTGAATTCCGAGGCCACGTACAAAGCGCGAGTCAGCGGATATGTGGGTTAAAAGACCCGCTGCTAGTTGCTGGATCTCCGCCGAAGAGAAGATTGGAGCGGCCAACGTCTTGCTGCGCGAACTCGCCGCGCGGTCCGAGAAGCGGATCTTCAGCACCACCCGCCCCGCCGAGAGCCCCTGGACGCGCAAATCGGCCTCGAGGCGCCGGGCGAGATCCTCGATCGGGGAGGCCAGCATCTCGAGATCCAGGGGCACTTCCAGGGTCGTTTCCCGGCTCACACTCTGGGGGTGGCTCGCAGCGCGGACGGGGCGGTCGTCGCGGCCCGCCGCGTAGGCGTGTATCCGCAACCCGTGGGTCCCCAATGCTTCCTGTAGCCGGTTCGGGCCGATTTCGAGGAGTTGGCCAATTCGCTGAGCGCCGAGTTCTGCCAACTTCGCCGCGGTCTTGGCGCCGACACCCTCGAGCCGGGTTACCGGAAACGGGCTCAGAAACGCCGCCTGCCGATTGGGATCGACACAATGGCAACCGGATGCGCCGGCCTCTTCCGCGGCGAGGCGCGCGAGAAATTTCCCGGATGCGATCCCCACCCGAAGCCCGAGGCCCAACTCGTCGGCGACGATGCCCTGCAGTCGCCTGGCAATCGCCTCGGGTGGATCCGGGCTGTCCGTCACATCCAGGTACGCGGCGCCGAGCCCGAACGGCTCCAATCGATTGAAACCCCGCCGCAGGCAAACGAACAGGCGGCCCGAGAGCTCCCGGTAGCGCTTCATATTGGTTCGCGTCGTACGGGCTTCAGGACACAGTTTGAGGGCCTCGTAGACCGGCTGATCCAGCATCACGCCCGCAGCCAACGCCTCTTCACTCGCACCCTGGACCCGGCCGCGTTTGCGCGGATCGCCACCGACGATGAGGGGACGATCGGCGAGCCTCGCGTCATCCACACGCTCCACGGCTGTGTAGAAACACGGAACCTCTGCGAACAGGATGGCTCGACTCACGGGAGCGGCTCGAGCACGAGCTGCCGGGCCCCGGATTCCCTCACCAGCAAGCGATCGGTAACGAGGAGAGCCGAACGGCCCGCCAACCAGTCGTCGAGACCGTCGCTGAAATGCGGGTGGCGCGGGTGTTCGCTTTGCCCCGGCGCAATCGCCGTCAGCGCCTGATCGAGCGAACCCGCGTCCACCACCATCCGAAAGATCGAAGCCACCCGCACCGCAAAATCACCGGGCCTGGCGAGCTCTGCGGTGTTGATGGTGTTGCCACTGCCACCGTACGGAAGCTCGGACAACTCGCTGAAATTCGATCCAGCGCGCAAGTCACCGAAAGGCCGAAACGAGAGCCGATGGAGTCGGCCCCAGCGCCATTTTTCACGGTTCGCACCCAGCTCGAACGACAGGCGCAACCAGGTCTTGCGAAGGCTTTCGCGAGCGACTTCCCGCAAACTGTCCGCGTCGAGCATGGCCACCGGATCGTCGTTGGCCGCGGACCGCAACAATGCGAATACGACGTTCGACACGTCGACTTGTGGTAGCGCGCGGTAGCGATCGGCCAGCGCTTCGCCAATCACGAGACCAAATACCGCGCTCGTGAGTTGCTCGACGAAAACGTGGTAGGCGGTCGCTCCGACACTTTCGGGAGGCGAGCTGCCGTCCCAAGCGTCCAGCAACCGCGCGATTTCCTGGGACTCGACGGACAGTTGCTCGACCGGACCCGCTGCTTCGAGCGCCATCACAACCAGCGACTTCGCGACTTGCGAGCCCACATCCGACTGCAATTCGGACATTCCCCGCAGGTCGATCTTTCCATGCGCCGATTTCGATTCGAGCAACGCGTGAATTCGCTCGGCGCGAACACCCGACCGCCACAACCAATCGATCTTGTCCGCCGATCGGTATCGCGCAATCGGGTTGTCGGCGGCGATCACCCAACCACGACCCGACCGAATTCGCTGAGCCGGGAGCTGCTCGAAATCGAGCCTTCCCTGCCAGTCGTACCAGCGTGCGCGGCCCGGCAACGGCACCATGTCGGTGGGGAGCGCGCGAACCGGAACCCAGGCAGCGACCTGCACCCCACCCGCCCCATCCTGATCGACGTAGGCGACTGCGAGTGGCGGCTCGTGATGCTCTGCCAGGGCCTCCTTCAATTCGCGGGCATCGCGCGCCCGAGCCACCTTCGACATCGAGGTCAACGCGCTGTTGATGTCGTCTCGGGCGCCGATCCATGCGAGTGACAGAGGTTCCGTCTCTCCGGCAATCAGGGTGTTCACCAGGGGACCGTGTCCGGTCGAGCGGATCGTCAACACTTCTTCGGCGCGCCCGCGAATCCCGATCACCTCCACCCGTTCTTCGAGATTTCGCCAGCTCCTCCCATCGTGATACCGGCTCGAATTCGATTCCCCGAGTGTCTCGTTGTAAAGATCAATGGTCGCGACCCGCGCGTAGGTCGAAGCCCAGGCGACGTGTTGGTTGTGGCCCGTCCAGATCACGGGAACCCCCGGCACGGCCGTCCCGGCGACATCCAATTCGGCACCGCTCACGTGTATGACGTGCAGCAGAGGCGGCGCCGTGGCCTCCAGGTGAGAGTCCGCGGCGAGGATCGGATAGCCACTCTCGGTATGCTTACCGCCCAGCACCCACGCGCTGCTCCCCACGGCCCGACCGTTCACGCCGAGTGTCCGCCGTAGGCGCTCGAGCCCAACCGTGGGCGTTATTGCGGATCGATTGGGCACCTTGCCGCCCGCCAACACACCCTGAAACGAGCTCGGTGGATCCTCCCCGGCCGACGGAAAAAACGGTCGTGCAGCCCGGCTCCCGAGATAGGCGGTGATGTCTCGGAGCACCAGGCTGACGTCGACGGTATCCGCGAGGCCCCAGCTGTAGAACTTCAAGATCGCCAGCGAGTCCGACGGCTGCCATAGATCGGCCGGAAGCGCCGCGCCCCGCAACGCGATCGGAGGGGCGACCCGGCCGTCGCGAATTCGTTCCAATCGCGCGTTGACTCCCGCCGCGTAGGCGGCCAGCAGCTCCTTGAAACGCTCGTCGAGGCGCTCGAACTGGCGATCTCCGAGCGTTCCCCAGGCCAGCGTTCGAGCCCAGCGGTCGGCTTCCAGACCCGCGACCCCGACGATCTCCGCCGTCCGCCCCCGTGCGCTCATGAGGAGCCAGAGCATCTGCGCCAAGCGATCCTGAGCGTGCGCAAATCCCCAGCCGAAGTAGGCGTCCCCTTCGTTGGCCGCCTGGATGTGCGGAATACCACGGGAATCGCGGTAAATCTCGACTGGCGCGGTGATGCCCGCAACAACGATCCGCCCCTCCTCGAGCGGAAAGGCGGCCCGGGCCTTTGCGCGCTCCCGCAGCCTCTCGGCGAACAAGCCGATCGCCAGGAGGAAAGCGATCGCGAGCAGCACGGCTCCCCGCCGCCCGAGCCCCAATCCGCCGGCGCTCTCTGCGCGCTGCTTCGCACTCACCGATCGGAGTTCTCGAAAAGCACGAAAGCCATCGCATGGCTGCGGGTGCAGCTGACCGCGAGGTGGGGCTGTGCGTTCCGCTGCGCGGCCAGTTCCGCGACCCGGCCGTGCAGCCGCAGCGACAAATGATTCGGGCGCTTGCTGGATTCAGACACGGTCTCGATGTCCACCCACCGGACACCACCCGCCCAACCCGTTCCGAGTGCCTTCATGACGGCTTCCTTGACCGCAAAACGCATCGCGAAATGGGGTCCGGAGCGACGCCGCGAGCGGCAATCGAGGATTTCCGAACCGGCGAAGACTCGGCGCGCAAAGCGCTCTCCCGAGCGGCGCAACGCGCGCTCTACACGGACAATCTCGATGACGTCGATTCCGGTTCCGACGATCAACGGATCTCCTCCTGCGATTCGACCCCGAGCTTAGCGGCAATGGGCGGGAGGGAGAGCGCGCTCGCCCTCTTCAGGCGCAACGTCGAAACCCGGATGGACAGCGAGGGCTCGATTTCTGGCGCCGATTCCACGAGGCCGGTACCCTGCTGCCCTCCGAACGAATTCAGGAGCCAAAATGGCAATTCGAGTTGGCATCAACGGCTTCGGCCGCATCGGCAGGTTGGTATTGAGGGCCGCGCGCGGCCAGGATATCGAAATTGTCGGCATCAACGACCTGACCGACGCCAAGACGCTGGCCCATCTACTCAAATACGATTCCGTTCACGGCCATTACCCGGGCTCGGTGGAGGCGGGAGACGACGCAATCGTCGTGGAGGGCGTGGCGATCCCGATCAGCGCGGAGCGCGATCCGGCCCAGTTGCCCTGGGCGAAAGTCGGAGCCGCGATCGTCATCGAATCGACCGGTCGCTTCGTCGATCGGGAAAATGCCAAGAAGCACCTGAAAGCGGGCGCCGAGCGGGTCATCATCAGCGCACCCGCCAAAGACCCCGATGTCACGATCGTCCTCGGTGTCAACACGGATGCCTACGATCCCGCCAAGCATCGGATCGTGTCCAATGCGTCCTGCACCACCAACTGCCTCGCGCCCGTCGTGAAGGTCCTGCTCGACGAGTACGGCATCGAGAACGGCTGGATGACCACCATCCACGCCTACACGAACGATCAGGTCACGCAGGATTCTCCGCACAAAGACCTGCGCCGAGCCCGTGCCGCCGGAATCTCGATGATCCCAACCGGGACC
>JACZVU010000191.1 GCA_022572485.1 Myxococcales bacterium
AAGATCAGCCCGGTGGTCTCGCCCGGGAGGCTCTGTACGCACTGACCTTCCAGGCACTTCCGTATCGTTGGCCCGTCATCGGCTGGCGCAGCGACATCGAGAGCACAACGGTCGAGGATTGCCGTAATTTCTTCTCGACCTTCTATGTTCCCAACAACATCGTCTTGGTGATCGTCGGGGATTTCGATGGCGATGCGGCGCTCGAGCAGATCCGCGAGAGCTTCAGTGGCCTCGCGCCTGGGGCGGAGATTCCGCGTTACCGAACCCGTGAGCCTCGCCAAAATGGTGTTCGGCGCGCGCAGGTTCACTTCGATGTGCGCGCTCCGATATTCGCTACGGCCTGGCAGACGCCGCCCGCCGGTCACCCCGACGCCGAGGCACTCGACGTGGCCGGCGAAATTCTCTCCGGAGGCCGCTCGAGTCGGGTCTATCGCCGGCTGATCCACGAGGAACAGATCGCGTTGTCGGCCCGCAGCATGAATTCGGAACTCGCGGGTGCGGGCATCTTCGGTGCCTATGCGAGCGTGCGTCCAGACGCGAGCATCGATCGCGTCGAGGCGTCGTTTCTGGAAGAGATCGCCCGACTCCGCGACGAGCCCGTCACGGCTGCGGAACTCGACAAGGCCAAGCGGCAGATCGAAGTCTCGATGATCCACCAGCTGACCACCAACGCGGCCATCGCGGCCCGGATCGGCTACGACGTGACGATCCTGGGGAAGATCCGTCCGCTCGAGGATCGGCTCGCAGCAATCCAAGCTGTCGACGCGGACGACGTGCGTCGCGTCGCACGGACCTACTTGACCGATGCTGGCCGCAATGTCGTTCATGTCGTGCCTCCGCCGGCTTCGACCGAGCCCGAACAGGGGGATTCGTGAGCGGATTTGCCAAGCTCGCGGGGCTCGTTGCGCTCGCATCTCTGCTTGCCTGTGCGGGCTCCGTGGACACGCCGATCTGGGACCGCCCCCCCCCGCCCATCGCGGATTCGCCGATCGTTGCGCCGGGCAGCCTCGATCGGTTCGAACTCGACAACGGGCTGTCGGTGATCGTTCTCGAAGACCACCGCCTGCCCCGCGTTTCACTGGGGATCAGCCTTCGACGGGGAGCCGCCTCTGTGGAGCCGGATCGGGCCGGTCTCGCGGGTTTTACCACCGAGTTGATGAAGCGCGGCGCGGGCGATCGCGACTCTCTCGCGCTTGCTTCGGCGATCGATGCGCTCGGATCCGTTCTCAGTGTGCGCGCCGATTGGGATTCCATCACGGCTCAGATCTGGGGTCTGACGGGAGACCTCGACAGCATGCTCGAGATTCTCGCGGACGTGGTTCTCCGTCCCCGCTTCGACGACGACGAGGCGATTCGAACCCGTGGAGAGCTGCTCGCGTCGCTCGAGCGAGCGAGCGACAACCCCCACCATCTCGAGCGCCGCTTCGCGTCGCTCGCCTTGTATCCGGGCCTCCGGGTAGGGCTGCCTCTCTCCGGAAGCCCCGAGGCGGTGGCGGCGTTGGACTCGGCGGCCGCGCGCGACTTCCACGCGCGAATGTTCGTTCCCAACAATGCAATCTTCTTCGCTTCTGGCGATCTCGATGCAGACGCATTGCTCGACCGCGTGGGTGCCGTGTTCGGTGCATGGCTGGCCGGCGAGATCCCCGATGTCGGTCCAGCCTTTTCCGCGCCCACCCCGACCGCGCGGCGCGTACTCGTCGTGGATCGGCCCAACCTCACCCAGACCCGAATCACCCTCGCTCACGAGGGGATTGCGCGCACGGATCCCGACCGGATTGCCGCCAGCCTCCTCAACAAAGCGATCGGGGGCAGCGGGTTTTCATCCCGCTTGATGCAACGGGTGCGCGCTGACGCCGGCCTGACCTACGGGGTCAGCTCTGGGTTCAGCCTGCGCCGCGGCGGCGGAACCTTCGCGGTCGCGACGTTTACCCGCGTGGCAGAAGTTCGAAGGGTGATCGATCTGCTCCTGGCCGAACTCGAGCGCGCACGCCGCGAACCTCCGACGGGGTCGGAACTCGAAAAGATGCGCACGCTCGCAGTCGGTCAATTTGTACTGGGGATCGAAACGTCTGACGCAGTGCTCGAGAGCCTCGTCAATCTGGACATCTACGGCCTTCCCGAAGATTCTCTCGACACCTATCGCTCGAGAGTCCGTGCCGTTACGGATGCGGACGTGGAACGCCTCGCCTTGAAGCTGCTTCATCCCGATCGCGCGGTGATCGTGCTGGTGGGCCCCGCAGAGGCTCTTACGCTTCAATTGAAAGATCTTGGACCGATCGAGGTCGTCCACCCGTAAACACGTGTGGCCTCTGGGGGCGATGGATTCGTGGACAAACGAATCAAAGAACATCGCAAACGCTAGGGCGACTTCGCAGGGATCGACTCCGTCGACGAAGAGGTCGTCAAGCAGTGTGCGCGACAAGAGCGCCGCGCAACTGCTGAGCGCACCCTATTCACGCGACGCTACCGGATGCCTCCAGAACCGCTCGAACTGCAGCCACTCGTCTGGGTCCGCCACCCAGTTTGCGTAGATGGAGACGCCTCGAAAACATTCGGGCTTTTTCGGAAATGACTCGAGGGCAGATCGCACGCCGAGAGCTGCATTGCCGATGTTCTCGACGCTCGGATCGGAGTACTCGGGAACATCGTGATAGGCGGGAATGCCGATCAGGACTTCGTGCTTCTTGGCCGCGCACGACCACTTCACGAGGCGGCGGGTCTGGTCTCGGACGAACGCCACATACGCGATGCGTAGCGGGAGGTTCGTGTCGTAGGCCATCAATACGGTCTGGTCCGCGATGTCCATCGTGGCCCGGTAGAACGCACCCGACCAGAAACTCTTGCGCAGTGGACCGATGGAGATGCCGAGTGGCGCGGAGCGAGGCGTGGCCTGGCTGATGATCCAATCGTCACCCATCTGGTTGCGCACTTCCGAAAGCAACTCGAGGTATCCA
>JACZVU010000082.1 GCA_022572485.1 Myxococcales bacterium
AAGGCTCGTAATCCCTGATCCCGCTTCTCGACACCATCGTCGAAGAGGCGCCCGGCTTTGGTTGCCGAGAGTTGGTGTTCGGGATGGCCCATCGCGGTCGACTGAATGTTCTGTCGAACATCCTCGGAAAATCTCTCGAGTCGATCTTCTCAGAGTTCGAGGACAGTCCGCTGATCGATAGCCCTTTCGGTTCGGGTGACGTCAAATACCACAAGGGTTTCTCTAAGAGTCGGCGCGTCTCCAGCGGTGAGCAGATCCATTTGTCGCTTACCGCCAACCCTGCTCATCTCGAGGCCGTCGATCCCGTCGTCGCAGGGCGGACCCGGGCCAAGCAGGCTCGGTCCGGCGATACCCGAGGAGAGATGGTGATCCCGGTGTTGATTCACGGAGACGCTGCATTTTCGGGTCAGGGGATCGTCGCTGAGACCCTCAACCTTTCGAACCTCGCCGGCTACTCGACGGGCGGCACCCTACACGTCGTCGTCGACAACCAGATCGGGTTTACCACGACGCCCGACGAGGCGCGTTCGACTCTCTATTGCACCGATGTCGCCAAGATGATCCAGATTCCGATCTTCCACGTGAACGGTGACGATCCCGAGGCAGTGGTGCACTGCGTGAAGATCGCGATGGAGTATCGAAACCGCTTTGGCGAAGATGTGGTGATCGACCTGGTTTGTTATCGCCGCCACGGCCACAATGAAAGCGATGAGCCAAGCTTTACCCAGCCACTTCTCTACGAGAAGATTCGCAAGCAAGAGTCGGTTCGAAAGAAATACACCGAGAAGCTGCTTCAGTTGAATGTGCTCAAGAGCGAAGACGCGAGGCGGATCGAGGATGATCTGAACAATCAGCTCGCCCACGCCATCGAAGTCATCAAGACTCGCGTGCCCGAGCCCGACGAGCCCTACGAACCCCGCGGCCCCTGGGCGGGCTATCAGCGGATGATTCCGGACGAAGAGCCGGAAACAGCGGTCTCGATCGAGCAGCTCTCCCAACTCGCGGAGCGCATCGGATTCGTACCGGCCAGTTTCAACCTCCACCCCAAGCTCTGCGCACTGATGAAGCGCCGACAGAAAGCGGTCGCCGACGGTGAGCCGATCGACTGGGGAATGGCCGAGGCGCTTGCGATGGGGTCGCTGCTGATCCATGGCATGCCCGTGCGGCTATCGGGGCAGGACAGCCGTCGAGGTACGTTCAGCCACCGCCACGCGGTGTTGATCGATCAGAAGACCGAGGAGGGATATTTCCCCCTCGACAACCTCTCGGACCATCAGGCCCGCTTCGAGGTGTACGACAGCTTGCTTTCCGAAGCAGCTGTTCTCGGCTTCGAATACGGCTACAGCTTGGCGGATCCCTCGACGCTGACGATCTGGGAAGCCCAGTTCGGCGACTTCGCGAACGGCGCTCAGGTGATCATCGATCAGTTCATATCCTCCGCGCACGTCAAATGGCAGAGGATGAGCGGGCTCGTCATGCTGCTTCCCCACGGCTACGAGGGGCAGGGGCCGGAGCATTCGAGCGCCCGGATCGAGCGCTTCTTACAAAGCTGCGCGGACGATTCGCTGCAGATCGTCAATTGCACGACTCCAGCTCAGTACTTCCACGTCTTGCGTCGCCAGATGCATCGACCGTATCGCGCACCGTTGATCATCTTCACACCCAAGAGCCTGCTGCGAAAAACCACGGCGATGTCGCCGCCTGAAGATCTCGCGAGCGGTTGCTTTCAATCCCTGATCGATGACCCGCTCGGCTTCGAGCGGCCTGAGCGCGTAAAGCGCATCGTATTGTGTAGCGGCAAGGTCTATTACGATCTCCTCGAAGAGCGCGAGCGTCGTTTCGAGGATCCCGGCATGGTGGCTCTGGTCCGGTTGGAAGAGATCTACCCATGGCCCCAGGTGAAACTGGCCGCTGTCATCGAGCGCTACGGCAACGCGTCTACGGTGGTGTGGGCTCAGGAAGAGCCGTCCAATATGGGTGCCTGGACTTTTGCACGAGATCGTCTACAGGCGGAGCTGCGCCCGACCCAGAAGCTGATCTACGCGGGCCGACGCGCGAGCGCCAGCACTGCAACAGGCTCGATGAGAATTCATCGCGCCGAGCAGGTTGCCTTGGTCGATCACGCGTTCGCTGGGATCTCCTGACGCATCCCCCGAACCTTCGCGATGCGGGTGTGGGGCCCGTGTCCATTCGAACCGAGGGAGTCTTGAAAAGCTTCCCGCCCGCAATCGATTTTCGCGCTCTCGCGCTGCTCGGCTGCGCAATTTCATGGGCGTGCGTTGGTCAATCGATACTTCCTGTATCGCCGCTGCCGTCTGCGAATCCCCTGCTTGCCATTTCGGAAATCGCGGTTTCGAAACCAACAGCTCCGGCCGATTTGAGGGCCGCGAGAGAGTTGTTTCGCCTCGCCGAATCGGAGCGGCGCGCTGAAAATAGAGAAGTGGAATACGCGTACCTCTCCCAGGTCATCGAGCACGACAGCTCTCATTCTCGGGCGCACGCGCGGCTTGCGGAGATCACCGGCCGCGCTCCCACGTACCACATCGCTAGCTCGGACGACGTCGTTCTTCGGGCGCGGCAGCACCCCTACGACCCAAGGGCTCTCGCCGCCGCTGCCGAGGCGCTGGTGGAGCGTGGAAATATCGATCAAGCCGTCGAATACTTCGAGCGGACCGTCTGGCTCGCCGACCTCGATCCGTCGGTCGCCTTGAGCGCAATTCGACGGCTCTACGTTCTCAGCGACAAATGGAAGCGGCATCGCATCGTTCCCGTCCATCTATACGTCGACGAGTGGATCCGGGTGCAACCCGGTTGGCAATTTCAGATGCGAAGCCTCTGGTTCTCTGCCTCCGTGGTGCTGGATTCAATATTGGAGACGCGCTTTGTACCGATCGCGATCCTTCCGTTCGAAGCGGGTGATACACCCAACGATCTCGATGCCATCCACGAGGCATTCCTTGCCGAAGTGCGTCTGCCGGCCGAGGGGATCTTCGCAGCGGTCACGGGGCGTCCGGCCCCGAGTGGTGATTCGGTCTATAAGAAGGGGGTTGCGGAGTTCCTCGGGCGAAGTCTGGTGGTTCGCGTCGCGCCTGAAGTCATCCAGAGTTGGGTACTCGCCCACGAGATCCTGCATCTCTACGGTGCCATTCACGTGCTCGACGACGCCGATACACTGATGAATCCGACGGGTGTATCGCTCGCTCTCGACGCTCCCAATACCCGGATCGTCCGCTCGCTGCGAGGTCGCGAATTTGGCTCCGGTGGTATCGAGGAGAACGTGCTTCCCTGGATCGATCTTGGGGTGACGGTGGCCGCCTACCGCTCTGCGCTGAGCGTGAATCTCAGCTTCCGCGATGCCGAAATCAAAAAAGCGATGCGCTCGCGCTATGCTACACCAGGTCCTGTTTCGCTTCGCGTCCAGCAGGCCACGCGTCTGGATACACATCTCGCGGACGCGGCGCGCTTGGTGGCCGCTTTGATGCTCGCGGATGGACAACGGGCCGAGGCGCTTCGCCTGCTCGATCTCTCGAGCCAACTCTACGGGCCGTCGACGCCGCGCGGGCGCGTATCCGCCGAGAAGGCGAAGCTGCTGAAGGAGTCGATGGAGGCCGCCACCACTCTTGTAGCCGAGTAGCGCGTTTCGAAGCTGCGGGGTGTGGGATTCGGCCGGCAAGCTGCGCTGTATCCTGTCAGCGACGCTTCGTGCGTCAACTCTCCAGCCATTTACCGAGGTCTTTCGCCGCCTGGCTTCGGAAATTCTTGTACCAGGCGAAGCGTTCGAGAGCCTGGCGCAGCGCGCGCTCTCCGGTGGGTACCGGATTTGCGCGGAAGAACTTTGCGACTTCGCGCCTGTGGTCATTCGTGAGCAGCGCGGGTGTCATTTCGATCAGATAGCTGCACAGATGAGCGGGCACCCGTTTTCGGATGCGATCCCAGCGGTGCAGCATGAATGCCCAGGTGCGTTTGCGCGCCGCGGGGTTGGCAAAAAGGCGCATGAGTAAAAAGGCTACGTCCTGGGTTGCCACTGCGTCGGTCAGCGCAAACGTCAGGGTTCTGCCAATGAGTTTCTCGTCGCGGAAGTCACCCAGCGCGAGCAGGAAGCGGCGCTTTTCCTGGGCGTTTGCAGACGTCATTGCGGCGTCGACGAAGCGTCGATGGAGCGCTGCGTCGCCCACCCGCGCTCCGAGCGAAACGACCGCATCTGCGAGATTCGAATCGATCGAGCGGCGGTCGGTGAGGTAGCGATCGCAATGGCGCTCCGACATTTCGAGGACGCGGGGCGATTCACCGATGCCGCCAACGAGGCCCAACAGGACCGCACGCCTCAATCGAACCTCGTCTGGTTCTTGCGTGTCCGGCTCCCATCCCAGTCGTGCAAAGGGTTCTTCGAAGTGGTCGAGAAGCCACGTCTGCATCGGGGCGCTGCACGCCGGTGCTGCATCCGGGATCAGGGCGCCTGCGATGAACGACAGCGGTTTGCGTAGTGTCGCGAGCACGTCGGCGTCGGCTTCGCGCGCGAAGCTGCCGGCCAGCTCGAGCATCGATCCGATCTTCGATCGCCCAGCTCGCACCAGCGCCCATTGATGGTCGATCAACCCCATCCGCTCCACTGCCTTGAGCGACCCGAGGGACTCGGACAGTCGGCGGATCTCGTCGGCATCGTGCAGGGGGCGGAAAAATCCGCCCTCGTCCGCATTCCCGTAGATGAAACGTGGAGCGTGTTTCAATGGGATTCGATCTCTCGCTGCACTCAGCAGGTGTCGCTCGAGAATTCCTCGCCCACCTTTGCGTCCGACACCGATTCGCCCCACCCAGGGAATGGGCCAGCGCGTAGGAGGCTTGCGGGACCCTGCGCGTTTGCGGGCGGGTTGTTCGAGGAAACGCTGCTGGCGAAATTCGATCGCGGAGCGCCCCTTGGATTTCACGCGGCGAATCTCGATGACCGGGTAACCCTCCTGCTCGATCCAGGGTCGAACGAGGGCGCCCACCTCTTCGCCCGATGCTTCGGAAAGTGCGGTCCACAGATCTGCTGCGACAGTATTGCGTTCTCGGTGTTTGCGGATGTAGGAGCGAACGCCGCGGCGGAACGTCGCAGCGCCGAGATAGCGTTCGATCATGCGGACGACGGCCGCTCCCTTTTCGTAGGTGATCCGATCGAAATTCTCGTCTGCTTCTTCGGGTGTGCGCACGCGGCAGTAGATCGGGTGCGTGTGCCGGAGCGCGTCGAGTTCGAGTGCGGAGGCCGTCCCGTGCTGGAAGTCGAGCCACATCTTCCACTCCGGCTTCCAGTCGTCGACGATCGCGAATGCCATCCAAGTTGCAAACGCCTCATTGAGCCAGAGATCGTCCCACCACGCCATCGTGACCAAGTTTCCGTACCACATGTGGGCGAGTTCGTGGCAGATGACTTCGGCTGCTCTTTTCTTTTCGTTCAGCGTGGCGCTCTTGGCATCGATCAGCAGCAGGGTCTCGCGAAAGAAGACCGCACCGGCGTTCTCCATCGCGCCGAATTCGAAATCTGGCACCGCCACGAGGTCGAGCTTCGAATAGGGGTAGGGGAGGCCGAAGTAGTGTTCGAGCCGCTGCAGGCACTCGCGTGCGGCCTCCAGCCCGAACGATGTCTGCGCTCGCTTCCCGGGCGTGTGCCAGATGCGAATCTCGGTCGGGCCCAATGAAACGGGTTTCGAAGCTTTGAGATCTCCGACGGCGAGGGCGACCAGGTAGGTTGAAAGCGGCGGCGTCTCGGCGAAATGAACGGTTTTGCGGCCGTCCGCGTGCCGCTCGGTCCTGCGCACCGCCCCGTTGGAAATCACCTTGTTGGCGGCGCCGGTCGTAACGGAGATGGAGAAGCGGGCCTTCAGCGAAGGCTCGTCGAAGCACGGAAAGAATTTGCGCGCTTCTGCGGCTTCCAACTGCGTAAACGCGTAATGGCGTGTTCCCACTGAGACGCCGTAGAGGCCACAGAGGTCCTTGCGCAGCCGGCCGGCGAATCCGAGGCGCAGGACAGCCGCTCCGGCGGGCACGCCTTTGTCGAAGTGGACCGCGATCATCCCGATGGCAGGGAGTTTCGTCACGCGACCGCGGTGGATCCGGCCCGCGATCTCGATGCTCGGTTTTGACAGCTTTAGATCGACCGCGTGAAGGCGAATTGTGCGGTGGCTCTTCTCGAGCTCGATCTCGATCGCGACCTCGCCACGAAACGCATTGGATTGCTGCGGGTCGACTTCGACGTGGACGTGCACGCGTTGCGGCCGGACACCCGGATCGAGTCGGTAGCGAGGCATGCGGGGGGCCATGGCGGGTTCAGGTTGGAGTTGCGGCGGCGTTCGCGCGGTGTCCGACGATTGCGCTCATGAAATTCCTCGCGATGGCTGTCGGGCATCGTATCATTTTTGATGCAACTCGCGGGCCGAACCCGTGGATTTTGCTGATCGGGTGATTCTCGATTTGGTGATCGGGTGATTCTCGATTTGGTGATTGGGTGGCTCTCGCTTTGCTGATCGGGCGGTTCTCGATCCACCCGTGTATGATCCGCACGCCGCTTTTCGCGGTTGCGACGTGCAGTTCGCCTCTCCCCCCAAGCGCCAACCTGCAGCGAGCAGCGAGGGGGACCATCGATGGCCGGCGGCCCGAGAGAGCAGTGGACGAGTCAGCGCGGGTTCGTCCTGGCCGCGATTGGATCCGCGGTCGGACTCGGCAACATGTGGCGCTTTTCCTACCTCGCTGCTGAGAATGGGGGCGCCGCCTTCGTGATCGTCTATCTGGCGATCACCCTGGTCGTCGGACTGCCGGTGCTGCTGGCCGAACTCGTTCTCGGCCGAGGGTCGCAGAAGAGCCCCATTCAGGCGCTCATCCACTACGGGGGGAGTTCGTGGAAGCCGTTGGGTCGGGTCTTCGTTACCGCCGGTTTCCTGATCCTCTCCTACTACGCGGTCATCGCGGGTTGGGCGCTGCGTTATGGGTTGACTGCGATCGCATCGGGCTTCGATCCCAACGCCGCGGAGCATTTTGGTGAGGTGGCTTCGGGCTGGGACGCCTTCGGATACCACGTGGCGTTCATGGCGTTCACGGTCTTCGTCGTAGTCGGAGGCGTGAGCCGCGGCATCGAGCGAACCACCCTGGTGCTGATGCCGATGCTCTTCGCGCTTGTCGTGGGCCTGGCTCTCTACACGGCGACATTGGACGGTGCCAGCGCGGGCTATGCGTATTATCTAGGGACCGATTTTTCAAAACTCCTCTCCCTCGACGTTCTCAAGGATGCCACCGGCCAGGCGTTTTTCAGCCTCAGCCTCGGTATGGGGGCGATGCTGACCTTCGCGAGCTACCTCGGCCGCGACGCCAATCTTCCGAGGGCGTCGGTGACCATCGCCGGGGCAGACATCGCAATCGCATTCGTCTCCGGATTGGTGGTGTTTCCAATGATCTTCGCGCTGGGCCTTTCCGCCGACGTCAGCGCGAGTACGGTAGGGGCGCTCTTCATCACGCTCCCCAAGGCATTCGCCGAGATGGGTAGCGTGGGGCGCGTCGTTGGCGTTCTCTTTTTCGCGGCCCTCATTGTCGGCGCCTTGACATCCGCGATCTCGCTGCTGGAGGTCGTGGTGAGTTCCGCAATGGACGGCCTCGGGTGGTCGCGTCGTCAGGCGGGCGTCTTGTTGGGCATTGCGATCACCGCTCTCGGCGCACCGTCTGCGTGGAGCACGGAGATCCTCGGAGCCGTCGATCAGGTTGCCAACAACATTCTGCTCCTCGGAGGTGGCTTCGCGCTTTCGATTTTCGTGGGATGGGTGATGGCCAGGCCGATCGAAGAAGCGCGTGAAGGTGCAGCAGGTGTCGCCTGGTTCGGAAGCTGGCGAAACCTGCTTCGCTATGCGGTCCCCGCCTTCCTGTTCTTCGTGTTGGTTTACGACGCGATCCCGAGCACCTTCAGGACGATCGTCGATCTGTTTTGACAACTTGCCCTACGACACCATGGCGATTCGAGCCCCGCAGGGTATCGTCCCACCCGGAGCCCCCGGTCGTATGGGGAGCCGATGCGCCCACTCGTCGCTCGCGTCGCTGGACCTACGAGATGGAGGATCTCTGTGTCCGAACAATCGCGTCTTCCGAAAGCTGCCTGGGTGCCCTTTCTGTCTGGATTGAGCTGGCTGTGGATCGCCCCGGGACAAGGCATTTTCTTCATGCTGCTGGCGGTACTGCCGGGATCTCTTCTGCTGGGATCGGGTGTTGCGCTGCTGCTCGTGCCCGGTGATCGGCGAATTACCCACTACGCTGCGTTTGCGGGTCTGCTCGGAGCGGTCATCGCACTACCCGCGCTCTTCGCGGTTGGCTTCTGGGCGAGTCTTTTGTTGATGGGCCTCTCGGCCTGGAGTTTTACGGCGGCGGGCGCCCACTCGCTGCTCGCGGAACCTCCCACCGACGGTGCCCCCGCGCCGATCCCGTCGACCCGGTTGTCGGTGGAGGTTGCCGCCGACGAAGCGATGCTCGCGTCGGTGCTCCCATTTATTCCCGTTCCCGGGCGGGGTGAGGTGGCGCGTATCAATGCCGAGATGTCGGCCGCGCGGGAACTCTTCGAAGAAAGAGGCTGGTTCGAAAAACCCGTGAGCTACCACAACGCGCCGCCACCGCTGGATTCGCCGACGCTGTGCACGGCGCATGTCCGCGGGATCGATTACGAACAACTCACTTTCGAGAGTGGCTTCGAACCCCATTCCGATGAGCCCGGGCGAGACCGCTGGCTCTCCTATCGAGCCAATCGGACCGCTCGCGCCTGGGTATTGCGCCACCGCGACGCCAACCGGCCCTGGTTGGTCTGTATTCACGGCTACCAGATGGGTTATGCGGGGATCGATCTGCTCGCGTTTCCACCGGATTGGCTCCACCATGGGCTCGGATTGAATCTCGTCATTCCGGTTCTTCCGCTTCACGGTGCCCGCAAGATTGGCCGTAGGAGCGGGGGCGGTTTTCTCAGCGGTGACATGCTCGACTGCGCGCACGCCGAGGCGCAGGCGATTTGGGACATCCGACGGATTCTCGGTTGGATTCGCGCCCAGTCGGAATCCAAAATTGGTGTGTTCGGTCTTTCACTGGGGGGGTACAACGCCGCGTTGTTGTCCACGCTCGACGACGATCTCGCGTGTGCAATCGTGGGCATTCCCCTCGTGGATATACCGGGCGCGATGATTCGGCATGGTTTGCTGTCCGCCATTGGCGATCGAGAGTCCGGAAATCTCGATACGGCTCGCATGGCCGAAATCATGAGCGTGGTGTCTCCTCTCGCCCTCGGCGCACCGAGCCGCTACGCTGACGAGTTCCAAGGTGGCTTCGTATGCCCCCTCGTGATTGGAAGTGACACAGCTTGGCCTGCCCCGGACCGGTCGAGCCTTACACTCAGAAAAAACGGCTCGGCGATCGACCGCGATGGTCACACCCGCCAACGATCAATTGGATTCCCCCCAGAGAGCCGCGCCCGTGAACCCAACGTGAAGACCGCATTGTAACAAATTCGGGACCGATAAATCAAGCGCAAATGGAAGCTGCATCAGAAATTCCGCCGCCAGAAAGGCGCTTTTAGGGCTGAACCGGCAGGTCTTTCAGGAGACTCTCGGCCTCCTTCCGCAGCCGGATGTGCTCATCCGCCGTCTCGAACCAGAGCATTCCCCACCGCAGCCTGCGGTCTGAGCTTCCAGGCTCACGTAGATCGTCCGGCCATGCGTCGATAGCGATGTCGTACGCCTCCTTGGCAGCCGCTGGATGAGCGAGCTTCGCTTCAGCAATGGCTACGATCAGATGGTTGATGCATGACGACCCTTTGAGCTTCAAGGCCAGTCGGGCCTGGGTCGCCGCCGCGGCAGGATCCCCCTTTCTCAGGTAGGCGAGCGCAAGGTATCGCTTGATCACCGGTTCGCTTCGGTTGGCGTAGTCATCCGCGACGGTCGCAGCGGAAAGCGCTGCCACAGGATCATAGCACTCGGTTAAAGAAAGTCGTATCCGCGCGTGAACGAAGTGGAAGTACGGAAACCCGCTCACTCCGCAATCGATGGCCTTGTTGATCGTCTTGGCCGCCTCTGGATTTCCGCGGAGCAATTGAAGCGAAGCCAACTCGCGAAGCGCGTGGCAATACGGTGGATCCATTGCCAGCCCGATGTCTGCGGCGCGCGCCAATCGGGTCTCGGCTTCTTCATAAGCGCCGCTGAGGAAGTCGACCGCAGCCCGGTTGAACAAGGTCCAAGGCTCGCCGGGATGAGCAGCGATCTCTTTGTCAAACACTGCAATGGCACCTTCGTAGTCCCCAAGTAAGCTAAGAAGGTTGCCGTGAAAATTGGCCAGATTGGGATCTTGTGGGTCCAACGCCAGCGCGCGATCACAGTATACTTGCGCCTCATCCAGCAGCCGCGCATCGGGCTCGGCCTCGTTCTCGTACCGGTCCATCAAAGCCTTGGTGAGATTTCCGAGGGCCGTAACATTGTCCGGATCGAGCTGTAGGGCAAGCTTGTATTCGACGGCCGCGTCATCCCACAGTTCCTCTCGAAGGAATCCTTCTCCGTCTGCCAGGTAGCTTTCGATCTGAGCCGCCCGGCGTTCGGTCTGGGCCTCTTGGTGGCGAAGCTGCTCGCGATACCATAGGGCCGACACTGCCGCCACAAACACGAGGGCGATCGCACCAACCACGAGCGCGCGGTGCCGCTTTGCGAACTTGCCCATGCGCCGCGCGACGCTCGGTTTCTTTGCGGCGATGGGCAAATCGTTGAGGAACCGACTTAGATCCTCTGCAAATGCGCGTCCGGTGTCGTATCGTCGATCCGGTGATCTTTCCAGCGCCTTGAGGCAGATCGTTTCGAGCTCGGCGGGAACGCTGTGGAGTATCTTGCGCGGGCGCATCGGGTCGCGCGTCATGATCGCCGCGAGCACTTGCTTCTCCTCCGTCCCCGGAAACGCCGGCTGAAAACACAGAAGTTCATACATCGTCGCCCCGAGCGAGTAGATGTCCGTACGGTGGTCGACGGCGATTCGGCCCGCCATCGCCTGCTCGGGGCTTAAGTATCGAACCGTCCCCAACAGCGATCCGGTTACG
>JACZVU010000007.1 GCA_022572485.1 Myxococcales bacterium
CTCTAACTCAATTGAGAATGGAATCTACAAAAACAGCGTTTTATTTAATAAGATCGATATATCCCCTAGGGGAGTCGTAGAAAGTATCGGAATAATGAATCTAAATCTATATATTTTGGAAAATAGAAAGCGAAAATTGATTAAAAATTAGAAACTTTCCAATATCCGAAAGATCCAGAGATCAAAGATCGAAGTTTCTGATCGAACATTCTCAATCGCGTTTCTCCCTGTTCCGGCGGCAGCTGCTCCCGGATTTTCCCTGCTCTGCGGCAGCCAGCTGCTCCCGGACTTCCTGCAGGGGGGTGGTGCCTCGCGCTGCGACGAAGGCTGCCATCGACAGTGCCTCGCGGAGCGGGATCGAGGCGAGTCCGCCCGCTCGGAGGGCGTGGATCAGTTTCAGGGTCCGGAAGGCGTCGAAGCCGCCATGGAGGTGTTTCGCGCGGGTCGCGGGGGTTCGGCAGCGCTTCACGCCGATTCGGGCCGCCGCCCACGCGCCGGTTTCATCGAGGTGCGCCCGAAGTCGCTCCGCGTCCGCGCAGGGCCAGCTCCCGGTCTGCCTCGCGAGCAGGTCGGCGGGGTCCGCGGCATCCCCGGCCTCTGCGAGCGCGCGGAGGGTTTGCAGCCAGGCACCCAGGTAGCAGAAGACGTCCGGGTGATAGACGCGGAGCGCTGCGAGATTGCGCTCCGTTCCCCGGGCACGCTCGAGTGCGCGCCCCGTCCCGAACGGCGTGCGCTTCGAGGTGCGAGCGGAGAGGCGAATCGGTTCGCTGTCGAGCGAGCGAATCGTTCCGACCTTCGCGAGTTTGTTGAGCAGGTAGAAATCCTCTGCGGCCAGGCGTTTTGGAAACCCGCGCACCCGAGCGTACGCGGTGGCGTGTACGGCGAGCGTGCTGCCGATGGTGTGAAACGCATAGAGCGAACCCGCGAATCGAAGCCCGGCTACGTAGTAGCGGAGCGAGACTTCGTATTCGAGCGCTTCCCGCGTAGCGTCGACGTGCCGGAAGGGATAGACGAGGGCTGCTTCTGAAGCTTCCGGAGCATTTGAATCGTTCAGAGCGGCCGAAGTATCCCGAGCGGTCGCTTCGAAGTAATCGGCCGGTAGCGTGACATCCGCGTCCGTACAGTGAATCCACGGAGACGCCACGCGCCTCTCGGACCAGAGTGCCAGCGCGATATCTGCCGCGATCTTTCGCGCCAACCCCACACCGTGTCGCGGTGGAAGCTCGCGGCCCGGCGTTGCGCGGTCGACGAGCAGCAGGGCGCCTCGTGGATGCTCGTGGACGGCCGCGTTTTGCGCGATCGGGACGCCCCGCCCGCCCGCTGCGCGGAGTTCTTCGAGCATCGTGAGGTTTGCGTCTCTCATCGATCGCGGAGAATCGGCGCGGCCGTTGACGACGAGCACGATCAGAATGTCGCCGAGCGGGCCCGCCGGAATCGAGGCCAGCGCCTTGTGCAGTTCGTGTCTTTCGCCGTAGGCGGGAAGCGTCAGGACGTGGCCGAATCGCCGCCGGAGCGCACCGAGTTTGCCAGCTTCGGGTTCCGCGTAGCGCTCGAGATACTGCTTCTGGGCGCGCGACACGGTCAAACGCGGTGTCAGTGCAGAGCCGCGCTGATCGGAAGTTCCGACACGATGCGCGCCTCATCGTCGAGCCATGCAGACAGTCGGCTGCCGACGGCGCTCTTGTCGAAATAGCGTTCGGCGAGGCCGATGAAGAGATCGCGGTGCCGCGCCTCGGATTCGTTCAGGTCCGCGTAGAAGGCAGCCAGTTCCGAGCCGGCGTCGCGCTTCTCGAGGGCTGTTGCGATCAGCCCGAAGCGCTCGCAGCCGCGGGCTTCCGCGATGCCCGCAATCAGCAAGCGATCGAGAAAATAGTCTTCGCGGCCTCTGCGGATCCGGCCTAGCAAGGCGTTCAGGTAGGGGTCTTTGTGGTCGCGCGTCAGCATCAGGCCTCGATCCTCGATGAGCCGATGGACCCGCTGAAAGTGATGGAGTTCTTCTCGAGCGAGTTCGATCATCAGACGCACGAGTTCTCGGCGGTCGGGGTAGTGGGTGACCAACGAAATCGCGTTTGCGGAGGCCTTGCGCTCGCAGGCCGCGTGGTCGAGCAGAAAGTCGTCGAAGTCGTCGAGGACGACGTTTACCCATGGATCCGCGGTTGCAACGCGCAGCTCGAGCATCTCGATCGAGGTTTAGCAGCTGAGCGAACCAGCCGGTATGATTCGCGCGTGCTCGAGTTCCGAACCCCGCTGCGCGGCCGTCTGGAGCAATTCAAGCTCGATTCGATGCTGCTGCGGGGCAACGCACTCGGAGATCCCCACCGTCGCGTCGTCACCGTCTACCTGCCGCCGGAATACGATCGGGCACCCGATCGGCGTTTTCCGGTGTTCGTCGACCTCGCCGGGTTCATGGGGTCGGGGCCCGCCGATGTGGGTTGGAAAGCCTTCGAAGAGAGTGTTCCCGAACGCTTGGAACGCTTGGTTCGGAGCAAAGCCATGGGTCCGGTGATCGCGGTATTTCCCGATTGCTGGACGCGGCTTGGGGGCAATCAGTACATCAATTCCTCGGCGGTCGGGAATTACGCCGATTATCTCGTCCGAGAAATCGTCCCGCAGGTCGACGACCGCTATCGCACCTTTGCGAATCCCAAGAAGCGCGCCGTGTTCGGAAGATCCTCGGGCGGGTACGGTGCGATGATTCAGGGCATGCAGTACGCCCGCCATTGGGCGGCGATCGCTTGCCACTCCGGAGACATGTATTTCGATTTCTGTTATCGAAACGACATTCCACGGGTGTTGACGGCGTTGGCGGAATTTGGGGGCGACCGGAAGAAATTTCTGAAGGCATTTTACGCTCGGCGCAAGCCGGACGGCGATACCCACACCCTGATGTTTCTCGCGATGGCGGCCTTCTACGATCCCGACCCCAAGGCTCCGCTCGGCTTTCAGTTGCCGATGGATCTGCAGACCGGCGAGATCGACGAGAAGCGCTGGGCGCGCTGGCTGCGACACGATCCCATCGATCTTGCGAAGAAAGTCGGCGTGCAGAAACAGCTGCGATCGCTGCGCGGAATCTACTTCGATTGCGGCACGCGCGATTCCTACCATCTGCACTACGGAGCGCGCATCTTGCACAAACGCCTGCGCGAGGCGCGGATCCCACACCACTACGAAGAGTTCGACGACAACCATACTGCGATACAGTATCGTCTCGATACGAGCCTTCCTTGGCTATACCGTCGACTCATGAATCGCTGAGAATCGCGCAAAATCGACAATAAAGGCGCCATACCAGCTCGGATACTTCAAAATCTTGCCTAGAATTTCAAATTTCTCCCCGTTCCGCGGGTTTTACCTCTCTGTTTGGCACCCCTTCGGCCCTGTCGAGAAGTGATGCAAAGCGCACGTTTATGCATCACATACTTCGCATCTCTGTAGCAGACGCCGCCCGCGGCTGTACTGGCCGCCTCCAGTGCCATGTTCGCGAGAGGGCCGGGGGTGTCGAGTGCCTCCAAGCGCGGGTTCACAAGCGCGAGTCGAGCGCGGCGGTGAAGACGTTGGGCTGGCCTTCGCTCTTCCCGCTGCCTTCGCCACAGCCTTCGCCACTGCCTTCCACACACTCCGCGCACCCCCCACCACAAAACCCACCACAGTGATCGGGCCGCGTGAGACGGTCTGCAAAGGGCACCCCCGGCCTAGCGCCCGAGGGGAGAAGCGGGGCGCGGTTTGCTGGAAATTGCGATCTGCCCGCAATTTTCCGCCCCGGTTGCGGCTGGTTCAAAAATAGGGACCTCGATCACCTTTTTGCTTCACAGATCGCTTGATTGCCGACCCCGGTCTGCCGATCTCTTTCAACAGCGTGGCCATTCAGACCCGAAATTTATGGGAAATGAATCCCGGATTGAGAAGGGAGTCTGCTCCTTGAGCGCTTCCCAGTGTCCACATCGGAGGTTCGCAGGATGTTATTCATCAACAGACTGTTACTAGTCGGCCTGTTGAGCGTCGGGATCACCGCCGCTACGACCGCCCAAGCCGGGAACCAGCTCTTTACGGCGGAGTGGTTCACCTTTTCGTTTGGGAACGAGCGCACGGGCGGGATCGACCCGTCGGATTCCTACACGGGGTTCGGAATCCCCCAGGGAATCCAGTGCAACGCCGTCCAGCCGCGCTGCGCTTTCCAGTCGACGCCGGTCTCCGTCACGCCCATGGGCGCCACCGGCACCGCCTTCGCGCCCTTGGGCGGAACCCTGGACGGTCTGTACCCGAGATGCCTGCCCTGGTACAACTGGCAGGGCATGGGAACGAACGTGCGCCCGGCCAAGGGTGCCACGGCTGTGGACACCAAGGGTCGACCGATTCCGCCGCTCTACCGGAACCCGGCGTTCTTTACCGCCTCGACACCGAACGCACAGCCCAACGCCACGTTTTGCAGCGCGACGAGCACGGATGGGGCGGGCGGCAAGGGCCTGGTCCAGGTGGGCCATCCGGTAACCGGCAAGTGGACTGCTGCTACGACGGGCACCCAGAAGGGTGGATTCAGTTTTATCGCAGCCCCGGTGGCCGTCACCGCCGTCACCGCCGGCATCCGGACGACGGGTCTAGTCGGCGACTTCCCGGCCCTCTACCCCTACGTGTACAGCTACACCTACGCGACGCTCCGCAACGACTATGGAGTATTCGGCCCGGGCAGCGGGCCGGGTAGCTTCAACCTCAAATACTACCAGGGCGCCCTTACGGTCGCGAGCATCCAGGTGACGCAAGGAGCCAACAAGTTCGGTGGCACCATGCGGATGTTGGGCGCCTTGACGACCAAGGTCTGCTACTACCGCGCCGGCGGCTGCTCGCTCGGCCGAAACAACTGGCGCTACGACGCGGTTGGCGCGTCTGCGATGCTGACGATGGGAGGCCTCGTCGGGGAGGGCTACAGCGCGACCTACAAGGCGTACTACTACCACACGGGCCTGATGCTGAAGAGCACGGTCAACGTGTACGGCGTGCGTTTCCCGTGGACGACGGGGATGGTTACCCTCACGGCCACAGGGCGTGGACCACACAAGACGGTCCACTACGCGACAGGCTACGACAACCGCAATACGACCACCGCCACCGGCAAGGGGACGATTCAGCTGGTGACGCCGATCCTCACGCGCTGGATCCAGCCGTGTTGCAAGTTCGAGACCGGCGGCGTTGGCATTCTCCGAATCAAGTTCGTTCCGGAGCCGCAGACCTGGGCGATGCTGGTCGCGGGCGTCTCGCTTCTCGGAGTGGGTTACCGGATGCGCGGACGCTGAGCGCCACCGCGTAAGCGCATTCGATCGCGAACGGCGATCGGAACCCCGGGCGGTCCACCGTGACCGTCCGGGGTTCTTCGTTTCAGCGCGCCCCTGCTGCGCGGAGCGGCGGCGCCTTGGGGCTCGAGGTGCGATCACGCGCGCTCAATCCCCCAGGGGACTGGCGGAATTCCCGTCGTTGGGGGGAGGGGCCGAAGGCTCGCTCCATTTTTCCAGCGATTCTCCACCGCGCGACCCCTTTTTCGCTTGACAGCCGGTTCGGGCGCAGGCGACTATGGCGCAAATCGTGGTGGGAGCACTACGTCGGAGGTTCGCAGGATGTTATTCACCAGCAGACTGTTACTCGTCGGCCTGTTGAGCGTCGGGATCACCGCCGCTACGACCGCCCGAGCCGGGAACCAGCTCTTTACGGCGGAGTGGTTCACTTTTTCGTTTGGGAACGAGCTCACGGGCGGGGTCGACCCATCGGAGTTCTACTCGGGGTTTGGAATACCCCTGGGAACCCAGTGCAACCCCAGGCAGCCGCGCTGCCCGTTCGCGTCGACGCCGGTCGCCTCCTTGTACGGCGACTTCGCGCCTTTGGGCGGCTCCCAGCAGCAGGTGCTGTACTGCTCGCCCTGGTACAACTGGCAGGGCATGGGAACGAACGTGCGCCCGGCCAAGGGCGCCACGGCTCTGAACACCAAGGGGCGAGCGATTCCGCCGCTCTACCGGAACCCGGCGTTCTTCACTTTCGCGGGCCAGCCCGGCACCTTTTCGTGTACCGCGACGAGCACGGATGGGGCGGGCGGCAAGGGCCTGGTCCAGCTGGGCCAGCCGGTAGCCGGCAGGTGGGCCGCTGTCACGACGGGCACCCAGAAGGGTGGATTCAGTTTTACCGCAGCCCCAGCGGTCGTCACCACCGCCATCGTCCACACCGCCGGCATCCGGACGACGGATCAAGTCGGCGAGTTCTCGGCCCTCTACCCCTACGTGTACAGCTACACCTACGCGACGCTCCGCAACGACTACGGAATATTCGGCCCGGGCAGCGGGCCGGGTAGCTTCAACATCCGCTACAAGCAGGGCGCCAAGGTGGTCGCGAGCATCAAGGTGACGCAAGGAACCAACAAGTTCGGTGGCACCATGCGGATGTTGGGCGCCTACACGACCAAGGTCTGTTACTACCGCGCCGGAGGCTGCTCGCTCGGCGAACAAAACTGGCGCTACGACGCGGTTGGCGCGTCTGCCATGACCAGGAATGGCGTCGTCACGGAGGGCTACATCGCGACCTACAAGGCGTACTACTACCACACGGGCCTGATGCAGAAGAGCACGGTCAACGTGTACGGCGCGCGTTTCCCGTGGACGACGGGGAGCGTCACCCTCACCGCCGTAGGGCGTGGACCGCACAAGACGGTCCACTACGCGCAAGGCTACGACAACCGCAATACGACCACCGCCACCGGCCAGGGGACGATTCAGCTGGTGACGCCGATCCTCACGCGCTGGATCCAGCCGTGTTGCAAGTTCGAGACCGGCGGCGTTGGCATTCTCCGAATCAAGTTCATTCCGGAGCCGCAGATCTGGGCGATGCTGGTCGCGGGCGCCTCGCTTCTCGGAGTGGGTTACCGGATGCGCGGGCGCTGAGCGCCACCGCGTAAGCGCATTCGATCGCGAACGGCGATCGGAAACCCGGGCGGTCCACCGTGACCGTCCGGGGTTCTTCACTTCGACGATCCGATTGAAAAGGCCGCGTTTCTCGTCTGAAAACGTTTTTGCGATGGGGCGAATGGGCTAGTATCGATCGATGCTAAGTCGCTTACTTCGCTCGCGCTGGCTCTATTTCGCCGCTGGGGCCTTGATGGTCGTCGCGGCGATCTATTCGCAGTTCGACATCCGCATCGACCCGCGGCCTCTCGGTGAGCCTGCCGAAATCGAAAAACTCCACGAGAGAAACGACCTCAACCTGCTCTTCGTACTGATCGACACGCTGAGGGCCGATCGTCTGTCCGCGTACGGCTACGATCGCGAAACGAGCCCGAACATCGACAAGCTCGCGGCCACGGGGATCCGTTTTGCGGAACATATGTCGCAGTCTTCCTGGACGAAGTGCTCGATGGCCTCCCTCTGGACGGGCCTCTATCCGGTTCGCACCGGAGTGACGCGCTCGCCACAGGGCCTGCCCGATGAGGCGCAAATGCCCGCCGAGATCATCCGCGAAGCGGGCTTCCGCACCGCCGCGATCTGGCGCAACGGTTGGATCGGCCCAGGCTTTGGCTTCTCGCAGGGTTTCGAGGTCTATCACAGCCCGCGGAGCGCGCCGACTCCGAGGGGGTTGCGCCGTGAGAATCCGACATTGGGTGTTACCGGAACCGACCAGGACGTCATCAACTCGGCAATCGAGTTCTTGCGTGCTCAGGGAGACGAGCGCTGGTTTCTCTACCTCCACCTGATGGACGTCCACCAATATGCCTACGACGAGGATACCGCACTCTTTGGTACGACCTACTCGGATATCTACGACAACTCCATCCGCTGGACGGACCGAGTGCTTGGGAGCCTGATCAGGGATCTCGACGTGCGGGGGTTGCGTGACAAGACCCTGATCGTCGTGGCCAGCGACCACGGTGAAGCTTTCGGCGAGCACGGTCGCGAGGGCCACGCGCGCGACGTCCACGGCGAGGTGACCACCACGCCCCTGATCATCAGTTTCCCGTTCCGCTTGGAACCCGGCATCGTCGTGGATGCGCCCACGGAGAACGTCGATCTCTGGCCGACGCTTCTCGACCTGTTGAAGTTGCCGCCCCTCGAGGTTGTTGACGGGCGATCCCGGTTACCCGAGATCATGACCGCCGCACGGGGCGAGCCGCCGCTGCTGCAAGACACACCGCGCTTTGCCCACCTCGACCAGAGCTGGGGGCGCAGCAAAGAGGAGCCCCGCCCAATGGTGGCCGTGCGGGAAGGGCCGTATCGACTCGTGCGAGCCCACGGGGCGACTGGGTGGCTCTACGACCGAAGCGACGACCCCCGCGAACAGGCCGACGTCAGCAAAGACGAACCCGAAGTGTTGGCGAGGCTCCAGGCGTTCGTGGATGAATACCTGGAGCGACCGCCGGCCCCCTGGCAGGCCTCTGACGTCGAACTCGACGACGCGCAGCTCGAGCAACTCCGCGCGCTCGGTTATCAGGTCGAGTAGGCGCTCACCAACTGAGAGAGAGGGTCACCCCGTAGGTCCGAGGCTCGCCCCAGACCTCGAGGATCGTGTCATATTGGCGGGTGAGGTCGAAGACGTCGATCTTGTACTCCTGTTCGAAGACGTTGGAGACCCAGAACGCCAATTCGATCCGGTCGTCCGGCGTTCGGTACGCGATCCGCGCGTTGTGGATCCAGTAGCCGTCCTGTGAGATGGGATCGAGCTGCTGCGGATCGAGGTACACCTTCGAGCGGTAGTTGAAGTCCCACTGTGGAATCAGGGAGCCCCAGCCCCAGAGCGGAATCTCGTATTCCGTGATGACCGCCCAGTTCCACTCCGGGGCCGATACGAGTCGATTCCCCCGGTAATCGAAGTCTTGGGGCCCAGGTGAATTGCCTCCGCTCCTGGGCTGGTTGACGTTCTTGGTGACCGTGAATTCCTCGAATTCGGTGTCGAGCCAGCCCATATTCGCCGAGATCAGCAGCCCCGGGAGCGGTTTGACACGCAGCTCCGCTTCGGCGCCCATGATTTTGGCATCGCCGTTGAGCAGCTGCTGGATCGGCAATTCGCCTTGCTCATTCGTGATGTCGAAGACTTGGAGACTCTTGTACCAGTACCGGAAGACCGCTCCGTTGAGGGTCAGCCGGTCGTCGAGCCAGCGGCTTCGGATGCCAAATTCGACGGCGTCGATGAACTCGGGGTCGACCGGTTTGATCAACTGGTCGCGTTCTGCGGCGCTTCTGCCGCCCCCGAGCGTCAGGCCCGCGTTGAAATGCCCGCCCTTGAAGCCATGGCCGTATTTCAGGTAGGAGAGCAAGGTGCCGTATTCGTTGGAGAACGGCGTGTAGCTGAGTTTCACTTCGCCCGTCCACTCCTTCCAGGTATCTTCCAGGGTTTCTTTGGGAAACTCGGTGAACTCTCCGTCGGAGGTCGTTGCAATGATCGTGCTCTCCAGTGAGAACTCCTTCTTCTCCTGGTTGTAACGGGCACCCGCGGCGAGCGTGAGTTCGTAGATACCCGGGATCACGCCCTCCTCGACCAGGTCGACTTCGCCGCTCAGGTAAGGCGCCCAGCTCAAAAGCATCTGTGAAAAATTCTGCTCGATCCTAAACTGCTGCGTGTCAGGAAATACGTTTGACGCGTCGAGCTCCTCGTAGAGGAAGAAGAATCCCGTGGTCCATTTGTAGCGCTCGCCCTCACCCTCTATGCGCAGCTCCTCGGTCGTCTGCCAGGCACTGTCGGACCAGATGGCCGGAAAGCGTCTGAGGGGATTTGCATCGCCCTCGTCCTCGACGATGCGGTTGTACCATTCGTAGTCGTAGAGCAGCGTGATGGTGGCAGCTCCGAGGTCCCAGAAGCCCCGCCCGTTGATCCCCCAGGCGTCGATGAATTCGATTCCGTCGTCGTTGTAGAACCCCGAAAAGGGATTCCCTCCGCTGAGTCCGATCCCGTCCGACTCAGTAGGATCGTCGATCCCGGGGACTTTCCGGGTCCCCTCTCCGAGTCTGAAACCCGAGACCTCTGCGGCGCTGCTCTCGGAGAAGCCCTCCTCTAGTCTGGTATCAAAGCCCGCTACTGTGTTTTGGGCATTTGCGCCCGTCATCTGCAGGTGTGCGGAGTCGCCGCGGTTCTGGGTGGCGTGGAAGTTCGCCATCCATTCCATGTTGTCCAGCGGCTCGAAGAGCAGAACCATCCGCGCTGCCCAGTTGTCGATGTTGTTCGTCCAGGGCTTGAGATTTGCGAAATCCTTGAGCTCCGGTTGGCCCCTGTCGGATCGCCAGGTCCCTTCGGTCCATTCCAACGCGTCGAGCTTGTCGACGTTACGGAATTCACCTTCGAGGGTCCGAATGACCCCCGGCGAAGAGATGATACAGATGTCGTCGACATCGGTGATCGTTATCTTATTCGCCATCGTGGCAACCGGCGTGCCCGCCGGCGCGACGAGCAGGCCAGCGGAATCGAAGAGGTCCTCGGCGAGTACGAACGGGTTGGTGACATTGTTCAGGCCGATGTTGTTCGTGTACGTCGCTGCATCCCTGGCCTCGGTGATGTTCAAGTAAATGAATGTCTCTTCGGGTGTTCCCCGGTTGTTCAGGAACTGCCTTTCTCTCAGGACCTTGGCGTCCCCGATCACGTAATTGCCAGTGTTCGGATCAAGGGTCCACTGTCCTCGGGGGTCCAGCTTGAAGTAAAGCTCCCGGTTCACCGTCTCGTCGACCTTCCTGAAACCGAGCGCCTCGGGGTCCCAGCCCGCGCACTGGTTCTTCGTGTAGCCGTCCCTGCGCTGGACGGTACCGGCCACCCGCATCGAGAGCAGGTCTTCGATCAGCGGAATGTTGATCGCGGCCTCGATCTCTCTGTTGTTGTAGTTCCCATAGGTGAGGTTGGTGGAGACGCTGAATTCGCCGTCTGGCATCGCCGAGCGGATCATGATCGCGCCCGCGGTGGCGTTGCGGCCGTTCACGCTCCCCTGGGGTCCACGCAAGACGTCGATTCCCTCGATGTCGAAGAGCTGACCGAGTTGGATGGCCGGCGAGTTGATGTTGATGCCATCCTGGTAGACGGCGACCGCTCCCGCCGCATTCGCGTTGTAGTCCTTCAAGCCGATCCCGCGGATGAAGATGGTGGGGTTCGACGCCGCGAAGGCGGTATTGATCTCGAGGTTCGGCGTGTAATCGGCGAGGTCGGCGATGTTTTCGATCCGCAGCCGCTGTAGGTCGCCGGCGGTAAACGACGTGCTCGAGGTCGGGGCGTCCTGGAGGGTGCTCCGCTTCTCGCCGGTGATGAGGATCTCTTCGATGTCGCTGGTCTGCTGAAGCGCACCCCTCTTGCGGGCGCGTTTGAGGTCCTCGGCATCGGGTTCTTCGAGGTCGGATTCGAGGTCTTCCGCATCGGGCTCTTCGAGGCCGCTCTCGAGGTCCGTCGGCGCGGTGGGTTCGTCCGTCTCCGCCGACGCGGTGTTCTCGTTGGGGTCGGCCGGATCCTGGGCCGAGGCGGGAACGACGAATAACAGTGCAGCGATCACGAGCGCGCACCTGCACCGCCAAAATTTCAGAGCGAACATGCAATTCCCCATTGTGAGTAGCGGATTTCGACTTCCCTGAGAGTAGACGGATCCGGCTGGTGCCGCCTGATCGGAAGCTTACCCTTTCCTGATTTCTGCCTGAGTAGTGGGCGTCAGGAGTGTATACGGGAGTTTCGGAGTTTTTACACCCAATTCCGGCATTCAGTCGAGCCGGTGGGTATAATGAGCCGCTCGGAATTTCTGGAGACGGTTCGCGTCTTGCTACAGGGCTGATTCGCTGCGAGCGGGCTCCCCGAGCGGGAGCGGAGCGCAGGGGGAAGATAGGGTGAAACCGGTTATCGCAGTCCTTTGGATCCTCAGCATTGCCTTGGCGATCGGTCTCACGCGTCTCGCGGACCCGGGTGACTCTGAGTCCAGCCCCTCGTTCGACGAGGCATTCGCCGAGTTCGATCCGCTCCAGCGTGCCTACCTGATCAGCCGCTCCCTCCAGAATCTCGATCCCGACAACCTGCCCGAACTGCGGACAGCGCTCGAGGTCCGGAAGGTGGGGATCCTGTCGGAGGAGGTGCGGCTGATCATGCTCGCGTGGGCGCGTTTCGACGCGCCCGGCGCATACGCGTGGGCGCGCGAAGGGCCGGTGAACTGGCGAACGACGTTGACCAACCAAGCCATCTACGCCTGGGCCCACCACGACGCCCCCGCGGCGCTTCGCGTCGTGGAGGAGACCGAGGATCCCGAGTTGCAGGCGCGGTTGCGGCAGAACCTGATCGAAGGCTGGCTGCGCAGTGACGACAAAGAGGGCATCAGCGAGTACATCGCTAACTTCCCCGACATCAAGCAGCGCGGCCGGCTCTTCTTCCGGCTCGCGGGCGAGATCATGCTGGCCGAGGGAAAGGACGGGGCCATGCGCTGGGCCGAGGCTCTTCCCGACGACGCTCCCAACCGCTTGAAGCTGGGCATCTTCCACCACATCGCGAAGATGGTGGCCAAAGACGACCCGGTACTCGCCGCGGAATGGTTCCTCGCGCATCGCACGCGCCCCTATAGCGAGGGTGCGCTTGCAGGGATCGCGCGAAGGTGGGTGCAGAATCACGACCGTCCGGCGGCCTTCGAGTGGCTGCTGGCCATGAGCAGCGACGGACTCCGCGCGGGAGAGCGTGACAGCGCGATTGCCGACGGCTTCCGCACCTGGATGCAAGCCGACCCCGAGGCCGCTCAGGCGTGGCTGCTCCCCATGCTCCCCAACCCCGCACTCGACCCCGCCATCAAGGAAGCCGCCAAGAGGCTCTTGCCGACAGCGCCCGACTCGGCGATGGCGTGGGCGCAACGGATCGACGACGAATCGGAGCGACACGCTCAGTCGGTTCGCGTGGGCATCAGGTGGCGGGGCAAGGATCCGAAGGCCTTCAACGACTGGCTGAAGGAGAGTGATCTCTCCGAAGAGACTCGGCAGAAGATTCTGAAGGTGCGGGAGAGGGGCGCCCCAATGTCTGCGAAATCCAAGCCGGCGGCAGCTGGAAAGCCCTAGTGGGCGGTAGCCCCAATTGACGAATTTCGGGTGGGTAAGCCAAAAGCGATGATTCGCCTCGCGGCTCTGCTGCTCACCGTGCTGACCGGGTTTGCGGGTCTCGTCTACGAGGTGGCCTGGCAGAAGTATCTGGCCGTGCTCCTCGGATCGCATGGCGAGGCCACGGCGGCCGTGCTGGCGATCTTTCTCGGCGGGCTGTCGCTGGGGTACGCGCTCTTCGGCCGCATCTCGCGTTGGCTGGTGGAGCGCTCCCGTCTGCGTTCGCGCCCCGCGCGGCTCCTTTATTTCTACGCGATCGTCGAGGCCGGGATTGGATTCTACGCCCTGCTGTTTCCGACTCTATTTGGTGTTGCTCAGCAGATTTCGCTGTTCGTTCCACACGGCAATGCGGGCCTCGGATTCGCGTTCGATGTCGGTCTCTCGGCGCTGCTGATCGGCCCGCCAGCGGTGCTGATGGGCGGCACGATCCCGATCCTCACGCTGGCCCTCGCAGGCGACCTCGAGCACTCAACGCGTATACATGCTAAAGTGTATGGTTTCAACACCCTTGGAGCCTTCGCCGGAGCGCTGGTGGGGGGCTTCTACCTGGTCCCACGGCTGGGCCTCGATGGGGTCGTCTACGCGATGGGATGCGTGAACCTCGTCGCAGCGGCGATTTTCGCGCAGCTCGACCGCCACACCGCGAGCATCGAACTCGACGTGACGGCACCCTCCTCAGCCGAGCCGGTCGCGAGATTCGCCGCTTGGGCGAGTGTCTCGCTGTTGGCGGGCTTCGCGATGATGGCGCTCCAGACGACCTTCAACCGCGTTGGTGCGCTCGCGCTTGGCGCCTCGCAGTTTACGTTCGCTTCGATCGTGGCCGTTTTTGTGGCGTGTATCGCGCTCGGGAGCCTCACCGTGTCGGCGATCGGACGCATTCCCCGCGGCCTCGTGGTCGGCTCTCAGTGGCTGCTGCTTCTGCTGCTCTTTCCCCTCTATCTGGTGATGGAGGACGCCGCCTATTGGGCCCACGTGATTCGCGTTCTGTTCTTCCCGATCGAGGAGGCTTTCTACGCCTATCATCTGCTCAACTTCGAAGCGGTGTTTCTCGTGCTGTTTGTCCCGATCGGCCTTTCGGGAGCCCTGCTTCCGCTGCTCTTCCACGAGCTGCGGCGCGAAGTGCGCGAGCTGGGGTCCGTCGCAGGCCGGCTCTACGCGTGGAACACCTTCGGCTCTCTCCTCGGGGCGCTGTTCGCCGGCTACTGGTTGCTCTTCTGGCTCGACCTTCACCACATCTATCGGATCGCCATGGTGGCACTCGCGGTGGGTGCTTCGATCCTGACCGCCCTCGTGCTGCGGCCATTGCCGCGCTTTGTAATCCCGATCGTCTTGATTCCCACACTTGTGGCGATCGCGCTCCTGCCCGCGTGGTCCCCCGAGAAACTTTCCGCGGGGCTCTTTCGCGCTCGCAGTGAGGGGCCGCTCAGTTTCCTCGGGCCCGAGCGGCTCTTCGCCGGACGAGACATCGGAGAGGTGGTTTCTTACGACGATGGGCCGATGAGCACGGTGACCGTGGTCGATCCGGACGGATCGGCGGAGAACCGGAGCATTCTGGTCAACGGCAAATCAGACGGTGCGCTGCTGAGCGACTACCCGACCATGGCGCTGACTGCGCTGATTCCAGCCCTGATGGCCGAGAGTCACGAAAGCTGCTTCGTGATCGGCTATGGGACCGGTGTTACGACGGGGGAGCTCGCATCCCTCGACGATACGCGAACCGTGACCGTGGCCGAAATCTCGTACGGTGTGATCAAAGCGGCGCCGCTCTTCGACGATGGAAACCTCGGAGCCTCGAAGAATCCCAAGGTTTCGATCCGCCGCGGTGATGCCTACCGAGTGCTGCTCCAGAGCCGAGAGGTGTACGACGTCATCATTTCAGAGCCGAGCAATCCGTGGGTGATCGGCGTCGAGATGCTCTACAGCCGCGAATTTCTCGAGGCTGCGCGGGAGCGCCTCGCTCCGGGCGGTGTCTACGCGCAGTGGTTCCACGTCTACGAATCCGACCCCGCGGTCGTGGCGCTGGTGTTGCGCACCTACGCGTCGGTCTTTCCCCATATTTCGGTCTGGTACACTCTCGGCTCCGACATGCTCTTGCTCGGCTTCAACCGGGTGGACCGGGCGCTCGACATCGAGGCCCTCGAGGAGCGCTTCGCGCGTAGCGACTTCGCGGCGGGTTTCGCGCGTGTTGGGATCGAAAGTTTTGCACAACTCGTCGCTCACGAACTGTTGCCGATCGGAACGCTTCAAGCGGTGGAGCAATCAGGCGAGATCCACAGCTTGCGTCATCCGCTCTTGAGCTACCGCGCGGCACGCGCGTTCTTCCGAGGCCGCATGGGATCGCTGGCGCCTCATCAAAATCGGGCGCAAGAGCGGATCGCGATGCAGAATTCGCTGCTCCGCCGCCACGCGAGGGGTGAAAGGCCGCTTCCCGAGGAACTCATCGATGCAGCCGCATACGAGAGCTGCCGCTTTCGCCGAAACGAACACTGTGGGACGTTCTTCGCGCTCTGGTCTCTCCACTACCCGCAATCGCCGACTCTGAAGGGCGCGCTCTCCGCATCGAGAAAGAAGGGCTCCGAGGCCAGCAGATACCTCACTCCCAAGAATCTCGCGATGCTGAAGATCCTGCTTGGCGGGGCGGAACCCGACGCGGGCAAAACGTATTCTGCCGCTGAGGCGGAACACCTGACGGGCCGGTTTCGGCGCCACTATCATCACGTCGTGCCCTTCCGCCGCGATCGCCTCGACGAGATTTGGGATCGCTGCCGCGGAGCGGACTGCGAGGAGCGGCGCATTCGGGCCGAGGCCGAGATCGGACTCCCTCACGGTGAATTCGGCGCTCAGGCGGGCGGCAACTCGGGACGCAAAGATCCGGAGCGAATGGGCCGAACCGCGCTTTCCAGTATCGTTGATCCGCCAACGCCACCGGCACTTCGTTGGGTGGCGCGTTAGCAATCAAAGGAGTTCGTATTGCGTATCTTCAGCCGAAATCCCCTCGTGATCAGCGTCGCCTTGCTCGGGTTGGCGTGTGGTCAGAAAGAAGACCCCCTGGTCGAGATTCGCAGGCTCCACGAAGAGGAGCGCTACGTGGCGACGCTCGATCAACTGCGGATTCTCGTCGATCAGGATCCCTCGCGCGCGGAGACTCAATTTCTGCTCGGATCGGCGCTGCTGTTCTCCGGAAACGGGGGCCTCGCGGTCTGGCCGCTCCGCGCGGCCGCGCAAGCACCCGAGTACGCGATCCAAGCGCGCATGTTGCTGGCCCGGTCCATGCTGGAGAGCCGCACCGCTCCGGATTCCATCCCGGTCATCGATGCAATACTCGAGCTCGAGCCCGAAAACATTCCCGCGCTCGTTCTTCGCATTCAGGCCTACCAGGCGACCAGTCGCAACGAGGAAGCGATCGCTGGCATCGAGCAGGTACTCGAACTCGATCCCGACAATCTCCCCGTTCTGGTTCCCCGCGTGACGTCGCTGATCGCAATGCAGCAGATCGATGAGGCGGAGCAAGCGATCGAGGACGCGCGTGAGCGGCTCGAGAATACGGACGAGGAGGTGGACCCGGCGCTTCTGGCGATGTTGTGCGTCGTGCGCGGCCTCTTTGCGCACGAGAAGGGAGAGCCCGAAGTCGCCGAAGCCCAATACGAGGAGTGCCTCGAGCAGTTCCCCGTGCATCCGCTCGTCGTACAAGAGACCGCAAATTTCTATCAGATGATCGGTCAGCGGGAGCGCGCAATCGAGATCCTCGAAGAGGCTTTCGAGCAAAGCGGGAACAGCGTCTTCCGCATGGCGCTCGCCGAACGGATGAAGAGGTTTGGCGATACCGAAGAACAGGAGCGCTTGCTGCGTGCGGAGGCCGAGGAGCGACCTTCCATGAACTCCTGGTTCATGCTCGCCAATTTCTACGTGGGACGCGACGAATTCGACAAGGCTCTCGAGGCCTTTGATCACGCGCTTGCGCTGAATTCCGACCCCCCGGAATCTCTCTTCTTCGCGTATGCGGACACGCTGGTCCAGGATGGGCAGTTCGATAAAGCGCACAGCGTGGTGGCGGGATTCGAACAATCCGCACTACGGGACTTGATCACCGGGCGGATTCTCCTCGCTCAGGGTGATCCCGCTGGCGCGCTGATCTCCTTCGAGGCCGGGATTCTGCTCTGGCCGGACAATCCAGCGGGGCGCTTTCTCGCGGGCCAGGCTGCCGAGCGCACCGGGGACTTCGACCGCGCCATTTCCGAATACCGCGAGTCGGTCCGGGCGAATCCCGCCCGCACGAGAGCCGCACTGGATCTGGCGGAGCTCTACTCTGTGCGAGGCCATCACGCCGACGCGCTCGACGCGGTCAAACGCCATATGCGGGCCAATCCGGGCAGCATCGACGGCACGATCGTGGGGGTTCGCATCGCCCACAAAGCCCACCGCTACGGGGTCGCCACCGAGGGCCTCAAGCGGCTCTCCGAAACACCCGAGCATGCGGGGACGGCGGTGGCCGAACACGCAACGCTGCTCGCCGAGAACAGTCCGGATGGAGCCGTAGCGGCCGTGAAGACCGTCGAAGAGTCGGATGTGGATCTCACAGATCCCATCAACGCGGCAGCGCTGCGCGTGCTGCTCACCTACCTGGCTGAGCTGGGGGAGCACGAGAAGGCGGCAAAGCGGATCGACAGCGCGGTTGGCGCGCATCCCGAGGCCGCCGTGTTTCACGAGCTCAATGGCCGAGCGCTGAGCGCTGCGGGCAAGCCGCCCGAGAAGGCCCGTGAGGCCTTCGATCGTGCCCTCGAGCTGGATCCGAAGCACGCTGAGGCGCTGTTCGGCCTCGCGGCACTCTCGGCCCAGGCTGGCGAGGTCGATGTGGCACTGGCGCTCTACGACCAGGCCGCCGAACTCGATTCCAAGGATCCGGCTTCCGCCCTCGCTGCCGCGAAGCTGCTGCTCGGCGCGGGTCGGACCGCGGATGCACAAAAGCGTTTCGAGGGTGTCGTCGCCGAACATCCTCGCGAGGCAGGCGCGGCTCTCGAGCTCGCGCGAATCCTCGCCGAGCAGGGGGAATTCGAGGTGAGCCTCGACTATGCGGGGAGAGCCGATTGGCTGCGGGTACCCGAAGCTGAGGAAACACTGGCCTGGATCGAGGGGCTTCGCGCACAGCGGGGCGCAGGCGGAGATGCCCCGGCGGCTTCTAAATAGTAGGCCGCGCCAGCATGGCGGCGTGCTCACCTCGCGCTTCGAGGATTCGCCCGTGATTCCGGCAGCCCGATCTCGGAATCTTCGAGTGTTCGTTGGAGGCTTCGCGATCGCAGCGGCGCTCAGCGCGGCGAGCGGCGCCGGTGCAATCACCCCTGTCGCTGGTGTGATCACATCCGATGCGATCTGGGACCCGGCTGGCAACCCCTACGTGTTGACCGATGACGTCACGGTTTCCGAGGGTGTGACGCTGACGCTGTTACCGGGCGTGGTGGTGAAGGCGGATTCCGCTTCTCGAGAGTTGATCGTGCTCGGGACGCTCGTCGCAAATGGCACGGCGAAGAACCCCATCGTTCTGACCTCCTACCAAGATGATTCCGCACACGGCGATACGAATGGAGATGGCTCCTCGACGAGGCCATCCTTCGGAGATTGGGTCGGAGTCGGTTTCGCCGCCAGCAGTCCTGGCGGCATCGGCGACTTTGTCGAGATTCGTTACACGGGATATTACGGCGCATCGGGTACGAACTTCTCCAAGGACGCGAGAGATGTAGCTGCCCGCGTGCGCGAAGCCTGTACGCGTTGTCATCTGTTTCCCGATCCTGAGATTCTGCCGCGCGAGTTGTGGAGTGATCAGGTCATCATCATGCGGAGATTCGTGGGCTCATTGCCGCCCGAGTTTGGCGGGTCATCGATTGGGTTCTCGCTGAGAGAGGTCGTCGAGTGGTACGAGACGCAGGCTCCTGAGAGTTACTCGTTGCCGCGGTCCATTACCCGGAAGGGACCCGGTCCGATTCGCTTTCGCAAACGCGCCCTCTCGCTGGGCCCTAGAGGCAGTCCGGCGGTTGCCACGGTGGGGCGCCTCGAAGCGGGTCAATTTGGTGACCGCGATTTCATCTTTTCCGCGGTCAATATGCTCAACGGCAGCGTCCATCTGATCTCCCGCTCCAAGGGTCCGCTTTGGATCGGCAGCGCGGAGCATCCGGTGCGCGCCATCCCTGGCGATCTCAACGGCGATGGCCTGATGGATCTGGTCGTGAGCGACCTCGGCGATCTGGCGTTGACCGACGAACGGGTGGGCCGAGTGATCGCCGCTCTGCAGTTGCCCGATGGGAGTTTCTCGTTCGAGCCGATCCTCGACGGAGTTGGCCGGGTAGCCGACGCACGCCCGGTGGATCTCGACCGCGATGGCGACCTCGATGTCATCGTGGCCTCTTTCGGGTGGCGCCGAAGCGGGGGAATCTACCTGCTGCGCAACGAAACCACGGCCGACGGCCCATTGGATTTTCGCAAGGAGAAGATTCTCTCGCGTGCCGGGGCGGTCTCTGTGATTCCGATCCCGGCGCAGCAGCCAAATATGGATCCCGGTTTTGCAGTTGCGTTCGCGCAGCAATACGAGTTCGTGTCGGCATTCTATCCCGTTACGTCGGGAAACGACGGGAAAGCAGCGGGAAACGACGGAAAAGCGACGGGAAGCAACGGGAAGGTGGCGGGAAGCAACGGGAAAGCGACGGGCGATGATGCAAGTGGAAAGCGCTATGAGGAACACGTCTTGTATCGCGCGCCGCATCCCAACTGGGGGATCAGCAACCTCGAGTCGGTGGATCTGGACGGCGACGGCGACCTCGACTTCCTGCTCGCTCACGGGGACACACTCGACGACGGTTTCGCGTTCAAGCCCTACCAAGGCGTGATGTGGCTCGAAAACCGCGGTGGAGGCGAATTTGAAGCACACCGGATCGGTGCCCTATACGGCGCGCATCGGGCCGAGGCCGCAGATTTAGATGGCGACGGTGACCTCGACGTCGTGGCGAGCGGGTTTCTCCCTCAGCTCACGCAACCCTTTCCCAAGGATCACATGCGCGTGGACTCTCTGATCTGGTTCGAGCGTGCGGGTGAGGAGTGGATTCCGTGGTCGATCGAGGTCGATCATCCCCGGCATACCGATGTCACCGTGCTCGATCTCGACGGAGACGGCCGCCCCGACATCATCGCTCCCGTCAATAATGCTTGGGAGATCAAGGAACAGGTGGGCGGGCCTGCGATGGAGGTTTGGTTCAACCGCGCTGTTCGTTGATGCGGACGGTTCGTTCGAGCGCATGGTGGAGAGCGGCTTTCGGGAGCTAGCGGATCAGTGCACGGTCTCACCCTATCGGTCATCGTCATGTTTCCCACGTTCGCCCTCGCAGAGGCTGGGAGCGTTTCGGAGCAGAAACTTCCCATACACCGTCTGGGGCCCGTGGTGGTGACGGCATCTCGCGAGCCTCAGCCGCTGGGATACGCTCCTGGGACGTTCACCGTGATTGCGCGCGAGGAGATCGAGCGCGGCCATTACACCAGCGTGCTGGAAATTCTGCGTCGCGTGCCCGGTGTTCACGTCGAACAGCCGGGTTCTCGCGGCGGCCGGGCCTCGATCTACACGCGCGGCCTCGATCCCAACCACACCCTGATCCTGATCGATGGTGTGCGGATGAACGATCCGACGAACAATCGTGGGGGATCGTTCGATCTGTCGACCCTCGATCCGGCGGGTGTGGAGCGGATCGAGATCAGCCGCGGCCCCATTTCTGCCGTGCATGGCTCCGATGCGATCGCGGGCGTCATCCACATCATCACGCGAACCGGGCGCGACGCGCAAGAGTTTCTTTTCGCTGGAAGCGGCGGACGCTGGGGAGTGTATCGCGTTGCGGCGGAGGCGCGCGGGCGCATCGGTATCGCAGACCTGTCGGTGGCTGGCGCGTGGGTCGATGAGGGGGATCCGTCCGGCGGCCAGGAGTACCGCGGAGGCAACATCAAGACGAACGTTGGGTTGAAGCTGCCGGCCGGCGCTTCGCTGCGGGGTATGTTTCGCTATGCCGACTCCGAAAGCGAATCCTTTCCCGACGACAGCGGTGGCGATGCGTTTGCGGTGATTCGCACGCTGGAGGGCCGCGACATCCGGGAAATCGGCCTGCACCTGGAAGCAGCACAGAAAATCGGTCGCTGGGTCGACTACGCGCTCGGCTTCGACTATCGCCACCGGCGAGAAGATCGCGACTCTCCGGGCATTGCGCCCGGGGTGCGAATGCCAATGGGCATCCCATCGGAGTCGAGCCGCGATGAGATCGATTACTACGCGCTTTCGCTTCGCAACACCATCAAGCCGCTGGAAGGCCTCTCACTCACCGCCGGTGGAGATGTTTACTGGGAGCAGGGTTCCAGCAACGGTCAGCTCTTCTTCTCTGAAGAGCCTTTCGCGGTCCAGACGAGTTTCGATCACGATCGCGTGGTGGGTGGCCCGTTTGCGGAACTGCATTGGCGGAGCGGCTGCGGCCTGGTTCTCTACGGTGGCGTGCGTGCCGATTTCCCGGACGGATCTTCCTCTGAAGTGACACCCCGTGTGAGCGCCGAATATCCCGTTCCGGTCGTCGATCTCGTCGTGAAAGGGAGCTGGGGCGAGGGATTCAAATTGCCCGCCTTCTACTCGCTCGCCAATCCCGTGGTGGGCAATCCGGGGCTCGTTGCCGAGCACAGCAAGGGCTGGGATCTGGGGTTGAGTCGCAGCTTCTGGAAGGGCCGCGTAGATGGGCGCCTGGCGTACTTTGAAATCGAGGTGAAGGATCTGATTGATTTCGTTTCGGACCCTCGGCCGCTGCTGGTCAATCGCTCAAAGGTGGTGTCTAAGGGGTTCGAATTCGAGCTGAGCGTCAGACCGTTTGACGCTCTCTATATCAACGGAAATCTGACGTTCACGGATACGGACATCCGCAATTCGTCGGACGATCTGCTGAATCGGCCACGCTGGCGCGGAGCGCTGACGCTGATCTGGGATCCGGTAAAAGATGTGACGATTCACGTAGCGGCACTAATCGTCGGATCCGTGAAAGATTCGTCGGTGCCTACTGGCGATGTAATTCTCGACCCCTGGGGCCGCGTGGATCTCTCGGTTTCATGGCGCGTGCGCAAGCACGTAAGCCTCTACCTCAAGATCGACAACCTCTTCGATTCGAACCATCAAGAAGCCGTCGGATTTCGCGCTCCCGGGATCCGGCCTCGGGTGGGCGTCACCGCCCGGTTTTGAATCGATGCTCTTGTCGTCAGCGCTGCACCGCCCTTCGGGCGGAGACAAATGCTCCTGAGCAATCGCGCCTGGCAGCGCGTTTTCTCAGGAGCCCGATGACCTGAGCAATGCGTCGATGCAGCGCGCCGCTTCTTTGCAGCCGTCATGTGCCTGCATGTAGGCACGGGTCTGCTTCAGCCGGGCTTGGATCGACGGATCGGTCAGCAGACGCTGGATGTTCCCGAGCAGTTCGTCATCGGTCCATTCGTAACGGTGCATGCCGATACCGTGCCCGGTGTCGTTCATCCGCTGCGCATTGTCGTGTCCGTCCCACACGAACGGCATCACGAGCGGGGCTTTTCCGAAGTAGAGCGTCTCGTTGAGAGTGTTGTTTCCGCCGTGTTGGATGATGACATCACAGTGTGACAAGACGGCGGCCTGCGGGTACCACGCGGCGAGCCGGATGTTGGCGGGTGGCGCATCGTATTGGTCGAGGTAGTTTCCGACGTTGACGAGCACTCGGTAGGGTGTCTTGCCCAGTACGCCGATCATGCGTTTGATGAGATCCACGTCGGCAACCCCGAGACTTCCGAAGCTAAAATAGATCAGAGGCCCGGCTTCATTCTTCGCGAAGTGCGGAACTTGATAGGGCTCGACTTCGGTTCGCACGCAGCCATCGAGGTAGACGAATTTCTGCGGGTCGAGAGGTTTTCGGCGCTTGAATTGCAGCGGCTTCGGATAGAGCAGGAGATTCAAATAGGGTGATGGGAGTACGAATTCCGGGAAAGAGAGCCGTTCGTGTCCGCATGACTCGATGAAATCCATGAACTCCCGGTGGACGGGTTCGATCTCCTCTCGAAAGCGTTCTCGGAAGCGCTCGAAGCAATCGCGGTCGTTTTCGCCACACCCCGAGAAATGAGGCGGAATGTCCGGATCCGGAATTTCATTCTCGCTGCAGGAGATCATCCGCACCCACGGACAGCCGGCCCGCTCGGTATCGGGATAGAGGGTCACGTTGTCGTTGATGATGAGGTCGGGCGAGATCCTGCGGAGCAGGTCGCTCAGGCCATTGCGGACCGACCACTTGGATGTGGAAGCGATCGCCTCCCAACAGGCTCGGACGTAGGTCGGTATTTGCTCGTAGGGCGAAGTCCGGAAGCTGGGAAGATACTTCAGCATGAAGTCGTCCCAGTATTTCGCAGACTCTTCCGGAGTCATCGGTTCCATGCAAGAAAGCAGCTGCTCCTCGAACCCGTAGCCCGTCACGGTGCCTTCGAGCCCGGGGTCGAGGATGAAGACGCACTCGTGGCCGAGATCGCGCAGCGCTTGACAGATTCCAATGAGGTTCATCACCGGACCGATCGCCCCGGGTTCCGGAAACACCGCAATTTTCTTACCCGTTTTCATAGGATTGTCCTGTCTGGTGTGATCGAAAGGACCGAGTGCCTGCCTCCGAGCGGCCTCCGAGTCTAGGGGATGCCGAATGGGAATTCCCGCACGCGTAGGTTTGACCTCGGGAGTTGTACGCTCAAGTTGCTTCCTGGAGTTCCCGAATATCCGTTTGCTGGCCAGTGTACTTTTCGGTGCTGTGCGGGTTGCAACGGCGAAGCGGAGGAAGCGGAATGGAAGGGGACGCCTACCTGGGCGAATTGGCGGCGGGTGTGATCTATCTGCTCGCTGGTGCCCGACTCGTGCTGTTGGGTGCTCGAACCGGAGAGGCCCCCGAGCGCTTGCTGGGCGCCAGTTTCGCGATGTTTGGCGTATCGGGCATCCTGTATGCCGTGGCGGTTTTTGAAACCTTCAGCGCCATCGAGACGCCAATCAACTTCGCCGCGCGTGTCACCTACCTTCCGAGTGCTCTGCTGATCGCCGTCTTCACCGCGCGCGTCTTTCGGCCCGATGGCCGCTGGGCGAGATGGCTCGTACGCGGAGTCGCGGTTCTGGTCGTCGCTGGCGTGGGAGGCTCCGCTCTGCGAGGTGATTGGGAGGGTTTTTCGCTCAGCAACGGTTGGTTTTGGCTCGAGTGGGTGGGCTACACGTTGCCGTTCGGCTGGGCGGCCGCGGAAGCGTTTCCCCGATACCTCCAGGCGCGGCGGAGGGTGAGCGTTGGCCTCTGCGAACCTTCGGTCTGCAATCGAATGTTGCTCTGGTCACTCTTTGGGTTGATCCAGCTACTCGGTTGCGTCGTGGTGATCGGGCAATACGCGGCATACGAACGTGAAAACGTATTTTCTCCGAGCTGGGACATCCTCTATGGAGGCATCACGCTAGCGGCGTTGGTTGTGATGTGGTTTGCGTTCTTTCCTCCCAAGATCTACGTCCGCTGGATCAACCGAACTGCTCCCGCTTCGCTGTAGGTTTTCAATCCCGGAATTCAGGCTCCAATGACTCCCGAGGCCCGAAGGCGCTTCAGCTCGGCGGCACTCAGGTGGAGTTTCTCTCGCAGTACTTCGTCGGTGTGTTGGCCGAGCCGGGGCGGAGGCAAGTCGTAGCGGATCGGAGTCTCCGAGTAGCGGATCGGTGAGGCGACTCCCGGAATGTTCACCACGCCGTTTTCTGCGGTTGGGTCGGTATCCGGGATCTCGATTTTCAGCCCGCGTGCCTTCACCTGGGGGTCGGCGAAGAGCTGTTCGATGTCGTTGATCGGTCCGCAGGGCACAGCTGCCTGCTCGAGTGCGCTGAGCCAATCGGCGCTGGAGCGCGCCTTCATCAAATCTCCGAGCATGGGAATCAAGATGCCCCGATTTTCAACTCGGCTCGGATTGGTGGCGAAACGCTCATCATCAGCGAGCTCGCGCTTTCCGGCCACTTTGCAGAAGCGCGCGAATTGGCTGTCGTTTCCGATTGCGAGGATGATGTACCCGTCTACAGTCTGGAAGGTTTCGTAGGGCACGATGTTCGGGTGTGCGTTTCCGAGTCGACCGGGTGCGCGACCCGAGACGAAGTAGTTGAGAGCCTGGTTGGCGAGCGCCGCTGCCTGGACATCCAGCAGCGAGATGTCGATGTGCTGACCTTCTCCCGTGTTGGCGCGGTGCGCGAGCGCGCCTTGAATGGCAATCACCGCATAGAGTCCGCTGAGAACATCGCTCACGGCGACACCGACCTTCACGGGCTTGCCGCCCGGCGCGGAGTCGGGCTCGCCGGTGATGCTCATCAAGCCGGACATTCCCTGGATGAGGAAGTCGTATCCCGGGCGTTCTCGGTAGGGCCCCGTCTGGCCGAATCCGGTGATCGAGCAGTAGATGAGTTCGGGGTTGTCCGTGCGGAGCGACGCGTAATCCAGTCCGTATTTTTCGAGCCCACCGACCTTGAAGTTTTCGATGACGACATCGCTTTGCTGAGCGAGCGCTGTCACGATCCTCTGACCCTCGGGCCTGGTGAAGTCGATCGTCACGGAGCGCTTGCCACGATTGGTGCAAAGGAAGTAGGCGGCATCGCCCGTGGACTCATCCGCGTCGTCGCCGGTTCGTTTCGCGAAGGGAGGCCCCCAGCTGCGGGTGTCATCGCCGGTTCCCGGCCGCTCTATTTTGATCACGCTGGCGCCGAGGTCCGCGAGGGTCTGCCCCGCCCAGGGGCCCGCGAGGATGCGGCTGAGTTCGAGCACGCGGATCTGGCTCAGCGGTGCAGCGATCGAGTGCGGGTTGCGATGGCGGGGGGTCGACATGCGGCATCCAAAATAAAGCAAGCGTTGCTCACCAGCAACATTGAGAGTATAAGGGCGCAGCGGCACGATGGTGATGGCGTGTTTCTTCGATCGCCAGCGCTACGGGCCCTTGCCGATTCAAAATGACGGCGAGCTCGCAACACTCTACAGCTGAATGTTTCGCTTCCCCCTCCGCTCTTGGTGATCATGGAGCCTGGTCGGTCGGTTCGGTCTCGAATTTGATCCCGGCACGAATGGAATCGCAGAGCACGGTGAACCCGAATCTTCGCTGAGATGGTTCACCGCGCTCTCCCTGGCGAAACGAGCTAGCTGAACATTCGCGGTCTGCGCCTCATCGATCACGGTCGGCAGATCGGCTGATCGGGAAACCGCGCGCTTCGCACTTCTTGCTTGAGCCTGGCGGGAACCGGGCACTCCAGAATCGACTGCCCGGGTTCGGGGTAGTCGATGGCCACCACGCATTCGGCGGGTTCGGCGATTTCGATCACCCGGTCGATCTCCGCTCCGTGCAGGCGCTGGATGATTCCGCTCGGCCAACGCACCCGAATCTCGTCGATATGCGTGGCGCCGCCCAGCCCGAAGTGCAGGTTTTGGGAGTCGACAGGGGAGGTGTGGAGTTCGCGCAGCTGGGTTTGCCCGCCTGCGCGAACCGTGACCCGCGCTCCATAAGCGTCTCGATGGCTGATTGTGCCGCGCAACCGCACGGCGATCCAATGGTTTCGCCGGCCCGTCAGGTTCTCGTAGAAGGCTCCGAGCCCCCCGGCTCCGAACACGCCCGACGGCGCGTAGATATCCAGGGCGCCGTCGCCGTTGTAGTCGCCAATCGCCGCTGCGGCGCCGGACGGGCCCGTATTCCTCGGGAATGCGAGATCCGTCACCCGGGTAAACGTGCCGTCGCCATTGTTTTCGTAGAGCGAATTGGTGCGGATCTCGGTGAGGGATTCGCTGGTTACGTAGAGATCGAGGTCGCCGTCGTTGTCGTAATCGAAGAAGGCATTGCCCCAGTAGATTCCGCTGATGTCTCTCGCTGCGAGGTCTCCGGATTCCGCGGTGACGTCGGTAAAGCCCCCGGCTCCATTGTTTCGGTAGAGGGTGCTCACGGGCGCGCCGTCCTCTGCGCGTCGGCCCGTCAGGAAGATGTCGATGTGTCCGTCGTTGTCGTAATCGCCGACGGCACCTCCCATGGAGGCAGTCGACTCGCACTCCGGTCGCCGGTCGTGGTGACTCTCCGCCGTACAGCCTTGCTTATTCCGCCGAAATGGCGTGAGGCCAGCGCGGACCGCGACATCGGAGAACGTGCCATCGCCGTTGTTCTGGTACAGGCGGATGCCGAAGGTCGACGCGAACAGCAGATCCGAGTCCGCATCGTTGTCAAAATCGAATACCAGGATCTGGCCATTGATGAGCTGGGATGCGGGGTCGAGGCAGGTCTTTGCGGTGACGTCCGTGAAGCTGTGGTTGCCGTTGTTGCGCATCAGGGAAAGACCCGACGGGCGATCTCCCGAAAAACGTTGATTCGAGCTGGACACGAAGTCGACCCAACCGTCGCCGTCGTAATCGAGGGCTGCGGCCGTGAACGCGCGCAATCCCCGGATGCCGCTGGAGTCGGTGATGTCCGAGAAGTTTCCCCCTCCGGTATTCAGCAAGAGTCCGCTGCCGGCGATGACGTTGAAGCCGGCCATGAATAGATCCTGGTCGTCGTCGTTGTCGATGTCGAAGAAAAGGCCCTGGGAAACGCCGATTCCTCCCCAACCACCCCGCGCCGTGAAGGACCCGCCGGAGTTTTCGTAGAGGCTATTGCTGAACCCTCCGACCAGCTGCGCGTCGGCATCTCCGTCGCCGTCGTAGTCATGTAGTGCGACCCAGGGCAGAATATCGAAGACCGGGAGTCCTGTTCGCCGCGTGACGTCCGCGAAGTGGGTGATGTAAACCGCAAAGGAGAGGGTTTCCAGGTAGCCGTCGATACCCTCGAGCGTGAGGTCGAAGAGGACCTCCTCTCCGATTGGCATCGAGGCATCGAAGCCCACCTCGAAGGGATCGCCGAGGTTGTCGACCGTTTGGCCCGTCGCAAGAACCGCGAATTCCGTCCGATTCTTTCGGATGATCGCAAACGGGCTTTCGGTTGCGAGGGTGGCGCTGACTTCCGAGGTGGCGACCCATTGGTTCTGGAGGAATACCGCGATCGACGCGTCTCGCCCCGGTGCTGCTCTGCCCGAGTCGACGCCGATCAGCTTGACCAGGGGGCGCGGCTCGGCGGTGAGCGACGCCAGCAAGTCGATCCTGCCGCGGCCGAGCGTCGTTTCGAAGCCCGGATTCGATGCTGCGATCGATGCTGCGCCCGCCAACAGGCGGCCTCGAAGGTCGTCGAGAGAGCGCCCCGGATCCTGGCTCAGCAAGACGGCTGCCGCGCCGGATACGTGGGGGCACGCCATGCTCGTGCCACTGATCTGGAGGTAGTTGCTCCCAACGCTGCGTTCCGGGCGTTCCTCGGCGATCGCATTTTTTCCGGCGTTTGCATTGAGTGACAGAATCGCGACCCCGGGTGCCGAGACATCGATCCCGATTCCGAAGTTCGAGAAGGCCGCCCGGACATCGTCCGGATCGGTGGCGGCGACGGCGAGTACTTCGTCCAGATTCGCCGGTGAGAAGCTCGCCACGTTGGCGTCGGAATTTCCTGCCGCGGCGATCGACAAGACACCGAGAAGTTTTGCGTAGCGAAATGCCGCGGCCAGGGTCTCCGAAGCGGCGAATCCACCCCAAGATGCAGAGATGATGTCGGCCCCCATGTCGGCCGCGTAACGAACGGCGTTGGCAAGCGCGAGCGCGTCTCCCGAGCCCGAATCGGCGAGACCCTTGAGCGCCATGATCTTCGCCCAGGGTGCGACCCCAATGACTCCGATTTCATTGTCACCGTGTGCGGCGATGGTGCCGGACACGTGTGTGCCGTGGCCGAGGCGGTCTTCGGGGGTTCCGTCAGCGTCCACGAAGTCCCAGCCGAGGATGTCGTCCACGAGCCCGTTGCCATCGTCGTCGAGGTCGTTGCCTAGAATCTCTGCGGGGTTGCTCCAGAGATTGAACGCGATGTCCGGGTGGCCGACATCGAGGCCCGAGTCGATGACCGCTACCACCACGTGCTCGCCGGGCCGGGTTTCGGAGGCGTCGAAGTCTCCGTTGCGATCGAGATCGAATTCGTTCCAGCCCTCGATGGCCCGAATTTTTTCGATTCCCCAAAGATCGAGATGCGGCTGTCCCCAGGCGCCCTCCGAAAAGTGGACTCCATCCTCGGAGAGATAACGGTCGTCGGGGATGAAAGGCTCATCTGGGAGGGGGGTTTCCATCGTGTGATAGAGAAAATTGGGTTCGACGTAGACGACTCCCGGTTGTGCGGCCAACTCTGCGATCGCCTGCAGGATGTCCGTGGAGCCCGCGAGCTGAACGACGAAGGTGTTTTCGAGATCGGGAACCTCCTGGCCGTGTGGCGCTCGGGCTGCCCGTGTTGCGAAGCGCCGCCTTGCGCGTTCGGCACTTTGTGCTGCGGTCGCAATCGAGGAATGGGAACTTCCGAATCCGACGAATGCCCTGCGCTGACGGATGGCGCCGTGGCGCAGGAGCAGTGCGCTCAGCGCGCTGCCATCCCCGAGGTCCAGCGATTTCGCCCGGCTCTCAGAGAGCTTCAGGATGATCTGGTCGGGGCGAAAGACCTCCGGCGTGCGCAACTTCGGATTCTCGGGCGCTGGTGCGGCAGAGCCGATCGGGGCGAAAGCGATGAATGCCAGGAAACAAGCACCCAGCTGGGTGGCGATTTTCGCTGTGGGGGCGAATCTTTTCATGCTGCGCACCAGAATCCGCTCGACTGACCGGCCCGATCAGCGATTGCCGAAGCCGTGAGGATATCACGAGATGGGAACCCTCTGGCGTTCTAGATTTTGGCTTGAGCACCGAAGCAAGCCCTGCGCAGCCCAGCGGCAGTTCTGCGTGCTAGTTTGGGCGCGCAGGGAGGTTTTCGTTCCCCTCAACCCAGAGGTTTAGCCATGGCTCGCGAAGTCGTCATCGTCGATAGCGTCCGCACGGGACTCACCAAGGCCCACCGAGGCTCCTTCAACATCACGGAGCCCGTCGAGTACACCGCTCACGTCCTGCGGGAGGTCGTGTCGCGCCACCCCAATCTCGATGCCGCAGAGGTCGAGGACGTGATTCTTGGCTGCGGCTTTCCAGAGGGGTGTCAGGGCATGAACATGGGGAGAATCGCTGCGCTTGCCGCGGGATTTCCCCAAACCGTGGCTGGTACCACTGTGAATCGCTTCTGCTCTTCGGGTTCGCAGGCGATCATGATGGCCGCGCACGCGATCCTCAACGAGGGCGCGGAGGTCGCGATCGGAGCCGGGGTCGAGACCATCACGATGATGCAAGACGGCAGCATGAACACGACCCGAATGGTCAATCAAGGTGCGCAGGAGCGCTTTCCCGGTCTGTATTTTCCGATGGGCTTGACCGCCGAGGTGGTTGCCGAACGCTACGAGATCAGCCGCGAGGATCAAGACAAGATTGCGCTCGTGAGCCAGCAACGCTACGCGGCGGCCGTAGAAGCCGGCTATGTCAGCGAAGACATCGTGCCGATGAAGGTCACCCGCAAGGTGATGAAGAAGGATGAGGAGCCCTACGAAGAAGGGTTCGTGGTCGATCGGGACGAGTGCAACCGTCCGAACACCACTCTCGAGGGGCTCGCAGCCCTCAAGCCGGTATTCAAACCCGAGGGAAAAGGGGGCACGGTGACGGCGGGAAACGCCTCGCAACTTTCCGACGGCGCCTCCGCGACACTTCTGATGAGCGCGGAGCGCGCGAAGCAGCTCGGCGTCGAACCGCTTGGCATCTATCGTGGCAGCGCGATCGCGGGCTGTGGGCCCGAGGAAATGGGGGTCGGTCCCGTGTTCGCGGTGCCCAAGCTGCTGAAGCGGCACGGCCTGACGGTGGACGACATCGACATCGTCGAACTGAACGAAGCCTTCGCGTCACAGCTCCTCTACTGCAAGCGCAAACTCCAGATTCCCGACGAAAAGCTCAATCCGATGGGAGGGTCGATCTCGATCGGCCACCCCTTCGGGATGACTGGATCGCGAATGACCGGCCAGCTGTTGCGCGAACTCAAGCGCCAGGGCAAGCGATTTGGCATCGTGACGATGTGCGTCGGCGGCGGTCAGGGCTTCGCGTCTCTTTTTGAAGCCGGCTGATCCCGGCGCCCGGCAGGGTTCCGCATAGGTAGCTGATGTCCGATCCTTCGACCGAGGCGCCGCGCCATGCTGCGTCCGAGATGAGCATCGATGCCGGGCTCGAACGCCTCGGCTACCGCGCGTTTCGCATGGGGCAGCGGCGGGCCATCGAGACATTATTGGCCGAAGACCGCCTGCTGCTCGTCGCGCCGACCGGCGGCGGCAAGAGCCTGATCTATCAACTCCCCGCGGTGGTGTTGCCGGGCACCACGCTCGTGATCTCTCCGCTGATCTCGCTGATGGTCGATCAGGTCGAAGCCCTCGAGGAGCGCGGTATCTCGGCGACATTTCTCGCAGCCACACTCGACTCCAACGAGTTGCGCGGCCGCATGTCCGCGATTGCGCGCGGTGCGTTCGAGCTGGTCTACGTGGCCCCCGAGCGGCTGGCCTTCGCGGGTTTCCGCTCGATGCTCAAAGGGCTCGACTGTCCGCTGATCGCGATCGATGAGGCGCATTGCATCAGCGAGTGGGGTCACGATTTCCGCCCTGAATACCTGAAAATCGGCAAGCTGCTCGAGGATTTCCCGGAATCTCGAGTGCTCGCCTGCACGGCGACCGCGACACCTGTCGTGCGCGACGAGATCCTCGAGCGATTGAGGCTACCCGCCGAGACCCCACAGCTCATCTACGGCTTTGCACGTCCCAATCTGTCGTTGAGGGTGCGCGAGGTTCAGCAGAAACGAGAGCGTGAGCACTGCATCGACACCGCGCTCGAGGAAGCACTGGGCAGGCCCGGCTCGCGGCGCGGCGCGGCGATCCTCTACTGCCCGACGCGAAAGATTGCCGAAGTCCAGGCCGACCGGATTCGTGCGCACGGTTGGAAGTGCATGGCCTACCACGCGGGCAAGACCGGCGCGCGGCGCGAGCAGGTCCAGCGGGCGTTTTCTTGCGGAGAACTCGAGGTGGTCGCTGCCACCAATGCCTTCGGGATGGGGATCGACCGCGCCGACGTGCGCGCCGTGATCCACTTCTCGCCGCCCGGGTCGATCGAGGCCTACTATCAGGAAGTCGGTCGCGCGGGGCGCGACGGCGCCGACGCGCTCGCCTTGATGGTCGTCTCTCCTGGCGACATGGCGCGACGCCGCGCGCTGCTCGAGATGGACGTGGCAGAACATGGGTCCGCTCAACACATCATGGAACACAAATGGGGGATGTTTCTCGAGCTGATGCGCTTCGCGGAGGGCGGCAGCTGTCGTCACGACGCCGTGTTGCGCTACTTCGGCGACGAAGCCGAAACGCTCTCGGGTTGCGGTCGCTGCGATGTCTGCGAGGCACTCTCCTCGGGTGCGGGTGACGAAGGGGCGCTCGACCGCGAAGAGGTGACTCTCGTGGTCCGCAAGGCGCTCAGCGCAGTCGCGCGGGTTCACGGGCGCTTCGGGTTGAGTGCGGCGGTCGCGTTGCTGCGGGGTGCGAAGGATCCGCGCTTGGAGCACCTCGGCCTCGATCGAACTTCAACCTTTGGTGTGTTGCGCGCGTATCGCGAAGAATGGCTCACGCGTTTGTTGAGGCGCTGTGTGACTGCGGGTTGGGTCGACTTCTTCGGCCTCGATCGCCCAGTGGTCGCGCTTACCGAGGAAGGCATCTCGACGATGCGCGGCGAACGCCCCGTGCGCCTGCTGTTACCCGCGCTCAAAGCGGCTCCCGTTGCGAAATCGAAATCGGGGAGTCCAGTTTCCCGGCGCAGTGTGGCTCCGCGCGAGAGCGCCGCGGTACTCGGCGATCGCGACCGCACACTCTTCGACGCGCTGCGCCGCTACCGCCTGAAGCGCGCGACCGCCCAGGGGGTGCCCCCCTACGTGGTCGCGAGCGATCGTTCCCTCCGCGAAATTGCTGCCGAACGCCCCCGCACGATCGACGCGCTGTTGCTCGTCCATGGCATCGGCCCCGCAAAAGCCAAGCGCTACGGGAAGGGCCTGCTCGAGGTCGTTGCGGAGAGCGCGAACTAGCACGGTGTTGCGTGCGAGCCGGCCCAGCGTTCTCGAAGCCCGTGCGAATAAGCGCGACGGAGTCGTCGTCGCGACCTGGGTCGGCGGATCTTGCGTATCGGTCGGAGAAGGAGTCATCGAAGTCGATTAGACCCTGCCCCAAGGCTCACGAAAAGGCTGAATGGGCGCGCTCTGGCCTAACGAGAACGCGCGCGACCACCCTCATTACATATCGTAAGCCAGGTTCCTGGTTGAGCTCCTCTGCGGGAGTTGGCTGCACGGGTGCGGAGAGGGGAGGCCATCGGGCTCCAACCCCATGTCGCCCTCAGGCCTCTCCTCTCCGCACCCAAGTGACATCACATTCGATCGGGCCGCTGAATGCGGTGGTTCTTTTTCACGCGCTGGCAGCGAATTTGCTGGGGAGCCGGGGAGAAGGGCTGCGTGCCCGGACAGACCATGACTGTTTTAAGTCGAGCTTCACTAGCTGTGGGACCCGTTGGCCGGATCGAGTTCTGAGCGAGTGGCTCTTGTGTCCGGATCCCTTGGGAATGGGGTTGCGCTCCTAGTGATGTCGCAAAAGGGGCGCCCCCACCAACTCCAGGGAGGGCGCCCCGGTGGCTCGTACTAGATTGCGGCTTTGCTCGGTTTGCAGGGTGTCGAGTGGAGGTTGACACCGAGCTCGTCGCCGGTCGAAATCTCGACCCGGACGTGTACGGTTTTCCAGCCCGCATCGGCCTCGTCGAGCGCGATCTCGACGACCCGTCCATCCATCCCAATGATCGCTTTGACGTAGGCGGCGCGGGTGCTCTTTTTCGTCTTGTCTTTGTTGGCCGTTGCGCTGTTGCGAGCCTTCACAGATGCCGCGACGACCTCCGCTTCAGCTGCGTCACCGTCATTGCCCATCAGCATGATGGACACGGTGTCACCGATTGCGATCTCACAGAAGGACGACTCGAACTCGATGATTGAACCATCGGAGAGTTCCTTGAGCGAAATTGCCGTCTCTTTGAAGGCCGTCGCTGGAAGCGCCAATCCACAACAGAGCAGTGGCATTGCAAGGTTTTTCAGTTTGAACACGTAGATTTCCTTTCTTGTGGGTCCGCGCCGCCTTGCTCCGCATGGCGCGATCTGGCTGTGTCTGTCGTTGGCAATAGATAGGGGTTGTCGACGGGGCCGGCTGTGACCCGGGGCACCGCATCTCGTGCGCAACTTTCCTGTAGCGATCAGTCCATCGGATCGGGGATTTCCCGGGGCCGCGGCTCGGTGTTCGGCCGCGAAGGGGGATCGGATACTCCGAATACGGCCCGAGTTTGTCATCTCGGTTGACTTTGTGTATCTAGCGCCGGTAGTGCAGAGGGTGCTCCGGTCCAGACCGTGGGCCGGGTGAAAAGGGAAGTGAGGTGCGGAGAGGGGTTCTCTCCAATTCCTCCGCGGGCGCGCCGCCGTAATGGGTTGGTCCCACGTCCTGGGACCGTCGATCGAAACGAGAGCCACTGTTCGATCTGCAATGGGTCGGGTGGGAAGGCAATCGGTCGAGCAACCCTGAGCCGGAAGACCTGCCAACTGCCGAAGAGATGTGCCCTCGCAGTCGGGGTGCTCGGGTCGGAACGCATTGGCGTTCTTGGATCGCAATCCTCCGCCACGAAACCTCCTGACGAACGCGAAGGCCGGTGTTCGTGTATGCCCTGCGCGAAACGGGGCGAAGGAGGCTCAGCTGTGTCGCTGTCGGATCGATTGGCTTCGCGCGTCGCCGCGAAGCGCGCTGTCTTGCTCGCGGTCTTCTGCTGCAGTTCGTTGCTGTGTGTCTCAGCTGCCGTAAATGCCTCTGCTGCTGAGCCTGCTGCGGAGCCTGCTGCTGAGCCTGCTGCTGAGCCTGCTGCGGAGCCTGCGGACGAGCCTACTGCCGAATCTGCGGACGACGACCGCATGAACGAGGATCCCGCTGCCCATCAGCTGGGCGATGTCGTCGTTACCGCCACGCGTACCGAAACACCCGCCGCGCAGGTCGCGAGTTCGGTGACCGTCGTGACTTCCGAAGAGATCGAGCGCCGCCAGTTGCGCCTGGTGACGGACGTGCTGCGGCGCGTTCCCGGGGTTGATGTGCGGCGCAACGGCGGCCCGGGAACCATTACGTCCATCTTCATTCGAGGCGGCAATTCCGATCACGTGCTGGTGCTTCTGGACGGCGTCGAGCTCAACGACCCCGCGAGCCCGAACCGCGCACCGCGTCTCGACGGCCTGACCACCGAAGACATCGATCGGATCGAGGTGGTTCGCGGACCGCAGAGCGTGCTCTACGGCGGAGACGCGATGAGCGGCGTGATCCAGATTTTCACCAAGCGCGGCAGCGGGAAGCCCAAGGTGGTGGGTTCCGGTGAAGGGGGGGCGTACTCCACCGCGCGGGGGG
>JACZVU010000192.1 GCA_022572485.1 Myxococcales bacterium
CCCGCAGCATACCGTGACACCGGTTCCCGACGAGGATCGGTGTAACCCTATTCCGCGGTCCTCTCTAGCTGGCGATTGCTTCGGATTCGCTTGCGGCGACGAGGCCTGCTCGGTCCCGTCTAGGAGCGCGAGCGCGTTCATTTCGTGACGTTGGTCAAGACCCTGGTCGAACTCTTCTGCGAGGGCTGGTTGCCCGGGGGCGAGTGCCGTGGTACAGGGTCGATGGCGCGTAGAGCGGCTCCCTCTACTCGCGATGGGTACGACCCAGGAGAGCGTCGCTATTTACTCGGTTTCGAATTTGTCCAGGATCGTACCGAGCTGCTTTCGCATCGCCTCGGGCATGGGCTCGGGTTGATGGTTCGCCAAGATCTCGCGCAGGTCTTCGTCGATCCTCTGTAACAGATCCGTGTCGGGAAGGATTCCCGCGAGATCCTCGCAAAGCAGTAACGCGTGCAGTGAGTAAGTGATCCCCGCATCGAGACTGCCCATGTAGTCTAGAGTGGTCCGCCGCAAGAAGAATTCTTTCGTCATCCCCGTTGCAATTTCTAAAACCGCATCTTGGTTGAAGCGACGAGCATTCGAATCGCCCCCACCGCCCCCAGCGAGTGGGAGGTAGGCCGAAATGGCTCATGACCTGACGCGTGGCGATGTCGGCCAGCATGTCCGGGACCCTATTTCCCAGACTCCCCGTGGCGGGCTCCATGATGGAATTTTCCGAAGTGCCGATGCAGAAGGATCCTTTTCGGACGAGCTGCGAGAAAGCCATCCCGGCCAAGTCTGTAGCGATGCTGTGGATCATACAGCCGGCGATTGTAAGTGGAGCCGAGGCGCCACCGATCGAGATGGTTCCCATGGTCACCGGAACCCCACAGTCCACGCTTCGAATGATCTGGTCGGTGTGGGTCTTGGCGTAATAAAGTGGAAGCGGTGTGATGATGTGATTGAAATAAGGCTTTTCAGCGAGCTGATCCATCCCGCCGCGAATCGCAGCAGCCATTTCGATGACGGCGTCAAGCGCGAGGCTGTTGTCGCACAGATACTCAAGGGGCTTGGTGGTATTTTCGGCCATCGTCACGAACTCGCCGATTTCACCGCGGAGGGTCGAGTTCGGGATGTCTTTGACCATCACGCACACGCCATCGATGTTCGGAAGTGCATCGGCCACGCGTGTGGCGGTGGCGAGATCGTCGCTCGTGCTCTCCCTCGGATCTCCAGTATCGAGGTCGCAGATCTTGATGCAAGTCATTCCGGGGATGAACGACGTCACCCCATCCTTGATCTCGCGGTACCCGGTACCCTCGCGATTCCAGATCTTGGCGCTCTTGGCCAGCGTCGCGAGGCACTCCATCACGAAATCGCGCTCGAATCTCACCACGTGATCGGCCGTGATCTCGCAACCCGCATCTGAAAATCGATCCAGAACCTGGGGATCGGGATCGAACGCAACACCGGTTTCGATCAGCAGCTGAAACGTTGCGTCGATGAGCTTTTCGAGATCAGACTCCGACAACACCTCGTAGGCCGGGGTTCCCTTGCCCGTGACTTTCACATCGGGCAAGGAGCGTTTACGTCTCCGCGAGCGCAAGCGAGTTCCCATGCTCAGCGTGCGCCGGTCGTTGCGGTGTAGCGCAGGGATTTGGGCGAAGCCTTCGCGATCTCGACGCGTCCCACCCGATCGTCGCCCGGATCGATGGCCGAGCGGGTGTGCGAGAAGAGAGCCACGCCAAGGCGCCGGCGGCCCGAGGGTCTGCGGACGTACTGATCAATCATCAAGGTTCGCCTCTCCAAGCCAATTGTAGGACGCCTCTGCGTGATTCGCGATCTTGATTGTGTGCTGCTCATTGGCATTGCTGGCCACGACGAAGCTCAGCGTTCGAGCTTTTATCCAGACTCCACGAAACCCAGGACACACCAAAATTCACCGGCGGGGTGACTGCTTGGGGCGGCTACGAGAGATCACCACGCGGGCGCGACAATCGCGGATTTCAGACTTGGAAGATGGTTTCGTCGGGCAGGCGGATCGCGGTCAGCTTGCCGCCGTAGACGGCGCCGGTGTCGATGCCGATACTGAAGGGGGAATTCCAGCGCACCTGCAGGTCGCTCGCGGGCGTGTGGCCGTAGATGATCGTGACGCCGAGCTTGTGGGAGAAATCGCCGGTCGTTCGGTTCCACAAAAAATCCTCCATGTCGGTGCACCGCAGCGCGTACTCGACGTCGGATTCATTGAGTGCGGAACTGCTCAGGCCGGCATGGACAAAGAGATAATCCCCTTCACGGTAGTGGAGCTTGAGCTTTCGGAAGAAGGCCTCGTGCGTCTTGGGGATCTTGAACAGAGAGGGTTCGAGATCAGACTCGAAGTAGTCGTAGCTGGCCAGGGTTCGATCGCCGCCGTTCATCAGAAAAGCGTCACCCGCGAAGTACAACGGATCTTCCCAACCGAGAAAGTCGAGGAACATCGACTCGTGATTGCCGATCAGGAACGTGCAAGTTCGTTCTTTAGCGAGCTCGATCAGGTAATCGACCACGCCGCGCGAATCGGGGCCGCGGTCCACGTAATCGCCCATGAAAATCAAGCGGTCATCGCCGCGCAGCGGGAGGGCTTCGAGAAGCCCTTCGAGCGCCTGCCGTTCACCGTGAATGTCGCCAATCGCGTAGAGCACGAGTCCGATTGATCTCCGGAACCTAGCGGGACGAGTCGCCGGTCGGTCGATCCAGCACCCTCCGCACGCCACGCGCCCGCTCCTGCGTCATCGGCGCGGCGTCGGATGTGCTTGATTGCTCGCCGCTCACGCAGCCACCGTTCCCGTGCGGCGCAACGCGAGCTGTCCACAGGCGGCACCAATGTCGTCGCCGCGACTGCGCCGCA
>JACZVU010000083.1 GCA_022572485.1 Myxococcales bacterium
CTCTGGCCGCGGCCCCGCTTCCGGCTCGATGAACGTCACATTCCCAAAGGTGAGAGCACGGTGGCCCGCCTGGCGGCAGCTACCAGCGAGGGGCGAATTTTTCTGCGTTGGGCGCGCTTCCCATTTTTCGAAGTCGACGATTCCAAAGCCGAGCCCAGCGTGTACATCATCGACGCTCGCTACACGCTCGACCGAGGTGGCTTATTCGGTGTGGTCCGAATACCGCTACCGATGGCGGAACGCAAACTGTAAGCAGCCGATCCGGGTAGGCAATGAGCTGTAATTCTCGAGCGTGCTCAGCCGTCGGACATCACTATGATAAGTAGATACTACGCGTGATCACGTAGAAACTCCACAGTGCCAGAAGCGTCAGGCCCTCGTAGCGAATAATCCGCCGGTTGTGAGTCCGCGCAACAACGAACAGCGACAAAGACAAAATCGCGGTGGCCGCGAGATCCAGGTGCCCTCCCACCGGGATCGGCATCGGTCTGATTGCCGATGTGATGCCCGTGATGAGCAGGGTGTTGAAGATGTTCGAGCCGACGACACCGCCAACCGCAAGACCGATGTTGTTGTGTCTGACAGCGATGATAGTGGCCACCAATTCGGGGAGGCTGGTGCCGACTGCTACCAGCGTGAGCCCCACAATGACCTCGGGAATACCCATGGCCTCCGCAATGCCGACGCCACCACGGACCACGAGGTCTGCCCCGTAGATCAGGCATACGAGGCCGATCGTAATCAGCAGGAAATTCGTGAGAGTTCGTCCGCTGCCGTCTGTTTGAGGGATACCTGCTGTCCACATTGAAGCGTCCTCAGACGACTCGTTTCCATTGACCTTCGACCGCTGATTTCCGCGTTGTCTTATGAGGTCTCCCAGCGTGTAGTAGATGAATACGAAGAAGAACAGCAGCAGCACGAAGCCATCGCTGCGCGCGTAGACATTGCGTTGTTCGCCAAGGCCGACGTCGAACGCCATCACCATCGCCGCGGCGAGCGCGAGCAGCATCATGGGCAGCTCTCGGCGAATGACGACATGGTCGATTGGCAATGGGTGAAGTGCCGCCGACAGGCCAATGACCAAACCGATGTTGGCCATGTTGGAGCCGAAGATGTTGCCGAAAGCCAGCGTGCCCGAGCCCGTGAGCGCGGCTTCTACGCCCACGGCGAGTTCCGGGGTGCTGGTCCCGAAGGCCACCACGGTCAAGCCGACGACGAGTGGAGAAATTCCCATTCCACGCGCAAGCGCCGCCGCACTCTTGACGAGAAGCTCCCCCCCCACGATGAGGATGATGATCCCGACTGCAGCGATCGCCAGGTGAATCAGCATGCGGTCTTTACGCCGCGCCTCGGTTTCATCCGCACCTGTCTACGGCCCTCAAGTGAAGCAGTGCCAGAGGGTGATACTCCCGGTATCGAGCAGCCAACCGGAGATCGCATGATCGCGCAGGACGGAGGGATGGAGTGCCGGAGATCTCCATAGCAAGTGGAGAACCGTTACAATCCAGTGGGCGAAAATACCATCGAGCGTCCGACTGCACCGCTTCCAATCGCCTCATGTCCATAGAACCGACTGTTGTGTTGGGCTCGCGATTCTCCGTGGCAGGGGCGCGTAGAATAGATCAAGTCGCCCATAGAAACGATGAGGGAAAACGGATTGAATGGCTAGGGCTCCGAAGCTGCTTCCCGAGGTCTAGAGGGGCCCCTGGGCGATCGATGCGGCCGTTTTCAGACCGTGCGAGGCGAGGCGGCTGCAGGAGGCGGCGATGCGGCAGCGCGAGAACCCTCGAAGCTCATTGAGCGACGAAGGTTTCGAGGCTTGGATCTAGACTGCCCACAGGCAGACCTCGCGGTAAGGTGTTTTTCTAACGCTACGCTCTCCCTCGATCAGAGCGAGAGGGTGGGCATGGCGATCGAATCCAACCCCGACTACGCGGCATTTCGATCCGCGTTTCGCATCGAGGACCTCGCCGCTCAATTGTCTGGCGATCTTCAGACGGGCCTCAACGTCTGTTATGAGTGCTGCGACCGACACGCGGCGACGGGCAAGGTCGCGCTCTATTGGGAGGGCAAGAACGGCAGCAGTGCCAGCTACACGTTCGCCGATCTCCAGGAACTCTCCGCCCGTTTTGCAAACTTTCTCCGCGCGCGCGGCATCGGGCCTGGCGACTGCGTGGCGGGATTGCTGCCGCGCACGCCTGAATTGATGGTGGTCGCTCTCGGTACTTGGCGCGCGGGAGCCATCTACCAAGCACTCTTTACCGCATTCGGTCCGAAATCGATCGAGTATCGCCTCGAGCGCAGCCAGGCCCGTCTCATCGTGACCGATCTCGAGAATCGACAGAAACTACATGGTGTTGGATCGCTTCCCGATGTCATGACCGTCACGGGTGATGCGGAGGATGCCCTTCCTAATGGCGACTACGATTTCTGGAAAGAGATCGATCAACAGGCGACATCATTTGATCCCGTGATGCGCACAGCGGCGGATCCGTTCCTGCTGCTGTTCACCTCCGGCACGGTCGGGCACGCGAAGGGCGTTGCGGTTCCGCTGCAGGCTCTGCTGTCCTTTCTCGCCTATATGCAGTTCGGCATTGGGCTGCGCGACGAGGATGCCTATTGGAACGTCGCGGACCCGGGCTGGGCGTACGGTCTGTATTACGCGGTCGTCGGCCCGCTCCTGCTCGGGCACGCGACGACCTTCTACGAGGGCGCCTTCACGGTCGAGAGTACCTATCGAATGCTCACGAAGTACCGCATCACCAACCTGGCCGCGGCGCCGACTGTCTATCGGCTCCTGCTCGCCGCGGGCGAGGAACGGGCCCGCCCGATTCGGGGGAGGCTGCGGGTTGCCAACAGCGCTGGCGAACCGCTCAATCCCGAAGTCATCCGCTGGTTCGAGCAACACGTTGGGTGTTCGATCCACGATCAGTACGGACAGACGGAATTGGGCATCGTAATCTGCAATTCCGATGCATTCCGATACGAGCGACATCCAGGATCGATGGGGTTGCCGATGCCCGGGTTTCGAGCCGTTCTGCTGGACGATCAATTTCAGGAACTCGGCGCAGCTCAAGTCGGGCAACTCGCAATCGATCGAACGCAATCTTCGCTCTACTGGTTTCCGGGCTATTGGCAACAGGAAACGACGTCGTGTTACCACGGTTCCTACTATCTCACCGGCGACACCGCCGAGTTGGGCGAGGATGGAAACTTCACGTTTGTTGGCCGGGCGGACGATCTCATCACTTCTGCGGGCTATCGAATCGGCCCGTTCGACGTGGAGAGTTGCCTGATCGAACACCCGGCTGTTGCCGAGTCGGCGGTGGTCGGGAAACCGGACCCCGAGCGCACGGAGTTGGTCAAAGCCTTCGTCGTGCTCCGCTCCGGCCACGCGCCTTCCCCAGCGCTCGTCGCGGAGCTGCAACAGTTTGTCAAGCAGAGGCTGTCCGCACACGCCTATCCGCGCGAGGTCGAGTTCGTCGATGAACTACCCAAGACCCCGAGCGGCAAGATCCAGCGCTTCGTGCTGCGCCAGCGGGAAATCGAAAAATCCCACGGGTCTTCGGGTCCGTTAGGCGCTGATTCCTGAAATCTGACCGCTCAACAGGGTGTGGCGCCGATCATTTGTCGACTCGCCGCACATTTGCAGCCACACGATGAGTTCTCGTTTCCCAACCGCTCGTTCGATATGGGGCGATGGTTGAAAGTTGGTGGACTGCTGCTTGCGATGGCGGCGGAGCCGGTGCGAGTGCAGGGTGTTGCGGGAGAAGTTCCGCTCGCGGACATGCTCGAAATGCTCGTCGTCGCCGATCCTCGAGCATTGATTCGATTCGGTCAGGGCGATACAACGACGGGCTTGGAGCGCACTCCACTCACACTTTTGGCGCTGCAAGCGCTTTTTGCACTGCTCGCGCGACGTCTACTGTGCGAAAGGGTTTTTGCAGAAACTCGACACCATCTGCAAGCCGCCCCTGATGGAGGATCGCATCTTCCGTATATCCCGACATGTAGAGCACGCGAAGATCCGGACGCACGAGCAGCGCTTCTTCGACGAGTTTGTTCCCGCTCATCTTTTCGGGAAGCACCAGATCGGTGAGCAGAAGATCCACCTCTGCCGGTGAGCGAAGGACCTCCAGGGCCGGTGCAGCCGAGTTTACTTCGAGAACTTTGTAATCCAGAGAACGCAAAATGCGAACCACCAGCGAGCGGAGACCCTGGTCATCCTCGACGACGAGAACGACCTCGCCATTCGCCTTCGGAATTTCGGATGAATCGATTGCCTTCGGAATTTCGGATGAATTGATCGCAGCGGCCTCCGGCGCCTCTTTTCCTGAAAATTTGGGGAGGTAGAGCCGAACGGTCGTTCCGACACCCACTTCGCTGTAGATGCTCACGTGGCCACCCGACTGTTTGATGAAGCCGTACACCATGCTGAGGCCGAGCCCACTGCCTCGTCCGGCATCCTTCGTGGTGTAGAACGGCTCGAAGGCGTGCTGCCGGACGGCCTTGGGCATTCCGCTGCCCGTGTCGGTTACCGTTACGAGCACGTATGGCCCCGGTGCGACACCCGCCTGCGCCAGAGCGTAATCGTCGCTGATTCGAGTGTTCGACGTGGTGATCGTGAGTTTTCCGCCAGCGGGCATGGCATCCCGCGCGTTGATCACGAGGTTCAAGATGGCATTTTCGAGTTGGTTCAGGTCGGCGCGGCTCTGCCAGAGGCCGGCGTCCTGCACCAACTCGATCTCGATGCTCTCGCCGATCGTGAGGCGCAGCAGGTCGAGCATTCCCTGAATCAGCACGTTGGTGTCCAGCGACTCCGGTTGTAGCGCTTGCTTGCGGGAAAAGGCGAGCAACCGCTGGGTCAGGCCGGCACCGCGCTCAGTGGCGGCAATCGCGGTCTGAACCCATTCCGAGGCTTGCGTGGTCTTATCGATTTCGCCTTCCAGCAGTTCCAGATTGCCGAGAATCACCGCGAGCAGGTTGTTGAAGTCGTGCGCGATGCCGCCCGTCAGCTGGCCTACGGCTTCCATTTTCTGGGCCTGGCGGAGTTGCTCCTCGGTCTGCTTCTGCTCCGTGAGGTCCTGAATCGTGATGATGCTCTGAATCAACCGGCCCGTTTCGTCCCGGATGGGCTGCATGAGTTCCCGCACGTGGAGAGTCTCGCCAGTGGGGGTGATTATGCGGTACTCGATCGGTGTGTCCACCGGGTTCTCCCGGTAGGCATCTTCGAGGGTGTGGTAGCGCTCGCGGTCCTCCGGATGGATCGCCTCGCGATCTTCAGCAAAGGTCGGGTAGCGCTCCTCGAATTCTTCCACGGTCAGACCGAAGAGATGCGCATATTCCTCCGAAACGCTCAGGTATTTTCGCTCCAGCTCGTCCCAAAGCGCATAGCCGATTTTGGAGGCCCTCGCGGCGCTTTGGATCAATAGCTCCCACTCCTCGCGTTTCGCTTCGGCGTGCTTGCGCTCGGTGGCTTCCTCTCGGAGCGCGGCGTTCGCATTTTGAAGTTGCGCAGTTCTCACCCAAATCCGCTGCTCCAGCTCGTCGTGCGCCTGTTGGAGAGCTGCCTCCGCCTGTTTGAGTTCCGTGACATCCTGCACGGTTCCGACCTGCTCGATGACCTGGCTCGAATCGTCGAAGATGCATTCTCCGATCTCGTGGATGTGTCGAATCTCGCCGTTCGAGTGAACGATCCGATACTCGATTTCGTAGCTGTTTCCGGATTCTTTGACCTCTCGAAATGCACTTTGGACGCGCTCGTGATCCTCCGGGTGGAGGACCCGTTCCATCCGGTGTTGCATCAACGCGTAAATCTCGGAGGTGTCCACGCCGTAGATCTCGGCGAACGTGTCGGAGATTTCGATCAACTCGTTTCGCGGCACCGACCAGCGCCAGTTGGCGATCTTGGTCAACCGCTGGGCGTGGATCAGATCCGCCTGGGTTCTGCACAGGCCGTCTGCGATTTTCTGATGGGTGAGTACCGCTTGCTCGAGTTCGGCGTTGCGCTGCGCGAGTTGCTCCAGCTGCGCCGCCAGTTCAGACGGGTTCCGTTTGGCCCCCTCGGGTCTTCGCAAAGCTCGGAAGAGCTGGATTGCGGACTGGATCATAGGCTTCTCGCGCGGTGTACGGGTTGGAACTCAGAGGGGTTTGCCCGTCGCCCTATATCGGTACCCTAACGGTGGAATCGGGTCGGGTATTGAGTGGTGTCTGAGAGGGGGAATTCTGCCCCGTTTCTTGCCTGTAACATTCGAGATCTACTCGATGACCGGCCGGGGAGCCCAGCTCCACGAGCGCCCAGCGCTCGAATCCTCTCTTCGTTCTGGGGCGGCCCTCGTCCGGGCCGGGTGTGAATCGAGGAGGGGGGACACCTCTTGACTTTATTATCACGATGATTGAGGATCCGGCTCCCGCGGCGCCGCCGCCCGCTGTGAAATTGGATGGGCTGCCGCAGCACCGGCTCATCATGCAATCGCAAGCGCGGCTGATCGTTCCCGGTCCGGACGAGTGCAGCGCGACAGCGCTGCCGAGGAGGCCAGATGTCGAGACCGACGCCGTTTCACTCGCGTACGGGCCCGCTGTGCGAGGGGCAGCGCTGGATCAACTGGGCGGGTTTCTTGTCTGCCGCCACGTATCAGTTGGACCATCTCCACGAGTACAACGCCGTGCGCACGGGCGCGGGCTTGTTCGATGTATCGCCGCTCTTCAAGTACGACATCCGCGGACGCGACGCGCTTGCCTTGATCAACCGCGTCGCCGTGCGTGATCTGTCGAAGTGTCGTATCGGCCAGGTGTTCTACACGGTGTGGTGCGACGACAAAGGCATGGTCATCGATGACGGCACGATTTTGCGTCTCGGCGAAGATTGCTTCCGCATGACGGCCGCGATCCCCACGTTGTACTGGCTGCAGGACAACGCGCTCGGACTGGAGGTGGCGATCGAAGACGTGTCCGAGCAGTTCGCAGCCGTGGCGCTCCAGGGGCCGACCTCGCGCGACATGCTGCAGAGCCTGACGGACGTCGACCTCAGCGGCCTGCGCTTCTTTCGCTGCACCGATAGCAAGGTGGCCGGTGCGCCCGCGCTGATCGCCCGCACCGGCTACACGGGCGATCTCGGATACGAGATCTTCGTCAGGCCCGACGATGCGGAGAATCTCTGGGACGCGATGATGGAAATCGGCGGAAAATTCCAGATGCTTCCCGCGGGCCTGGAGACTCTCGATCTGTTGCGCATCGAGGCAGGACTGCTCGGCATCGACGCGGATTTCACCTCCGCCACCCAGACCCTGTTTCCTGTGCAGAAGCTCTCACCCTACGATCTGGGGCTCGGCTGGATGATCCAGCTGCGCAAGGATTTCTTCGTCGGCCGCGATGCGCTTCGCTACGAGAAGGCTCACGGCTCGCGCTGGAGCACCGTCGGTCTCGAGCTCGACGTCACGGTCCTTGAGAAGTTCTATGCTGAGTACGGCATGCCACTGCATCTCCCCTACACGGCGTGGACCGGCGCCGTGCCCGTCTACGCCGACGAGTCGCAAAAACGGCACATCGGACGAGGGACCAGCGGTATGTGGTCTCCGGTGTTGAAGAAATACGTCGTCATCACGCGCGTGAAGCCTGAGTACGCAAAACTCGGTAATCTCATCTGGATCGAGGAGGTGGTCGAGGCACACAGCTACGCCGTTCCCGCGCGGGTGGTGAAGATGCCGTTCTACGATCCGCCCTGGAAGAAAGCCTAGAGAATTCGATGCTCAGGAAATCGATATGACACAGAAATATGACGCGATCATCGTTGGCGGTGGCCACAACGGCTTGACCTGCGCGGCCTATCTCGCCCGAGCGGGACGCAATGTGCTGGTTCTCGAGCGGCGCTATCTGATCGGCGGTGCCGCCGTGAGCGAAGAGATCTATCCCGGCTTCACGTATTCGGTGTTCTCCTATGTGGTGAGTCTGCTGCGACCCGAAGTGATTCGCGAGCTCGAGCTGGCCAAGTACGGACTGAAGATCCATCCCCACGGCAGCGTCTTCACCCCCATGGAGAACGGGGGTTTTCTGGCCTCCTACGCGGATGAGGCCAAGGCGCGCAAGGAATTCAGCCGTTTTTCTCCGCGCGACGCCGAGATGCTGCCGAGGTTCCATGAGGTCATGTACAAGATGGCCTTCGCGGTGAAGCCCATCATCGGCTACGTGCCGCCCAATCTCACCAAGCCGAGCCTGCGCGATCTGGGCACCCTCAAGAATTTTGGTCAGCACCTGCACGGTCTGGGCACGGACTCCTTCCACGAGCTGTCCAAGATCATGACCATGAGCGTCGACGACTTCCTGGCCGAGTACTTCGAGACCGACGTCATTCGGGCGACGCTCGGGCTGAGCGGCATCATCGGCACCATGCTCGGGGTGCGGTCGCCGGGGACCGCCTACGTGCTGTTGCACCACTACATGGGCGAACTCGACGGTGCGTTCACGGCTTGGGGTTCCCAGGAGGGCGGCACGGGCGGGATCAGCAATGCGATCGCCGGCTCGGCCCGCAGCCACGGGGCCGAGATTCGCGTCAACGCGCCCGTGGCGCAGGTCATCGTGAAGAACGGCAGCGCCGTGGGCGTGGCCTTGGAGAATGGAGACGAGATTTACGCGGATCTCATCGTTTCGGGCTGCGACCCTACGGTGACCTTCCGCAAGCTCGTCGACGAGAAGGATCTGCCCGCGGATCTGGTCCGCACCATCGACAAGTTCAAGTACCGGGGCTCGTCGGGCAAGGTCAACCTGGCCCTCGACGGCGTGCTCGACTTTACGGCGATGAAAGATCTCTCGCTGCTCAGTGGCTCCATCGTGATCTGCCCAAGCGTGGACTACATCGAGAGGGCCTACGATGACGCCAAGTACGGCGGCTTCTCGAAGCGTCCGTGCATGGAGGTCGTGATCCCCACGATGGTGGACCCGACGATGGCGCCACACGGAAAGCACGTGGTGTCGATCTTCGTGCAGTACGCCGCCTACGAGATGTCAGAGTACGGCAATCGGGATCAGCAGCGCGAGGCGTTCGGCAACGCAGTGATCGACACGTTGTCGGAGTTCGCGCCTAATCTGAAGGATCTCATCCTGCACAAGCAGGTGTTGACGCCCTGGGATTTGGAGCAGCAGATCGGTCTCACCGAGGGCAACATTTTCCAGGGTGAGCTCACCCTGGATCAGCTCTTCTTCCTGCGACCCGCCCCGGGCTGGGCCGACTATCGCACGCCGATTCGCAACTACTGGCAGTGTGGTTCGGGCACCCATCCCGGGGGCGGTATCACCGCTGGGCCGGGGCGGCTGGCTGCGCAGGAAATTCTCGGCGGAAAACTCTGAGAGGGAGGCGCGAACCCCTTGGCCCAATACGACGTCATCATCATTGGAGCCGGCCACAATGGTCTGGTCACGGCTGCCTATTTGGCAAAGGCCGGCCGCCGCGTTCTCGTGCTCGAGAAGCGCGACATTGTCGGCGGCGCCGCGGTCAGTGAGGAAATCTTCCCGGGTTTCAAGGTCTCGACGATCGCCGATGGGGGCGGCTACCTATCGGCCAAGGTCCGGCGCGAGCTCAAGGTGGATGCGCACGTGGAGACGGTGCCGTCGGACGTGGTTGCATTTTGCCCCCAGCCCGACGGATCCCAGCTCACCATTTGGCGCGACACCCAGCGCACGGTCCAGGAAATCGCGCGCTTCTCGAAGGCCGATGCCGAGGCGTACCCCAACTTCATCGAGCTGATGAGCCGGATCGCCGACATCGTGGGCGGCTTGATGGAGATGACACCGCTGGATCTGCCCAAGGTTTCGCTGCGCGATCTGCTCAGCGGGGTCGGGTTGCTGGGCCCCGTGCGAAGATTGGGCCGCAAGCGGATCACGGAGCTGCTGCGCATCTTGCCGATGCCCTCGGCCGATTTGCTCAACGAGTTCTTCGAGTCGGACGCGCTCCGCGGGGCGATCGGCGCGAGTAGCGTGCTGAACATCAGTTGGGGGCCCCAAGAAGCCGGAACCGCCTACACGCTGCTCAGCAGCTGGGCCCAGAGTGGCACTGGCCTGTTCCGCTCGGCGGGTGTCGTGAAGGGCGGCATGGGTGCGCTGACCGGAGCACTCGCCGACGCCGCACGCGGCTTCGGGGCGGAGATCCGCACCGGCGCGCCCGTCTCGGAGGTGATCGTTCAAGAGGAGCGGGCCACGGGGGTGCGGCTCGCCAGTGGAGAGGAGCACACCGCAGCCACGGTGGTGTCGAATGCGGACCCGCGCACCACCTTCCGCGAGCTGCTCGAGCCGCGCCATTTCGGCGCGCTGTTCATGCGCCACGTTCAGAACATCAAGTATCGCGGCTCGGCGGCGCGCATCCATTTGGCGCTGCGCGCGCTGCCCGAGTTCACGGCTCTGGCCGGAAGCGACGCTACGGCGCAGCTGCGCGGGCCGATTCAGATTGCGCCGTCGCTCGACTACATCCAGAAAGCCTTCGATCACACCAAGTACGGGGAGTACTCGCGGTATCCCTATCTGGACTTGCTCATTCCCACGCTCAGCGATCCGAGCCTCGCGCCACCGGGGCAGCACATCCTCTCGATCACGGCCAAGTACGCGCCGTACACGCTGCGCGAGGGCGATTGGAGCGCGCGGAAGCAGGCCTTCGCGGACGTCGTCATCGATACGCTGGCAGAGTACGCGCCCAACATTCGGGACGTCATCACAGACCGGCACGTGCTCGTGCCCACCGATCTGGAGAGCCTCTACGGATTGCCGGAGGGCAATCCCAATCACGGCGAGATGACCCTCGACCAGTTCTTTCACATGCGCCCCATTCCGGGCTATGCGCGCTATCGGACTCCGATCGCCGGCATGTACCTG